>NZ_BBAS01000001.1 GCF_001311375.1 Limosilactobacillus equigenerosi DSM 18793 = JCM 14505
GATCCGCTTTTTGCTTGCTTAATTAACCACGTCCAAATTAGCCATTGAATTATCAAGCCAACACAATATACCCCGGTTCCCCAACTCATCCAAGTAATCACGGGGTGGTTGAAAACTAAATTTATCACTCGTAACCCCACCGTCGTCATTAACAGATTAACTAATTGACGCTGGATTTGGTCACGTTGTTGTTGTAAGGTGGCTAATCGTTCATTTGGGCGCGTAATTTGTCACCAACTTCTTCAAAACCAGGCTTGCCAAGTAAACCAAACATATTTGTCTTGTATGCTTCAACCCCTGGTTGGTTAAATGGATTAATTCCGTTTAAGTAACCAGAAATTCCCATCGCCACTTCAAAGAAGTAAATTAAGTAACCTAAGGTAAATTCATCTTCCTTGTCAATGTGGACCGTCATTACTGGTACGCCACCTTCATTATGTGCAGCCACCACGGCCCGGTAAGCTTGTGTGTTGACCCAGTCAATACTCTTGCCTTCTAAGTAGCCTAAACCATCTAAATCATTGGCAGCCCCAGGCACATTAAGATCGTGGTTCGGTTGATCTAACTTCACAACCGTTTCCATCAAGTTCCGCCGACCTTCTTGAATGTATTGACCTAAGGAGTGCAAGTCCGTGGTGAAGTTCGCACTGGATGGGTAAATTCCCTTTTGGTCTTTCCCTTCAGATTCACCAGCTAATTGCTTCCACCATTCGGCTAACATCGCCATGTTTGGTTCGTAGTTTTCCAATAATTCCGTCGTGTAACCTTTCCGGTAAAGAATGTTCCGGTAGGCGGCATATTGGTACGCTTCGTTCTTCGTTAAATCGGGATCAACATAGGTTGCTTCAGCCTTCGCTGCTCCGGCCATTAATTGTTCAATGTCAGCGCCGGAAACGGCAATTGGTAATAAACCAACCGCTGTTAAGACTGAGAACCGGCCCCCAACACCATCTGGAATAATGAACGTTTCCCAGCCATTGGCGTCAGCTTCCGTCTTCAAGGCGCCCCGGGCCTTATCCGTTGTGGCGTAAATTCGCTTGTTAGCTTCGGTTTCACCATACTTCTTAACTAACATTTCGTGGAAAATCCGGAAAGCAATTGATGGTTCCGTTGTCGTTCCGGACTTCGAAATCACGTTAATTGAGAAGTCCTTGTCGCCAATTAAGTTAATTAAATCTTGTAAATAACTTGAACTTAATGAGTTCCCAGCAAAGACAACCATCGTTTGATCATCGTTGTCCGCATGGGCTAGGTAGAAGCTATCATGCAAGAAGTCGAGTGCCATCCGGGCTCCTAAATAGGAACCACCAATCCCAATCGTCACTAAGAAATCGGAATCGCTTTGGATTTGCTTAGCGGCTGCTTGAATCCGCGCAAATTCTTCCTGGTCATATTCCGTTGGTAAGTGTAACCAATCCCGGAAATCAGCGCCCGCCCCCGTACCTTCACGTAATTGTGAATCGGCTGCGTTCACCATCGCTTGAATTTCACTTAATTCGTTGTCGTGTACAAATTGCTTTAATGCGCTTGCGTCAAATGAAACATGTGCCATTTTGTCGCCCTCTTTTCGTTTGTTTGTGATTATCATACCGTGTTTTGAAACCCTTTTCAATCAAAATTAAAACACCGCTCGCCGTGTTACCACGCCAAGCGGTGTTTCCAAGTTAGCCAATCGTCGCTTTTACTGCTCGGTTCACGACCTATTTATTAACTTCGTTCACTCAGCAGCGCCTTAGTGCCTAACTCAAAATCACGCCGAACCTGATTGCATCAGTTCCGCCGCGATTTGTATCGTTACGCCAACAGGCGCTTTGATAGCTGAGTTCACGACCTATTTCTAACTACGTTCGGCGGACAGCCACCAAGTCATAACGCAAAACTGACGCCGACGGATATCCTATCCGCCAACGCCAGTTTCAACGTTATGATAAGGTGGCTTTTTCGTCCGCCTCACGACCTGGATGTAACTACGTTCGCCACGCGGAAGCCTAGTGCCTAACTATGACAAAGGCGCCGACCCTAGCATAGATAGTGCCAACGCCTTGTCTACGTTAGGCCACGGCTTCCCTGATGCGTGGCTCACGACCTATTTATTAAGCAGCAATCGTCATAATGCTACCAATTACAATTAAAGCAATCCCTAACACAGTGTACTTCATTTCACGCTTGCTGTGATGTTCATGTAAGATGATAATTCCACCTAATGTAGCAATAATCACATTCAATTGCGTCAAGACAAAGGCCACGTTAACCCCTAAATCACGACCAGCAAAGATGTACGCAATGGCAGCACATCCCCACGCAACCCCGGCAATGATGTTCGTGTATTGTTCCCGATCCTTAAAGGACTTAATTTGACCGGTAAATAATTGGTATAAGACCGCCCCAATGAAAATTCCCAAAGCTTGTGGGAAGAATAATCCTTCTGGCTTGGCATTTAATAAGAACGGAATTTTAGGAAAGGCAGAATAAATCCAGTAACCAATCGTACTTACCAATAAGAATAAGACGTTGCTTACCGTCACCGCTCCAACTTTATCAGCAGCATCCTTATCAACTACTGACGTACATAGGGCTCCAATAACCACTACGGCTAAAGCAATGAACCCAACGGTAATTGACCGAACCGTGTCCCATTCTTTAAAGACTAACGTTCCGATAATTGAGTTCCCAACTAATTGGAACACCGTTGATAAAGGAATCGCCTTGGAAACCCCCATCTTCTTCATCGCAATGAATTGACCAACTTGCGCCGTTGACCAAAGCATCCCACAGATTAATGCAAAGATAAAAATTTCAACTGAAACATGGGGCCGCATGACTAATTGCGTCACAATTGCCACTAATAACGCCCCCGAACCAATCCCGAAGATTTGGTGTTTTTCTGTTCCACCGGCCTTCGTTGCCAATAGTGGCATAATCCCCCAGGCTAACGCTGGAATTAATCCAATTAAATAACTCATCCTTATAGAATCCTCTCTTTCTCAATTAGATACTTATTATACTAAAATGAAAACGGATACGCAAGCGTTTACACCCAACTTTTGTATCCGTTTTCTAAATTTATTTAATTGTGATCAACTTTTGGAATCCAAACCGTCACCGTCGTCCCTTGATTTGGTTGACTTGTAACAGTTACTTTACCATGGTGTAATTCCACTAAGTGCCGGACAATTGACATTCCCAGCCCCGTTTCACCATATTGGGTCCGCATCCGCGATGGATCCGCCTTGTAGAAGCGTTCCCAAATTTGGTCAATTTGCGCTTGAGTCATCCCAATCCCCGTATCTTGAATTTCAAATTCAATTCCAGTCGTTGTTTCACGTCCTTGGACTGTAATTTGCCCATGTTCGGTAAATTGGATTGCATTTTGTAAAATGTTAAATAAAATTTGCACAATGCGATCTTGATCGGCGTACATCATTAATTTAGCTGGCGTCTTCAAAATCACTTCATCATCATTAGCTTTAGCCTTTTTCCCTAATTGCGTCACTAGGTTATGCAACATCACGCTTGCATCGAATTCTTCCGGCACCAACGCCACTTTGTTCGTCCGTACCTTTTCAAAATCCAACGTTTCATTCACTAACCGAATTAAGCGTTGCGTTTCTTGAGCCATCAACCCAGGCTTTGTTCATAATCTTCCGGTTCAATCGCCCCATATTGCATTCCTTCAATCAAACCATTAATCGTTGTTAATGGCGTCCGCAATTCATGCGCAGCATTGGCTAACAAGCTATTGCGTCGTTCTTCTTGCGCACTGATTTCAGTTCGTTGAGCATTTAAAGTGCTAGTCATCTCATTAAAATCATTACTGAGCGCCGAGAATTCGTCATTTCCTGGCAAGGCCAAATTAACTGAATAATCACCCGCCGTTACCTGTTTTGTAGCTTGCCGAATCTTAGTAATCCGCCGACTCATCGACCGGGCAATCCAATAACTAACAATTAATGCGACAATTAAACCCGCCAACATTGCATTAACCATCGTTAATAAAATTTTATGATTTTCTTGCCGGAGCTGATTTAAATTCGTGACGGCGGCCACCACCGTCACTAACTTACCATGATAAAAATACGGCCGTAAAACTGCCGTTACGCGTTGGTGCTTTAACTTAGCTCGTTGAGTATGATTAGCATAACCAGTTAACTTAACTTCATTTTTAGCTAAGCGATGATTATCACTAGCCTGAACAATGCGTTGATAAACCGATTGCCCAGCTTCTAATTGTTGCCATTGCTTTTTTTGAAATTGATAATGATAATCCATTCGTATGGTAAATTGATCGATGTTTGGCATTATAAATCACCACATCAACCTTTTGATTATCCAAAATCTGCCCTTGGGCTTGCATACTAATTGGGTTAATCACTAATTGATGATCTTGATATTGAATTGATGATTTAACAATGACTTGCGTATCTTGTGCTAAGCGGGCCCAAGTTGATTGGTACATGCGCGATTCATTGTTACTAATAAATGCTACTAACATCATAATCACCATCGTCATAATGACCATGGTAAAAGCAAGCATTTGCTTATACAACATCCGCATTATTACTTACTCCTTGGTTTACTTAGCATCAGAATCGTCAAATTTATATCCCACTCCCCAAACCGTTTGAATGATTTGCGGACCAACTGCCCGAATCTTTTGCCGTAACTTCTTAATGTGGGCGTCGACCGTCCGTTCATCACCCATGTATTCATAGTTCCAAACTTGTTCTAACAATTGTTCCCGCGTAAAGACTTGCTTTGGTTTCATTGCCATCACCCGTAACAAATCAAATTCCTTTGGGGTTAAGTCATGAATTAATTTTTCGTTTAAATAAGCTTCGCGGGTCTTCGTATTTAACTTAAAGTTTTCCGTTTGAACGTCAAACAAGCCGTCAGCAACTGGTTCTGCTTCTGGTTGCACTAATTGCGTCCGGCGATATAACGCTTCAAGCGGGCAATTAACGTAATCGGACTAAATGGTTTCGTTACATAATCATCCGCTCCCATTTCCAATCCTAAGACTTGGTCACTTTCGGATGACCGCGCCGTTAACATCACGATTGGCACCGTTGGGGACATCTTCCGAATTTCAGCTGAAACCTGCATCCCATCTTTTTTTCGGTAAATTTAAATCTAACAAAATCATATCAAATGGTTGTACAGCATTCGCAAACGTTTCAACTGCTACTTCACCATCATTAGCATACGTAACATCCCAATTTTCCTTTTTAAAAAACATTCCCATCATTTCCGTTACTGATGGGTTATCTTCGACCATCAAAATTCGCATTTGGTGTCTCCTTTATTTAATAATCTTAATTCGCTTTCTTATTATAACCATAAATCCGGACAAATTCACAATTTAATGTGAATATTCCCCCACTTTTTATAAAAATGCGTTATAATGGTCCAATAAACGGGGATGTTTTTGGATTCGACGGGTATAGTTCGAGTTCTAACTGCGTTTCGAAGGTTGCGTCTTCGTAAAAACGCTCAGTTTTAAATTATAACTGCAAACAATAATTCAAACTCTTACGCATTAGCTGCCTAAACACCAGCAGGCGTAAATCCAAGCTGGGCTCGGTCATGGTGCGGTTTTGGGTTTCATTTAATTAGTGACCTACGCTTAACTATGCAGTTGGAATAGTTAAGAAGAGTTTTTTGCCAACTAGTTAGTCATGCTAGCCTTGATTAGCGGCGCTTTGGCTAACGAACTTTAAATTGTTAATCTATGAACGTAGACGTTAGAATGGCGATATATTCGGACAGGGGTTCGATTCCCCTCATCTCCATCCATAATCACAAGAACACGGCAAACCGTCACCAGCAACAAACGTTGATTGGTGGCGGTTTTCCTATTGCCTTAATCTTTAAATAACGTGGCATCGTGTAATTTTGTTGCACGTTTGTTGCACTAAAAAAGCCCTCGACCAATATGGCTGAGGGGTTAGTTTCTACCTATGAGATTATGGTTATTGCCGTTTAGCATAAACAACAGAATTAAGTTGGTTCATGTCTGCATCATTACTAAAAAACGACTACCGTTTGGCAGACGTTTTAATATAATTTAATCGTTCCATAACTTTAATAATAAGTTTTTTTCAACGGTTCTTTTTTGTCATCACTTAAAACGTTCACTACATCAATATCATAATCATCAGAATTAGGATCCCATAGATAAATCAAATAATCATCAAGGTCATTAATCTTGTCCTGTATTTCAGACACTTTCATCAATAGCTTCCCATTTTTATCGCAAAACAAATCAATGGCCCCGCTCATTATTTCTTCGATTTGAAAAGCAGTTAATTCATTTAATTTACTTTTTAAATCAATCATCTAAAATCACCAACTTTCCCCGATTAAATAATACTACGTAACCTAGATCTTTATTTATAAAGCCGTCAATTCCAACATCCATTGCTACCATTGACCAAACGGCCTGGCGGGTGTTATTACCTAATGCTCCAATACCGGCTTTTCTGATATCAATCCCTGAATTTCTTACAATTTCTGATACCTTTTCCTTATCTACTAGAATTGTATCATCTCACAAAGTTGCTGTAACTAGTTCGTGACTTTCATCTCCATTGGTTAAAGACCAGGTAGTCACTGACTACTTGGTCTTTTTCATTACCAATTATTTGCGTAGTTTACGCAAGTCTACCTCCTCCTTAGTCGGTAACTTTTTTACTCTTTATGTAAAATATACTTTACATAAATAATACTAAGTTTTACAATGATGATAAATCAAAGGAGGTCTTTATCATGCAAACATTTAAAGCTGTTTTATTACTCATCTCTTTATTAACCGGTATCTATCTCGCCTACTGGGGCGGCAAGCAACAAAAATTCGACGAACGTCAAACCCACATTCGCAATCAAGCCTTCCGCCATGCCTATGCCAGTACCCTCGTTTTAATCGTTGTCTTGGCCATGATTAATTACGCCGGTTGGTGGCCCCATCAACTCACCGTCGCGCCTCTCTTATTCGGTCTCTTTGCCTTCATGCAATTAGTTGCAACCATTGATATTATTTGGCACGGTGGCTACTTCGCCGTTAATAAAACCCCTGGCCAACAAAAATTATTAACTTGGTTTATGGGTGGCATGGCCCTGTTTTTATGGGGCTTAATCATAATCAACCTAAGTAACGGCGTTTCAGTTAGTGATTCATGGGATTCAATCTTACTCACAATCGTCATCACCATCCTCTTCCTTGTCATGTTACTACGCAAAATCTTTGACCAACGGGAGGATGATTAATCATGAAAAATCTCCGCTTAAAAGCGGCCAGGGCGCGTTGTGACCTTTCGCAACAAGCTTTAGCCGACCGGGTGGGAGTTACCCGGCAAACCATTTCAGCGATTGAAAAAGGCGACTATAATCCGACGATTAACCTCTGTTTAGCCATTTGCCACGCTCTCAATGTCACTTTAAATGATTTATTTTGGGACGAACAGGAAAATTAAATTCAAATTAGGGATTGACGAACTAAAATGAGAGTGTTTTAATATAACCAAGCTATTAACAAGAAAGGATCAAGTAAGATGATTACTAAGCAATTCGTTAACACACCAACTTATTATTACCGCATGACAATTTAAGCAGCGGTTCGTCACTCAGGGACGGACGGCGACGTTCGGCCCTGGTCAGGCGGTAAAGTTAAGTACGCTAGGTTAATCATATCTAACGGAAGTTAACGGAGGCTAAGTTAATCACTTGGTCATAATCCATCCTAACTAGTTGGTGCCTCGTCGCCAATTAGTTAGGATTTTTATTTTGGAGGTAAATCATGTCACTATTTAAACGCCATACCGATCGCCCAGAACCCATCTTAAGTTTTTGGGAAAGTACGGTGGTCTTATTCGTAATTTTATGTATTTTAGGCTTTTTAATTATTTTTGAACACCAAGAACCCCAAGCCCCGCTCTTCATTTCTTTCGTCTTTCTAGCTTTGTACGGCAAACTCCGTGGCTTTAAATGGGATACCATCATGGACGGCATGCGTAATGGGCTAAAAGCCGGCGTCGATCCTTTAATCATCTTCTTATCGATTGGGGTCTTGATTGCGACCTGGATTTTTTCCGGCACCATTCCAACCATCATGTACTTTGGTTTTAAAATTATTTCCGTCAAATTCTTCTTACCAACGGTCTTCTTAGTTTGTACCTTAGTTGGGGTGGCATGTGGGAGTTCCTTCACTACCGTTTCAACGATGGGAATTGCTTTCGTCGGGATTGGAGCAACCCTCCAAATTAATCCTGGTTTAACCGCTGGGGTCATTGTTTCCGGAGCTTTTTGTGGTTCCAACATTTCACCACTTTCCGGAACAACGAACTTGGCCGCCAGCGTCAGTCGTATTAATATCTACGAACACATCCGCTCCTTATTAATTACCGACTTACCAGCGTGGGTGATTTGTTTCATCCTCTACACATGTTTAGGACTGACTTCCAAACAAGTTAGCCTCGCTGCCGTTCACCAAATGATGCATGGCTTAGCCAATGGTTTCTGGGTCTCAGGCTGGGCTTTATTACCAGTTGTCTTATTAATTATTTTAGCCATTTTCCAAGTTCCCGCGATTCCATCCTTAGGGTTAGGATCACTCTTTGCCGTCGGATTAGGTTGGTTCCACGCACCACAAACTAACATTACCACCATTACGGATACCATTATGAAAGGTTACGTTTCTCATACTGGGGATCACACCATTGATACCCTCTTGTCCAAAGGTGGCATTAGCAGCATGTTAACGTCGCTAGCCTTAATCATCTTCGCTTTAGCTCTTGGGGGATTATTAATTCGCTTTAAAATTATTGATACCATCATTACTAACTTAACGGGGATTGTTAAGTCGGCCGGTCGCATTTCCCTCGCCACCGCCATTACTTGTATCGGAGTGAATGCAATTGTTGGGGAACACTACCTCGCCATTATCTTACCTGGCCAATCATTCTTACCATCCTTTAACAAACTAAACTTAGCTCCTCATCACCTAGCCCGGATTCTAAATGATGCCGGCGCCGCCGTGAATGCCATCATCCCTTGGAGTGTTTCTGGCGTCTTCATTGCCACCGCTCTCCAAATTGATCCACTTAAATTCATTCCATGGGCCTTCTTCCCATTTATCGTCACTCTTTTAGTTATTATCGTCGGTTTCTTTATTAAACCTGAACCAGTAACAGAATAAAAAACAAGCTCCAAGCCAATGACTTGGAGCTTGTTTTAATTTAATTGAAAATCTTGATGGTAATATAATTGATCCATATTTTTAGCCACATGATCATTAAAGGTGGCCAAATTTTGGTGCGCTGAACTTTGTTGCCAAGCTTGTAAGCTGGTTTCATCCGGCCATGCCGTCATCACCGCGACGTTACTTGCATCCTGTAAATCTTGTAACCACCAGATTCCCCAGCAACCAGCGACTGGACTCGCTAATAAGCTTTGGACGGTGGCTAACCAAACCTTGCGTTGCTCCGGACTTAATTTAAAGACTTCTAAGCGGACCACCCCGCGTAACTGTGCGTTGGTACTTTGTCCCCACACTTGATAACTAATCGGGGTCTTAAACACTGCCGGTTCCTTAGTTAATTCAAGGACTGCTTGCCGTTGTTGGCCCGGAAGAGTGGCTAATTGCAATGACCGCGTTGGATAATCCGTTAGCAATTGTTGCATTAACGTTGTGGTTCCTGAAGTGTAATGGAAATATTGTGGCATATTCAATCGCCTCTTTTACTTGTTGCCTATTGTTCCATTAAAACTTTCAACATTGCTCGTGCGGAGTCTTGTAAGGCCGCCGCCGAACGATCATTTCCTAAGTGGGTGTAAATTTCCCCGACATAGACACCTTGATCAAACAACTTATCAAAGGTAGCATCAATTACTGGTTGCGTTAACTCTGGTTCTTGCACTGGGCCAAATGGATTAGCAAAGAACGTGGTTGTCATGCCGGATTCATCCGTCGTCCCCAGGGCTTTACGCTTCCCAGCCACGAAGACCGCCTTCGCTTCATCTTTATCAGTAAATTGGTGCACCCCAATCGCATCATCATAATTATTGGCATACACCCACATATCAATATGGTGGTGCGCAATGACATTGGCAATGCTCGTAACCGGAATAATAACCCGGGCATTCTTCATTTCTGGGTTCAAGTAAATTCCCCGGTCCATGTTGTTAAAAGCCACCGCACTGCTTAAATCATCTAAGCGTACAAAAGCCCCCGTTTCCGTCCCTTGGGCATAAATTTGATCGCCGGTTAACGTGAAACTTCCCATATCATCAAAGATCGTTTCCATATCCACGATTTGGTCATCGGCCACTTCTTGGAGTGCTTCTAATGATTCGGACTTACCGGCCCCGGAATCGCCAAAGAAAACCACGTTCTTGGTCTTGCCGTTTGCAAAGGCAATCCGAACCATCGACCCATGAATTGGTAACTTCCCAGCTTTCAATTGGTGCAAGTTATGCAACGTCAAACACATCTTCTTCATGTAGCCAAAATACGTCGTTTTCGTGGTGTTTGGCACTTCACCGACCCAAATGTCATTAGCTTCATCATAGTAGTAATGACTTTCATCATTTTCAGTGTGGTCAAGCCCGAAGAACAGCATTAAGTCTGGCTTCTTCCCTTCTACCTCATAGTCATGCGCCATCGCAAACAAGTTAGTTAGTGATAACCCACTAACCATAAAGTCTTCATGGAAGTAAATATAAGCTAAACTTTCCCCAATTTTAGCTGGATAACAATACCATTCTCCACTTTGATCGGCAAATTTCGTCACAGGGTTAACGCTCGTGGCACTAAACACGCCTTCCCGCTTATTACTTGGAGTGTGCATCATTAACGGTGGCCGAATCATAGCGACATCAATGAAGTTAATCTTCGCCAACGCTTCGTAACCCGCTGGAATTGGCCAATGGCGCCGTTTCATTAACAACGCTGCATTGGAAGCTGCATTTAATTGTCGATACCGATTAACCTTTCGACCGCGAACTTCATCGGAAATCGTCCGGTAAAAATCACGGAATAAATCATTTAATTGATCATCGATTTGTAAGAAATTGTTATCAATGACTTGATTGTACCCACTCGTAACCGTCACCCGTAAAAAGCTCCGGAAGAAGGTGTACGCATCATCAATTCCCGCTAACAAAATATCACGATTAATATTTTCATAGACCGTTTCATCATGCGCTAAAATGCGTTTAATTAAAATAATGAAATCGGTTGCTGTTATGTCATGATATTCTGGATACGTCGTTAATAAATTGTCAGACGCTAAGTATAAATCAACCAATTGCTTAAATTCCGGGCTACTTACTAATTCGTTGACCCCGGTATAGTATTGTTTATTTAGATTCATTACCAAAATACGTCGTTCTGGGTTTACATATAAAGATTCACTGCGTATTGCTGTCATTGATGCGACCCTCCAATCATTTCTACTTGTTCATTATATCACATTTATTAATTTTAACTGAGAAGATTAAAATTTGATTTCAAATTACTTTTTCATCGTATTTACTCATATAATACTGGTAAAATAATTGATAGGATTATTTTAAAGGAGTACGATTAAATGAAATTTTGTCCAAACTGTGGAACCCAAACCGAACCCGGGGCCACGAATTGTTTTAATTGTGGCTTTGCCTTACCGCAACCAAAGACGGCTAGCCCTACCAACCAATCGAGTGGGCCAACCCCAACTAAATTTGATGATTATCCAGTTGGGGTCCAAGAAGATACCACTCCTGCAACCACTAATGACGATTCCCACGCGCTCACTTGGCTAATTACCGCCATCATTATTGTGACCGTTGTAATCGCGCTACTCATCTTTATCTTCTAATCACAGTGCTGTTTCAAGTGAAACCACTGTGTTTTATTTTGTCATCATTTTGATGACGCGACCAATACTTTCAGCCGTTTGCGCAATATCTTCCCGGGCGTCTTTCAAAGCCGTTGGTAAATCTTTTGCCCCCGTTGGCGTCGCAAACATGGCATCAATCCCCGTTGTTACATATAACTCCCGCGCTGAAGTAGCTACTCGTCCAGCCAAGGCAATTACCGGTACTTGCGGATTGACACTTTTACTGGCTTGCGCAACTCCAGCCGGTGCTTTACCGAAGCTAGTTTGAAAATCTAGCCCACCTTCTCCTGTCAAAACCAAGGTTGCACCTTGACACCGTTGCCTAAAATTAGTCGCTGCTAATACGACCTCAATCCCTGACTGTAAGTTAGCATTCGTAAACGCTAGCAAGCCCGCCCCGAGCCCACCAGCGGCGCCAGCCCCGGAAGTTGTGCCACTGATTTTCCTAATTCGCGTTTAATCACTTCAGCATAATGAGTTAAATTGGCATCCAATCTTTTGACCATCGCTGGGGTCGCTCCCTTTTGAGGGCCAAAGACCGCGGCCGCTCCTTGCTCCCCAATTAACGGATTTACCACATCCGACGCAAGCGTTAATTTGGTGGTCGCCAACCGCGGATCCAGCGCCGTCAAATCAATCGTCGCTAATTCTTTTAACCCACCACCGCCATGAGGAATTTCAGTCCCTGTCGCCGTTAATAAACGAGCGCCGAGTGCTTGCGCCATCCCGGATCCACCATCAATCGTCGCACTCCCACCCAGACCAATGATGATTTCTTGCACCCCTTGATCAAGGGCTGCCTTGATTAATTCACCAGTGCCATAAGTAGTTGTTACAAGGGGATTGGCCGTTTGTTCCGTAATAAATTGAATGCCGCTGGCCGCGGCCATTTCAATTACTGCTGTTTGTCCATCCCCTAACACCCCATATTGGGCCGGAACTAATTCATCCCAAGGATTATGAACCAGTGTCGTCAAAAACCTTCCCTTCGTAGCTCGTACCAATGCCTCGACGGTACCTTCTCCCCCATCCGCCATTGGAATTAAATCATAGGTAGCGGTTGGAAATACGCGTTGCATTCCAGCCGCCATCGCATTAGCAACTTCAAAAGCTGATAAACTCCCCTTAAACGAATCGGGGGCAATCACAAATTTCATCTTCATTCTCCTCGACTTATATAAATAACCGGCCTTAGGACAAGCCTAAGGCCGGTTATTAGTTAGTGAGCTAATAAGGTCCGTTCCAAATAAACGGCCACTCCATCTTCATCATTCGTTAACGTTTCGTGATCAGCCATCGCTTTAACAGCTGGTAACCCATTGGCCATGACCACCCCATCGCCAGCCGCCATTAACATTTCTTTGTCATTGTCAGCATCTCCAAACGCCATCACATCCGCCATCGTCCAACCAAAATGATCCACTAAGGCTTGCAATCCAATCGCTTTATTTAACCCCTTGGGCAAAAACTCTAAGATATGCGGTTGGGATTGAACAATGGTAAAGTTCGCCGTTAACGTTGCGGTCGCTAATGCCGCTGCCTTAACCGTCGCCATTTTCGCTGGGTCAATCGCTAACACCGCTTTACTATACAAGTGATCTGGATCTAATTCCGCAAACTTAACATCACTAAAGGTAATCCCCTTTACCGTTTGACGATAAAGCGATGGTTGCCCTGTGGCAATTTCAAACACCTGCTGAAAATCTAAGATATCTAAAGGCAATTGTTGGGCCATCACGAATTCATTTAATGGCGCTAGCGTTTGTTTCGTTAACCCCCGTTGGAATAAAAACGTATTGGTTCGATTATGCGTTACTGAACCACCATTAAAATTAATCGTATAATCTTCAGCTTCATCGAGCCCCAATTGCTTTAAATAATGACGAATGGCATTCAACGGCCGGCCCGTACATAAAACAATTTTCATCCCTTGGCGATGCAATTGCTTCAACACCTGTTCATTTCGCGGACTAATTTCTTTGGCTGAATTGAGTAACGTCCGATCTAAATCTAATGCAATTAACTTAGTCATTATGAGCCTCACTTCTTTAATAACTGCGTCGCAATTAGGCGCGTAAATTGAACATTCCCGTTTGCTTCCATATGAACGTGATCATAAGCAAACCAATCATCATGCTTATCACTCAAACCATGCCAATCAACCACGTGGACATTCTTGTATTTCTTCGCCGTCGCGTTAATAGTATTGTTCACATCATCTTGCCATGACCGAGTTGGTACATGGGCCGTTAACCAATAACTTGCCGTTTCTTACCAACAATCTCCATGATTTGCTCTACCGTGGCATCGGTAATTGGTCCATTCGTCCCTAAATTCAAAATCACCGTATTAGCTAAGTGACCTTGGTTCGCCAAACTTTGTAAGACTTGTGGCGCTTCATTGGCTTGGCGTCCCACCTTGCCATCAATATAGGCTTTCGGGATTAATTCTTGCAAATCACTTGAGGCATCCACCATCACGGAATCACCGACCGCCGTAACTTGCATTTGTTGCAATTGCTTAACTTGACTCGCCGTTAAATTATACTTCTTTTCAACATCATCACTATCGATATCGACTTTCGGCGTCTTTCCTTCAGCAATCATTTTGTTGCGCTTAGCCGTTTCCTTAGCATTTTTCGTAATCCGCGCTTGCGTCGTTGATTTAACTGGTTTGGGAGCCGGTTCAACTAAGGCCCAACCAGCTAAAATAACCATGATGGCTACTGGCGTAATCGTTAGCCACCCTCGGTTCCATTGCCCACTAATCAGACGCTGCCAAGTTTGGGGAAGGGTAGTCCAATCATAGTTGGCTAGTGGGCGCTCAATCCACCGGTAAGAAAGTTCACTAATCCCCAAAATTAACGCCGTTTGAATTACCGCATGTAAAATTGGTGCATTCCCAACTTTAATGGCCGTTTCATAAAAAATCATCACCGGGAATTGATAGACATAAATCCCATATGAGCGTTGCCCTAGCCACGTAAAGACCGGATTCGTTAGCACCCGATTCATAACTGCCCCAGGATGCACAACCGTCCCTAACAGGAGCATTCCTACCAAGCTATAGGCAAACATCGCTCCATGATACGTAGCACTAGCTTCCCCAGATAAATTAAAGAAGCCCCAAATCATAATTAGGAGCGTCGCCATCCCAATCACATTTAACGTTCCGGCAGCGACCGACGTTAACTTCGCTTTAAGCCGGCGCAACGGCCAAATCAACCCCAAGAAGGACCCTAACATCAATGAAAAGGCTCGGGTATCAGTCCCATAATAAACCCGATTAACATTCATCGGATCATACAAAATCGCCATTTCAACCGCGGACGCAATTCCAAGGGCCAAGACAATCCATTTAACCCACGTCCGCTGACGTTTCAATAAAATGAATAACAGCCATAAAATTAATGGCCATAAAACATAAAATTGCACTTCAACTCCGAGTGTCCATAAGTGAGTAAACGGCGATTCGCCGTTAAACCGGTCAAAATAAGATTGACCATGGTCAACTTCCCACCAATTGTAAACCCATAAGAGGTTCGTTAAAACGGTTTCTCGAATGCCTTTCAGGAGTGTTTTTTTGGAATAAGCCAATATAGGCACTCGTGGCCACTAACATAGCAATTAACGTTGGGTATAACTTTTTAAACCGCTTATGGTAAAAATGAAGCACATTCATTTTACCGGTTTGATCATATTCAGCTGTTAGTTGCATCGTCACAAAGTATCCTGAGATTAATAGGAATATTGGTACCCCTAAAAAGCCTCCGGGAATTACATTTGGCATTAAGTGATAAATAATGACAGCAATTACGGCTAATGCCCGTAAGCCATCAACCCCGGTCACATGCCGGCGTGGTTTGGTTGGTTGTTGCATTGCATCCTCCTTAGCCAATGTGATTATCGTGTAAGATGGTCGTAATCAGCTGTTGCGCAGCTTCGGAATGTTCCCATTCTTCCCAATGTTCTAATGAATCATCCGGTGTTTGAAAATTATCGTTTACATATTGCTCATATTTAATTACGGTTTGTGAGTGCGGAATATTTAATTTTAAAATCCGTACTTCTTTAATCTTACCGCGTTCTGCCGCTAATTCCGCTCGCCCATTATGAATCATATTCCCAATTTCATAATATTTTGATCCATCCAAGCGCGTAATTTGCTCAATCATATCTAATGTCCCAATTCCGACCATGATTTCACCTGGTTTCTATAAAATCTCTTAAGAAAATCTTAATAAAAAAATCACCGCTATCGCAAGCGGTGATTGGTATAAGAGAGAAAGAGAATTGATACAAGGTGGTTACTTCCATCCTTGTACCACTAATCTTATCACATATGTAAGCGCTGTCAATAACTTTCTGGTTTTTTTACATAACCGTCACAGACTTCGCTAAATTCCGTGGCTTATCAACATCTAAGCCCTTCCCTAAACTCGTGTAGTAAGCTAACAATTGTGCCGGTACCACACTTAACAATGGGGTTAAGTCCGCATCTACATCAGGAATCACGATTGTATCATTATCTTGCGCTAAGTGACGGGCAACAATCGTAATGGCATTTGCCCCCCGCGCTTGCGTTTCTTCTAAGTTACTCCGCGTTAAACCGGCAGTCCGATCTTGCGTAATAATCCCAATCACTGGCGTTCCTTCTTCAATTAAGGCAATCGTTCCGTGCTTTAATTCACCTGAAGCAAAACCTTCTGCTTGCACGTACGAAATTTCCTTTAACTTCAAGGCGGCTTCGATAGAAACTGTCCAATCTAAGCCCCGACCAATGTAAAAAGCGTTGCGTGGTTTTGATAAGAACCGCGCGGCAATGGCTTCTAAATCTTCTTTGCTATCCGTGATGGCTTGCATCCCGTTAGCAACCGCCCCTAATTGAGCCCGTAAGTCAAAGGCCTGTGCTTGGTCATCAGCCAAGTACATTCCCAACGCCTTCGCTAAGACAGCTTCGACCGCAATTTGCGCCGTGTAGGCTTTAGTTGAAGCCACGGCAATTTCTGGCCCTGCGTATAAGAGCATCGTAAACGTTGCTTCCCGTGATAATGTTGACTTATCAACGTTTGTTAACGTTAAACTTGGCCATTGATGTTCATTGACATCCACCAAGACTTGCCGACTATCAGCTGTTTCACCACTTTGTGATAAGAAGATAAAGAATGGCTTTTGGCTTAATAATGGTCGATCATATGCAAATTCAGATGAAATGTTTACTGAAGTTGGAATGTGGGCATACTTTTCTAATAACCGCGCACCAACTAAACCAGCATGGTAACTCGTTCCGGCCCCAATGATATAAATATGATCAGCCTTGGCCATTTCAGCTAAGATGGCTTCATCAACACTTGGGTTACCCGCTTGGTCAAAGTATTCTGAAACAATCCGCCGCATCACCGCTGGTTGTTCATCAACTTCTTTGAGCATGTAGTATGGATATGCCCCTTTATCCGCTGCGTTAGCATCCATATCAACGGTGAAACTGTCCCGGTGATGTTCTTGACCATCAAAATCTTCTAATTGGATATTGTCAGGCGTCACCATGACTAATTCATGATCTTCAATTTCCATGAATTGATTCGTTTCCTTTAACATGGAAATAGCATCGGAACCGACCATGTTGTAACCATCAGCTAATCCGATTAACAATGGACTCTTGTTCTTAGCCACGTATAACATTTCTGGTTCTTCGCGATCCATCAAGACAAATGCGTATGATGAGTCACTACTAATTAGCCGTAACACCTTCAAGAAAGCCGCCTTCGTTGACATTTGGTTTTCCTTCACGAAGTAAGCCACTAATTGAACAATTACTTCCGTATCCGTTTGACTGTTTAAGTCTACTTCGCTCAAGTAATCCCGCTTTAATTGATCGTAATTTTCAATCACCCCATTGTGAACTAAATAGAACCGCTTATCGTTTGAGTAGTGAGGGTGTGAATTTGTTTCACTTGGTTGCCCATGGGTAGCCCACCGCGTGTGCCCAATGCCGGCTAACCCTTGCACGTCATCCGTCAAAGCATTTTCTAAATTAGCAATTCGTCCTTGGCGCTTAACCAAGTAGTCATGGCCGTTTTGATCATTAACGTAAATTCCTGCCGAGTCATAGCCCCGGTATTCCAAACTCTTTAATCCGTTAATTAAAATTTCAACACTGCGGTTACTCCCAGTAACCCCAACAATTCCACACATCGGTGCGTCCTCCTAATTAGTAATTATTAATTGGTATATTTTGTAAACAAGCCCATAATACGGGGATTATCGCATCTTGTCAAACCAATTCTCATAATTGGTCTAGTTATAGTAGACCAATTAAATAAAAAATGCGCCCCAATCACGTTGGAGCGCACTGATTTTAATTTAATTTTATAACACTTCCCGAGCAACCTTGGCAATCTTGTCCACGTAGTAATGAACTAATTCTTCGGTTGGGGCTTCGGCCATAATCCGTAATAATGGTTCGGTCCCACTTGGACGAACTAGCACGCGTCCATCGCCAGCCATTTCATCTTCAACTTCCGCAATCACGGCTAATAACGCTGGATTTTGTTGGGCCGCTTGCTTATCTTGAACCGTAATATTAACTAATTCTTGCGGATAAGTTACGACAGGGGAAGCTAATTCACTGAGCGTCTTGCCAGACGTCTTCACAACTTGTAATAATTGTAAGGCCGTTAGCATCCCATCCCCAGTTGTATTGTGATCAAGGAAGATAATGTGCCCAGATTGTTCACCACCGAGGTTGTAACCATGTTCCTTCATTGCTTCAACCACGTACCGATCACCAACCTTGGTCTTCACGCTCGTCATACCGTTCGCTTCGAGGGCTTTGTACATTCCAAGGTTACTCATCACCGTTGTTACCACGGTATGTTCTTTTAGCCGCCCATTAGCCTCCATGTATTGACCACAAACGTACATAATCTTATCACCGTCAATCAAGTTTCCTTGTTCATCAACGGCGATACACCGGTCACCATCACCATCAAAGGCAATCCCCAAATCAGCGCCATGTTCAACCACCGCTGCTTGAAGGCCTTCAGGATGAGTTGAACCACAATCAAGGTTCGTATTTAAACCATTCGGTTGACTGTTAATTTGAATTGCATCAACATTTAAATCCGCGAACAATTGTGAAACAAACGCACTCGTCGCCCCATTGGCTGCATCAACCACAATCTTTAACCCACTTAAATCCGTGGAGATTGTTTGTTCTAAGAATGAGGTGTACTTTAAAGCGCCTTCTAAGTAATCGTCAACCGTTCCTAAACCTTCGGCCGCTGGTCGTGGTAAGTCATCCGTTGGTGCATCTAAAATTTGTTCAATTTCAGCTTCCATCTCATCAGATAACTTGAAACCATCATTCCCAAAATACTTAATCCCGTTGTATTCAATTGGATTATGGGAAGCGGTAATCATCACTCCGGCGTCAGCTTCTTGCGCGCGGACTAAGTAAGCTACCCCCGGTGTCGTGACAACCCCCAAGCGTAAAACTTCAATCCCAACTGATAAAAGCCCTGCCACTAACGCATTTTCCAACATTTGACCGGAAATCCGGGTATCACGAGCCACTAAGACTTGCGGTTGTTTCCGTTCAGAGTGCCGGGTTAACACATATCCCCCAGCGCGACCAACGCGAAAGGCTAATTCTGGACTTAAATCCTGGTTCGCAACCCCACGAACTCCATCCGTCCCAAAATATTTCAATTCCATGCTTTTATTCTCCATTTCAATTAAATCAATTTATTTTTTTGTGTCGTTACAATTGGTGCCGTACTCGTACTACTTGAACTGCTACTTGAATCACCATCTTTCGCTACTGGAACGGTCACTGAAATCTTACCTGGCTAACCACAACGTTTAAATTTTTGCCATGCTTATCAACCGCTTGAAGCGTAACTTGTTCTTTAACTTCACTCGTTGTCTTCTTGGCAATTTTAACATAGGCGACTACCCGATCAACTTGAACAACTTCATTTCGAGCCCCAGTAACTTGAACCGTATTCAACGATGGTTGGGCGGACCCTAGTTTATATCCTTGGGCTAAATTCGTCCGATTAAGTTTAACTTTCACCGGCGCAACAACCGTCCGCCGTGGTTGAATTTTGACCGTTACCTTCCGTGGGACTACCACTGCATCAACTTCATCATTTAAGCCCGTCGTTCGTAATTTAACCGTATGTTCACCAACCCCTAACGTACTAACATCCGCATACACCCGAAAGTTCTTCGTATTTTTAGCTGAGGTTACTAATGCCGCCGGCCCGTTCAACTTAACTTCAACCGTGGCTGGATACCCCGTCACCACAAACCGATCCGTATTGGCGTTCATTACCAACGGCATCTTAATGGTTGTAATTTTCGTCGCGTTTAAAATTTTATTACTATCATTATTCCGCGTTGTTTGATGCAACATTCCATCACTTCCGGAATTAACGTAGGCAAATAAAAATAAGGCTAACCCTAACGAGATAATTCGTAATACAAGCGGGCGGTTCCAGAAACTAACTTGTTTATTTCTTTTCACGTTCTGCCCCTCCTTGCATTACTTCACGCAACCGACCAATCATCCCCGCGGCATCATGTTTATTCGTTGGCTTATACAAAACGGACCGCATAAATTTAAGGTAATTTTCTTGAGTCATCCCGCGTAGTAATTCATTGTCCTTTGTTAAAGAAACTTCACCCGTTTCTTCCGAAATTACAATCGTCAGGGCATCAGTCACTTCACTAATCCCCACGGCTGCCCGGTGCCGCGTCCCCAATTCTTTAGGAATTAATTTACTATCCGATAATGGTAAATAAGCTGCGGCCACCGCAATCCGACCATTTTTGATAATCATCGCACCATCATGTAGTGGCGTATTCGGAATGAAGGAATTAATTAGCAACGCCGAAGTTACTTCCGCATCCATCGGAATCCCTGTTTCGATATATTCTTCCAAGCCCGTATTCATTTCAATCGTAATCAAGGCCCCAATCCGGCGTTTGGACATATATTGAATTGCTTGATCAAGTTGGGTAATCATTTGTTCTTCGGATTCATTTTCCACCCGATTCCGTAATAAAAACTTTCCACGCCCAATATGTTCCAAACCACGCCGAATTTCCGGTTGAAAAATCACTACTAGAGCAATCACTCCCCAGTTAATGACTAAATCCATCACCCAAGACACCGTAATCAGACCACAGTACCAACTAATAGCCTTAATCAACAGGATCACCATAATCCCTTTTAATAGTTGTACGGCGCGGGTCCCTTGAACTAAGAGCATTAACTCGTAAATAAAGAACCAGATTACTAAAATGTCAACTAAGATGGCGACATTATGCCAGGTTAATAAACTAACTAACCATGCCAATTGCACCCCTCCTTAATCCCGGCCAATAATCCGGACTTCCGTTTCTAACGTCACGTTAAATTGACGTTTAACTTCGGCTTGGACATGATGGATTACAGCTAAATAATCACTCGCCGTTGCCCCACCAATGTTCACAATAAAGCCGGCGTGCTTTTGCGAAACTTGCGCTCCCCCAACTGTGTAACCTTGCAATCCGGCATCATGAATTAATTTTCCCGCAAAATAACCCACGGGCCGTTTAAAGACACTTCCACAAGATGGTAATTCTAATGGTTGCTTGTCCGCCCGCCGTTGGTTTAAATCATCCATCATCGCCGTAATGGCGGCTTGGTCACCTGATTGTAGGGCAAAATCAGCTGCTAACACAATTGCATCTAAATCTTGAACTTTAGAATAGCGATAGCCAAACGCTAACTCATCATGAGTCAACGTTTTGATTGCACCATCCGGCATGAAAACCGTCACGTTCGCAATCACGTCCTTGGTTTCACCACCATACGCCCCGGCGTTCATAAAGACGGCCCCACCAACGCTACCGGGAATCCCGGCCGCAAATTCTAAGCCCGTTAAGCTGTGGTCACGGGCCACTTTGGTGGTTTCAATATAAGAAGCACCCGCTTGCGCAGTCACTACTTGATCATGAACTGAAATTTCATTCATCGCCGTTAAAATTAAAACCAATCCAGCAATGCCACCTTCTTTAACAATTAAATTGCTAGCGTTGCCCAGCACCGTGACTGGAATTGATTGTTCACGTGCAGCTTGCACTAATTGTTGAACTTCTGCGACTGACTTCGGAAAAGCCACCCAATCAGCTGCCCCGCCGGTTTTAGTATACGTATATTGATCCAACCGATCATGGGCTTTAATCGTCATCGTTGGAAATTGTTCCGTTAAATCCGCCATTATTTGCATTCCTTTCATAATTAAAAGTTAATCACCTCAAATTATATCATTAAACCCCCAACCTCGGGTTAGCGAATTGCCAAATCCCAATCCACGCCGTAAAATATAGTATTAATTGATTTTCTTGGAGGCAATAACCATGGATTTTGTGGCTTTTGATTTTGAAACTGCAAGCGCGAAACGAACATCCGCTTGTTCACTCGCGCTCGTCATCGTTCGCGATAATCAAATCGTTGATGAATTATATAGTTTAATTAACCCGCAAACGGAATTTAATTATCGCAATGTCCAAATCCACGGCATCCGCGAACAAGACGTGCAAGATGCTCCGACTTTCGGTGAATTATGGATCCATCTGGCACCCTTTTTTTACTGCTAATTCCCTCGTGATTGCCCACAACGCTCCCTTTGATAATGGAGTTTTAAAGGCAACCCTAACTGACCAAAATTTAACCCTCCCCACTTATCAAAGTCTCGATACCGTACGCACAAGTCGCAAGTTATCGCCTGAATTACCCAATCACAAACTTAATACCGTGGCGGCGGCTTACGACATTGATTTACACCATCACCACAACGCCTTAGATGATGCCCATGCCTGTGCCGAAATTCTCATCCATCAGGTAAATCAATTTGGTGCTAGTGCGATTACCCCCTTAATCAAAACCATTAACTAATAAAACGAGGTTGAAGAAACTATGTTCTTCAGCCTCGTTTTTAATTATTTTGATATTCCATTAAATAGGTCGCTTGCGGCGTACCATCACTATCCATGACCTGAACTTCGTCCGTAATCACAAAGCCAAAGCGCTGATACAAATTCACTGCCCGCTCATTTTGCTTAAAAACATCTAACACTAAATGCTCCAGTGGCGCAAAATTTTCAAACCAATAAATTGCTTCATCGACTAATAAACTACCAATTCCTTGGTGCCAATAGTCTTTTAATACTACAATGCCTAACTCACCAACACCAGCTTGGCCATGAAGCGGGGTCACGGTTAACATTCCGATGACTTGTTCATTTAACATCGCTAACAAAGCTAAATGGTCATCGCTGGTTGCCATCGCATCTAAGTAGCGCGCCTGAATTTCCGGTGTCACTTCATCTAAGTGCTCAATTAAAACTACCGTTGTTTCAGTTCGCGCTTGTTGTAACATCGCTAACACAGCCGTGGCTTGTTCGCCGGTCGCCATTGTGACTTGTACATTTACTTCACTCATCATGCTAACCCGGCTACTAAGGCTTGGAACCGTTCACCAACTGCCTTAATTTCGGCAACCCGAACCGTGCTGCCCGATTGATCCTGACGCGTAAAGGTAATTGACAAGTAATCCGTTGGTAAATCTTCTTCCACAAATTGCGCCCATTCTACTACGCTGACGCCATCACCATCAAAATATTCATCGAGTCCTAATTCATCACCACCACCGTTTTCCAAGCGGTACACATCCATATGATACAGCGGTAAGCGACCATCTAAATATTCCCGAATGATGGTAAATGTAGGACTTTTAATCACTCGTTGAACCCCTAACCCTTGCGCTAATCCTTTGGTGAACGTGGTTTTCCCCGCCCCTAAATCACCATTTAGCACGATGACATCGCCAGCTTGGAGTTGCGTTGCAATTTGTTGGCCCAGTGCCATTGTTTGGTCGGGATTAATTAATTTCAATTCCTTCATCGTTACTTTGCTAATGCTTGCGCTCCTGTAATTAAGGCTACCTTGTAGACTTCATCTTCGTTCGTTCCCCGGGAAAGGTCGGCAACTGGTGCATTCAGCCCTTGTAAAATTGGCCCGACCGCTTCAAAACCACCAAACCGTTGAGCAATCTTGTAACCAATATTCCCAGCTTCTAGACTTGGGAAGACAAAGACATTGGCGTGACCGGCAACCGCTGAGCCCGGCGCTTTTCGTTCCCCAACACTTGGGACAAAGGCCGCATCAAATTGTAATTCCCCATCAACTGGGTAATCCATCCGAGCTTGCGCTAACTTGGTTGCTTCGGCCACCTTCGTCACCATTTCACCCGCGGCCGAACCCTTAGTAGAGAAACTTAACATCGCTACGCGTGGGTCTAAACCAAACATCGCCGCTGTTTCCGCACTTTGTTCGGCCACTTCAGCCATTGTTGGAGCATCTAATTCAATGTTAATCGCACAATCGGCAAAGACATACCGTTCTGCGCCCTTTTGCATAATAAAGGCCCCACTAATCCGCTTATTACCAGGCTTGGTTTTAATAATTTGTAGGGCGGGACGAACCGTGTCCCCCGTTGGGTGCACGGCGCCTGAAACCATCCCATCAACTTTGCCCATGTAAACTAACATCGTCGCAAAGTAACTAACATCCGTTAACATCGCTTGCACTTGTTCGAGCGTATTCTTACCATTCCGCCGTTCCAATAAGGCTTGTTCCATCGCCGAGCGATCAGCAGCTGGGTAAGCACTTGGATCGAGGAGTTCAATTCCCGCTATATCCCAGTGATGATCAGTAGCTAATTGTTGCATCTTAGCAACGTCCCCTAATAAAACCGGATGAACTAATTCATCAGCTTGTAAACGAACCGCTGCTCCCATAATCCGTTCATCTTCCCCTTCTGGAAAAACGATCGTTGGTTGGTGACCTTTTAATTGTGCTGCTAAATTTTCAAAGATATCCATCATCAGATCCTCCTGAATTGTTAATTAACTTGTTGTGGCAACTGCCAATTGATGGGCGTTTCTCCCCAAGCAACTAGTAGTTCATTTGTTTGCGAAAATGGTCGCGACCCAAAGAACCCGCGATAAGCTGATAAGGGACTAGGATGTGGGGCCATCAAAACTGCATTCTTAGTTTCGTCAATTAACCGACGTTTGGCTTGCGCCGGTTTCCCCCATAAAATAAATACAACTGGTTCGGGGCGGGCTGATAAAGCAGTAATCACTGCATCCGTAATTTGCTCCCAGCCACGTTGACGATGCGAATTAGCTTGTCCAGCTCGCACCGTTAACACACTATTTAACAATAAGACCCCCTGTTCGGCCCAAGCCTTTAAATAGCCATGCTTAACTGGCGTAGCATCCACATCCGTCAATAATTCTTGATAGATATTTTTTTAACGACGGTGGAAGCGCAATCCCGGGATTAACCGAAAAGCTACACCCATGCGCCTGGTTGGGGCCATGATATGGATCTTGACCTAAAATCACAACCTTTACCCGTGCAAATGGGGTCCAGTTCATAGCCGTAAAGATTTGCGGGGCAGGGGGGTAAACAGTTTGCGTTTGATATTCATGTGTTAAAAATGCTTTTAATTGCTGTGTTGCCGGCGTTTGCAAGACTGGTTGTAAGACCGCTTGCCAATCTGCCGGAATTAAAAAGTCCATCCCAATCACCTCAATACCTATTTTACCACGACCGCTCACTATTTCGGATATGATTCCCCGCATTCACCCAAAACCCTGTTAGAATAGAGGCAAACTATGCTTTGGAGGTTGCCTCATGTTAACGTATTATTTCCCCCGTTTCCAACCAAGTTGCCGTGTCATTGATGACCATGGTCACCCCCACTTATTATTAACTGAGCAACAAGTTGGGGTGCGACATTGCGTTATCGCCACCACTTTACAAGGCGAAACAATCGCTTCCGCCCAATCGTTAACCACTGGCCACCACCCCAAGTATCGCTTAACGACCAACCAACCAGTCGGCCAACTGAATGCTCGGCGTCATTTTAATTATCTGCCGCAGCTTCAATGGCAAATTTGGGCCCAAGCACAAACGATTACGATTCGCCACTGGCATCACCGAATTGCCACCATTAAATTAACGGCAACCACAGCCACCATTCAAATTAACCACCCTGCGGACTTAGGCTTGGTCGCCATCATCGCCATCATTCTCCATCCCGAACGATTCACTCCTCAATCATCGCTAACCAACCTTAATAAACGTTTGTTCATGGCATGCTTTACCATGTCCGACGCCATCGAAAACTGATTTTACGATGAAAAATAGTGATTGCGAACATCAGTAACAAAACAAAAAGCCCTGATAAACAATGGTTTATCAGGGCTTTATCTTCATTGGTAACTTTATGTCTACGTTAGGCCACGGCTTCCTTTTGTGTGGCTTACGACCTGGGTTGTAACTACGTTCGGCGGGCAACCACCTAGTCATAACGCAAACCTGACGCCGATGGATAAAACATCCATCAACGCCAGGTTCAACGTTATGATACGGCGGTTCTAACGCCCGCCTCACGACCTAATTTAATAATGTTTCAACACCCGCTCAATTTGCCGATCTTGTTCCCGTTTCTTCAGGTCATTCCGCTTATCGTATTCGTGTTTCCCTTTGGCCACCCCAATTAAAACCTTAGCGTAACCATGCTTCAAATACACTTTTAATGGGACAATCGTAACGCCTTTTTGACTAATCGCACTCCGCAACTTTTGCAATTCTTTCCGATGTAACAAGAGCTTCCGATTCCGTAACGGATCATGATTAAAAATATTTCCACCCGCATATTCACTAATGTGGACATTCATCAACCATAATTCATCATTATAAAATTGAGCATAACCATCCTTTAAATTAATCCGGCGCGCCCGAATCGATTTAATTTCGGTTCCCGTTAACACCATCCCCGCTTCATACGTGTCCGTTACCGCGTAATCATGCCGGGCTTTTTTATTTTGTGCAATTAAATTATCATCTGGCCGTGTTTTCTTTGCCATCATCAGCCTCCATTACCTGTTAGTGCCGATTACCACGCCGCCGATCCTCATCATGTGGCCGGTGCCGCGATTGTCCCCGATTAATTTGGGCGTTATTCCGTTCACCGTTTTCCCGGCCCCAATCATTGTTTCGGTTATTCCGGCGCTTACCTTGGTAACCACCTTGATTACGTTGATTGCCGCCACGACGGTTGCCACCATTCCGTCGACCACCACGCCGATCATCGCTCCGTGGCACCCGTAACTTCGTCAACGGTGCTTCGCGTGGATTGACTAATTCAAAGTCAACTTCCCGTAATTCCTTGTCAACGCGAAGTAATTTAACCTTCACGGGTTGACCAATCCGGAAAATATGATGATGACTGCGACCAACTAACGCCATGTGTTTTTCAATGTATTCGTAGAAGTCGTCCTTCATCACACTAATGTGAACTAATCCTTCTACCGTATTTGGTAAGGCCACGAATAACCCAAACTTCATGACGGAACTAACAACCGCATCAAACGTTTCGCCAACGTGATCTTCCATGAATTCCGCTTTCTTCAAGCTATCAACATCACGTTCCGTATCAATCCCACGCCGTTCGGTAACTGACGTGTGTTCAGCAATTTCACTTAGGCGCTCCCGCCAGTATGCTTTAGCAGCTTCATTGGTGCCATTTTCATGGTACCACTTGATTAACCGGTGCACGGTAGTATCAGGATACCGCCGAATTGGTGACGTAAAGTGCGTGTAGTATTGTGCGCCTAACCCAAAGTGCCCCAATTCTTCATCGTTGTACTTGGCTTGTTGCATACTCCGTAACATCATTACTTGCACCATTTGTTCTTCTGGCGTCCCAGCAACTTTGCGCAAGACTTCTTGCAACATCTTTGGCTTCACATTATTCAGGTCCCCTGGCATTTGAATCCCAAAGACACTTAAAAATTCAGCAAAATTCTTAATCCGATCCGTATCTGGTTGTTCGTGAATCCGGTACAAGAATGGCACATGCAATAAATCATAGTGTTTAGCAACCGTTTCGTTGGCCGCCAACATAAAGGATTCGATCATCCGTTCTGACAAACCTCGTTCCCGGACTTCAATATCAGTCGGATGCCCAAAATCATCAACAATAATCTTCGCTTCAGGGGCCTCGAAATCAATTGCTCCGCGATCATGCCGGGCCTTTAATAAAATTTCATGAAGTTCGCCCATCGTTTCAAACATTGGAACTAGCTCACGATATTCTTGGCGGGTCATTGGATCATGATCTTCTAGAATCCGGTTGACGGCTTTGTACGTCATCCGCGCATGGGAACGAATCACACTTGGGAAAATTTTATGCTTAACAATTTGTCCCGCCGGCGTAATTTCCATTTCACAACTCATGGCCAACCGTTCTTCGCCCGGATTTAAGGAACAAATCCCGTTTGACAACTTCTTTGGTAACATTGGCACCACGCGATCCGTTAAGTAGACCGATGTCCCGCGTTCAAAAGCGTCTTGATCGAGCTCCGTTCCTGGCCGGACATAATGACTCACATCGGCAATGTGGACCCCTAAATGGTAGTTACCATTGTCTAACTTCCAAGCCACCACCGCATCATCCAAGTCCTTTGATTCGATACTATCAATCGTCACTAACGGTTGATCTGTTAAATCTGGCCGCCCAACCTTATCTTCTGGCCGGACAACTTCTGGAATCGCATCCGCTTCCGCTAACGTTTCCGGACTAAATTCATGTGGGACATCATGAGCATAGATGACGGATAAAATATCAATGCCCGGTTCATCCTTATTCCCAATTACTTCTAAAGCCGGACCAGTCATTACTTCAGGCGCTTCGTCAGTTGGGTATTCCTTAATCGTCGCTAAGACAACTTCATTATCAACTGGTTTAATTCCTTCATCACTAACATAGAATTTGTAGTTAGCTAACTTCTTATCTTTGAGAATAATTTCGCCAATGAAATTTCCGATGGTGAGGCGCTTAAATTCACCCACAACCTGCGTTAAACTGCGTTCGACAATGTTAACAACTTGTCCTTCCGGGCCTTGTTCCTTCCCGTCACCGGGACGTAAAATCTTAACTTCGACTTGATCGCCGTTCAAAGCGTGCATTGTATGGTCAGCATTAACATAAATGTCATTATCGCTACCTTCGACTGCCACAAAGCCAAACCCTTTAGGATTCGCGCGGAATTTTCCCACCACCGTGGCTGGTTCAACAACGGCTTTAAATTGGTTATCAGTTGTAAAGGTAACTTGTTTATCCCGTTCCATTTGGGCCAGCGTTTGGATTAAGACCGTAAAATCATCCGCACTTTCCATTCCGACCGCCCGGCCAATTTGTTCCGCCGTAAAACTAGCTGGCGCTTCGGCTTTTAAAAATTTAATAATTTGTTCACTTAACATTTCCAAGATTGATTCCTTTCTAAACTTGGGATTAATACAAAAAAAGACTGAGTTACCTCAGTCTCTCCTTCGTTGATTTAGTGGGCCGAAACGTAAATTAAGGCCATTGCTAAGCCAAAGAAAATTACCCCGAATAACACGGTTGCGCGTTGCATCACGGCTTCAAATCCTCGGGCTTTTCGTTGCGCAAACAATTCACCACCACCAGTAAATGATGACATCGCATCATTATCAGTCTTAGCTGGTTGCATCATCACACACGCAATTAAAATTACACAATCAATTAAGAAGAGGGTCATTAAAGTATCATGCATAATGTTTCCTCCATTCTTTTCTACGAATAACAATAGTCTAATTTTATCATAACCAACTTCATTTGACCACGGTTGGACTTAATTAATTCACATTTGCTTGGGCTTGTTCCCGAACCCAGCGTTGGTTTTCTCCTTGGTGTTCACCGCTAATTTCCACCACTAACGTATCGCCAGCTTTTAAGTGTGTCTTCCCGCGGGGCATAATTTGTTCTTCCCCGCGGTAAACACCAATCACTAAACAGTCCTTGGGCCAATTAACCGCCGCAATGGTTTGATCAGCTAAAGCACTCCCAGCATAAATCGTCGTGGTAACTTGCGTCATGCCTTTAAACACTGGCGTTTGTTTTTGCATAAAATTCTTAAACATCGCCAAATAAACGGGTTGCCCTTGCAGCACGTCAACCACTAAGTAAGCCACAATCGCGACCACCGCTAAGGGCATCAAGTGCGACAATGAACCAACCATTTCGGCAATTAATAAAATCGCCGTAAACGGCGCTTTACTAATACAAGCAAAGTAACCAGCCATCGCATAAATAATAAAGTTTGGTAAATACGTCGCTGATAGTAACCCCAAATTAGCCATTACCGCTATATAGAGGCCCCCTAAAACTGCCCCTAACGTTAAGATTGGCAAGAAAATTCCGCCCGGTAATTCCGTAGCATAACTCACCATCGAAAAGATAAACCGCAACAGTAGCAATCCTAACATTAATTTAATACTCAACGGAAAACTCGTTAATGATAAGACTAAGCCATTCCCACCACCGATGGTTTGTGGCCACCACCAAATGATTGGTATGACTAACAAGAGCGCCACGCTAGGATAAAATTCTGGTTTGACCCATTTAATTTTCCGAGTCCATTTGCCTAGCCGTAGCACAACGATTTGGTATAACCGCCCCATTAACCCGAGTAAAATTCCTAGTAAAATTAAATGCCAATATTGATCAACCGGCAACGATAACCGGTGCCCAACGGCTAAATCATGATGCAACCCAAAGAATTGCATCGCCATGAAGTTGGACGAAACGGCACTCACTAACACCGACAACCACACGAGGGGCGAAAAATTATGGTAGACCTCTTCAATAATAAACATCGCACTCGCTAACGGCGCGTTAAAGGCCGCTGCTAATCCGGCGGCCGCCCCACTCGCAATACTTACGCGGCGTTCGATTGGCGTTAGGTTCCACCGTTCACCAATCCCTTGGCCCAACGTAGCTCCAAGTTGAATTGATGGGCCTTCGCGTCCGAGGAATAGTCCGGACCCAATGCCAATAATCCCGCCAACTAATTTTCGCCAAAACACTGGCCACCAGGCTAAGTCATATTCGCCCATTAATTGACCTTCAACTTGCGGAATCCCCGATCCTTTAATATCAGGGTGCCGTTGACTCATCCGTCCGAGCAACCAACCAATCACGATACTCCCGAACGCATAAACCACTAACCATTGCGGATGATGGTGAAAATACGTAAATAATTTCGTGACCAGTTGTAAATTACCTTGAATTGCTAAGCGGAACAAACTAATTACTAAGCCCACGACAATCCCAATTAAAACCGCGCGCAGCAATTGATACGTATTATTATATTTAACTGTTACTAATCGTTGTGGTTTCATAATCAACCTCCGATACATAGTTTAATACGGCATTTCAAATAAAAATACCCCTAAAATAAAAACTCGTTGGTATCATAACCAACGAGTTTCATCATTATGCTTTAGCCTTGCGATTCCGAATTAAGTAAACAATTGTCGCCACAATTAAGACTAAGGCCCCAGCGGTGACTGAAATCCGCGTGTCCGGATTAATAAACATAAAGACCACAATCATGACTAACATAAAGAACGCAAAGTAATTTGAAAATGGATACAACGGCAACTTAAATGGATGATCCACTAACAAGTCCGGATTATGCCGCCGGAACAATAATTCAGCTAATAAAATCACAAACCACGGAATCATCCCCGGTAACACGGATGACGAGAAGACAATCACAAACATTTCACCAGCTGATTTTGCAACTAAAACATCCAAGGTAAACCCAACAAAGATCCCCGTCGCAATCCCATAAATCGCCCGATTTGGCACGATATGCTTGGAAATATGACTAAAGAACTTCGGTGCATTATCTTCAGTTGATAATTTGTATAACATCCGACTTGAGGAGTAAATTCCGGAATTAGCCCCGGATAAGGCCGCCGTTAACACCACAAAGTTAATAATCGAAGCCGCCGCCGTGACCCCAACTTTAGCAAAGGTCGTCACAAATGGCGAGCCAATTGAACCTAATTGATTCCAGGGGTAAATCGTCACAATCACAAAAATCGCCCCAACGTAGAAAATCAAAATCCGTAACAGGACCGACTTCACTGATTTAACAATCGTTTCTTGTGGATTTTTAACTTCCCCTGCGGAAATCCCCAGCAATTCAATTCCTTCATACGAACCGGCCACCACTGACATCGAGAAGAAGAAGCCCATTAAACCACCAGTAAAGAAACCATTTCCAGATGATCCTGGGTGCGACCAAAGATTGGATAACCCGACTGGATGCCAGCCATGCCCAAAGCCAAGGAAAATGATCGCTAACCCTAAGATAATCATGATTATAATGGTCACGACCTTAAACATCGCAAACCAAAATTCCAAGGCCCCATAGGCTTTAGCACTCACCACGTTGGCTAACACGAGCATCACAATAATTACAACTCCCGCAATCCAGGTTGGTGAATTGGGCCACCAGAATTTTAAATACTCGGTCGCGGCCACCACTTCGGACATCCCAACGACAATATATTCAAATACATTCGCCCACATTGCTAAATACCCGGCTAAGATGGACATACTCTGTTGCATAATCCGCAAACGAACCGGTCCCCGGATTAATATATAACATTTCTCCGAGTGCCCGCATCACGATATACAACAATAATCCGACAAACGCATACGATAAGATAACTGATGGACCAGTCCATTTAATCGTTGAAGTTGCCCCCATGAAGAGGCCGACTCCAATCGCCCCCCCTAAAGAGATCATTTCAACCTGGCCCGGGGTCATCGATCGCTTTAGTTGACCGGACGACTTTGGTTCAGACATAACTACTTCCTTTCAAAATAAAACAAATTTAAACTTTTTTTTCATATCCAACAGCTTTAATTATAGCCAAAACCGAACATTTAAGCAATTTTATAAACAAAACCTACTAATTTAGCTATCAACTAAATTAGTAGGCACTTCTTAATTAGTAATCACCATTTAAAATTGAATTTTTCACGACGACATAATCAACCTTGGTAATTGCCGCTAAATCACGACCCCCAGCATATGAGATTGACGATTGTAAATCTTCTTGCATCTCAACTAAGGTATCGGCCAACGAACCCTTAAACGGTACGAGCATTTGTTTTCCTTCTACATTCCTATAGGCACCTTTTTGGGTTTCGGAAGCTGACCCCCAATATTGTTTATATTGCTTGCCGTCAATCGTAATTAATTGGCCCGGGGATTCCAAGTGGCCCGCCAACAACGAACCAATCATTACCATGGAGCGCCAAAGCGAACTGATTTCGCAATGTCACCATGATGCCGAATTCCGCCATCGGCAATTAACGGTTTCCGCGCCGCCTTACTACACAAACGCAAGGCCGCTAATTGCCAGCCCCCCGTCCCAAAGCCAGTCTTTAATTTCGTAATACATGCCTTTCCAGGACCGACGCCGACTTTTGTCGCATCGGCCCCCGCATTTTCTAAATCGCGGACTGCTTCGGGCGTCGCCACATTCCCGGCCGTCACAAAACTATCGGGTAAGGATTCTTTAATATATTTGATCATCTGAATCACATACTCAGAGTGACCATGAGCCACGTCAATTGTGATGTATTCTGGCACTAAATTTTGCGCCGCCAATTCATCAATCAATTGGTACTCACTGGCTTTAATTCCGACTGAAATTGAAGCATACAACCCGCGGTCATGCATCCGTTGCACGAATGCTAACCGATCAGCCGGCTCAAACCGGTGCATGACATAATAATAGTCATTTTCCGCCAGCCAAATTGCGACCGTTTCATCAATTACACTCGCCATGTTCGCCGGTACCACTGGCAATTTAAAGGTCCGGGGGCCAAACTTCACTGTCGTGCCAGCTTCAGAGCGGGACTTAATTACACACTTATTTGGAATTAATTGAATATCATCATAATCGAACGTTTCCATGTTTTTACCTCAATATTATTCGTGATTAACAACCGACTCCTTTAATATAACAGAAACAACCTCAAAATAAAAGGCATTAAACGAACATTATCAGTTTTTATTCCTGATTTCATTCGGATTTAACTACAAAAAAAAGCGCCGGATAAAATCCAGCGCTTTTAACCACGACTAATAGCTTAGCCCTTGTGGTTTTGGATGTCTAAGCGAGCTTGTTCGCTTAAGTTGTAGAAGGAGTGAATTCCCTTGTATTGAGCCACGTCACCAAGGTTGTCTTCAATCCGCATTAATTGGTTGTACTTAGCAAGACGGTCCGTCCGGCTCATTGAACCAGTCTTGATTTGACCGGCGTTCGTAGCGACAACGAGGTCAGCAATCGTCGTGTCTTCCGTTTCACCAGAACGGTGAGAAACGATAGCCGTGTAACCAGCTTCCTTAGCCATTTCAATAGCTTCCATCGTTTCCGTAAGCGTACCAATTTGGTTAACCTTAATCAAGATTGAGTTAGCAGCCCCCATCTTGATACCCTTAGCAAGGTATTCCGTGTTCGTAACGAAGAAGTCGTCACCAACTAATTGAACCTTCTTACCAAGCTTAGCCGTAACCATTGCCCAGTCATCCCAGTTGTTTTCGTCGATTGGGTCTTCAACAGATACGATTGGGTACTTAGCAATTAAACCACTAAGGTAGTCAACCCATTCTTCCGTCGTGTATTCTTCACCAGTTGACCAACGAAGCTTGTACTTCTTGTCTTCGTCGTTCCATAATTCAGAAGCGGCCACGTCGGCAGCAATGGCAATATCCTTACCTGGCTTGTAACCAGCAGCTTCAATCGCCTTGATTAAGTATTCAAATGGTTCTTCGTTGTTAGCAAAGTCAGGCGCAAAACCACCTTCATCACCAACAGACGTTGCCTTACCATCAGCAGCTAAGAGCTTCTTCAAGGCGTGGAACGTTTCTGAACCCATCCGGATGGCTTCCCGAACCGTTGGCGCACCAACTGGCATAATCATGAATTCTTGGAAGTCAACCTTGTTATCTGAGTGCGCACCACCGTTGATAACGTTCATCATTGGCGTTGGCATTACGTGTGAGTTAAAACCACCAATGTATGAGTAAAGAGGCACTTGGAGTTCGTCAGCAGCAGCCCGTGCTACGGCGATAGAAACAGCTAAGATAGCGTTTGCCCCAAGCTTACCCTTGTTAGGCGTACCATCAAGAGCGATCATGGCCTTGTCGATAGCAACTTGGTCCGTAACTTCCATCCCAACAATTTCCTTAGCGATGATGTTGTTAACGTTAGCAACGGCCTTTAACGTACCCTTACCACCGAAACGATCAGCATCACCATCACGAAGTTCAACGGCTTCGTGTTCACCCGTAGATGCACCAGAAGGTACGATACCACGGCCGGCACCACCGGCTTCCGTGTAAACTTCAGCTTCAACCGTTGGGTTACCACGTGAATCTAAAACTTCACGAGCAAAAATATCTGTAATAAGTGACATTTAAAAGATCTCCTCTTTTTCTTGAATTCCAAGCAAATTGCTTACACATCTATTGTATTATTTTGTGCAATTTAAAACAAGGTTTTTTTCACAGCACCTTAAGTCGCCACCAAACTAGTTAAAGCTATAATCACCATCGCAATAATGCTCGCCGGTCGGCCCTCTATGGCTAACTATAAACTCCCCCTCATGCGTTCCACGCACAAGGGGGAGTTCTACGTTATTGTCGTTATCACCAACGTAATCATGATCGCCGCTTGGATTCCTATGAATAAGCAAAAACAGACGCCAGGATAGACAAGCTATCCCAGCGGCTGTTTACATTGTATTACTCACCATTGCAATGATGCTCGCCGGCCGGCCCTCTATGGCTAACTATAAACTCCCCCTCATGCGTTCCACGCACAAGGGGGAGTTCTACGTTAGCCCACGAGCGCCCAAATGGCCGGCTCGCATACTAATTAATTATTTATCAGAAATAGCTGCAATCCCTGGCAACGTCTTCCCTTCAAGGTATTCAAGAGAAGCCCCACCACCAGTTGAGATGTGCGTTAATTGTTCAGAAATACCTAATTGCTTAGCAGCAGCAGTTGAATCACCACCACCAACAATCGTTGTGGCATCCTTCAATTCACCAAGGAACTTACCAACTTCAAGCGTTCCCTTAGCAAAGTTACTCATTTCGAACACACCCATTGGGCCGTTCCAAACCACCGTCTTGGCATCAGCCAACACGTTCTTGAAGTTTTCAACTGACTTTGGACCGATATCAAGGGCCATGTAACCATCATCGATGTCGCCTTCCACAACCTTCGTATCAGCATCGTTAGCGAACTTGTCAGCAATCACGTTGTCAACTGGTAAGACTAACTTGTCGCCAGCCTTTTCCATGATTTCCTTCGCCACGTCAAGCTTGTCTTGTTCAACTAAGGAGTTACCAATCTTGATCCCCTTAGCAGCGTAGAACGTGTAAGTCATCCCACCACCAACAATAACTTTATCAGCCTTGTTTAATAAGTGGTCAATCACACCAATCTTGTCAGAAACCTTAGCCCCACCAAGAATGGCTACGAATGGGTGCACTGGGTTATCAACCGCATTCCCTAAGAACTTGATTTCCTTTTCCATCAAGTAACCAGCAGCCGCTTGCTTACCAGCTTCCTTCATGGCCGTCGCTACCCCAACGTTTGAGGCGTGTGAACGGTGCGCCGTCCCAAAGGCATCGTTGATGAAGACATCACCTAATGAAGCCCAGTACTTACCTAATTCAGGATCATTACCAGATTCACGCTTAACGTATTCACCGTTAACAACATCTTCGTAACGCGTGTTTTCAAAGACTAAGACTTCGCCGTTGTTAAGACCATCGATCGCAGCTTCTAATTCAGCCCCTTCCGTAGCTCCAACAAACTTAACTGGCTTACCAAGCCGTTCTTCTAACTTAGCTGCCACTGGCTTCATTGAAAGACCTGGCTTGTCATCTTCAGACTTAATCCGACCTAAGTGTGAGAACAGAATTGCCCGTCCGCCTTGTTCAAGGACGTACTTAATCGTTGGTAATGCAGCCACAATCCGGTTATCGTCACCGACGATTCCGTCCTTAATTGGCACATTAAAATCAACCCGCATCAAAACTTTCTTGCCTTCTAATTGAAGGTCTTCGACAGTTAATTTTGCCATTGTTAATATCTCCTAAAATAAATTTCCTAAAAAAAAGGACGGAGGCGTTAACCCCCGCCCTTTGTAGTTCACTTTAATTGCGCACTAACAAATTAGAGCGTAGCGAAGTGAATTAACGTCCGGATCATGTTTGAAGTGAAACCGTATTCGTTGTCGTACCAAGCAACCGTCTTAACTAATTGCGTGTCACCGGCCGTCGTAACTTCCGTTTGGGATGGGTCAAAGACAGAACCAAACGTTGAACCAATGATGTCACTTGAAACGATTTCGTCTTCAGTGTAACCAAAGGCTTCGTTACCTTCCGTAGCCGCCTTCATTGCAGCGTTAACTTCTTCAACCGTAACCTTCTTGTCAAGGACCGTAACTAATTCCGTAAGGGAACCGTCAACAACCCCAACCCGTTGAGCGTGACCTTGAAGCTTACCGTTCAATTCAGGAACAACTAAACCAATAGCCTTAGCAGCCCCAGTTGAGTGAGGAATCGTGTTAACACTAGCCGTCCGGTTGTTACGCATCTTTGAACCACGAGGTCCGTCAAGAATCATTTGAGTTGACGTGAAGGCGTGGATCGTCGTCATCGTACCAGCCTTAACACCAAAGTTCTTGTTCATGAAGTAAGCCATTGGTGCAAGACAGTTCGTCGTACATGAAGCAGCTGAAACAATCTTGTCGTCAGCCGTTAACGTGTCAAGGTTAACACCAGGAACAACCGTCTTGATGTTACCTGCAGGAGCAGAGATTAATACACGTTCTGCACCAGCTTCAAGGTGAGCGCTGGCCTTTTCTTCAGAAGTGTAGAAACCAGTACATTCAAGAACGAATTGAACACCATCGTTCTTAACCCAAGGAATGTTCTTAGCATCGCGTTCAGCGTATACTGGGTATTCCTTACCATCAACAACGATTCCCGTTTCCGTTGCACTAACTTCACCTGGGAACGCACCGTGCGTTGAGTCATACTTAAGTAAGTAAGCTAACATAGCAGGCGTCGTCAAGTCGTTAATAGCAACAACTTCGATGTCCTTAGCACCTAATTCATGAATCCGACGGAAAGCCAAACGACCAATCCGACCAAAACCGTTAATACCAATCTTTACAGTCATGCTGTAAGTTCCTCCTTTTAGGAAATATATTAATTTACGTCTTCTAGTTTATCACTCAAGTGAAAAAAAGTACAATTGAATTCACTCGGGAAATTTTTAGAGCAAACCTTGAAATTTACATTCAAGGTCTGTATAATCAAAAGAGTTGATTACACGAAATAAAGAGAAGGAGGCACATTCCAATGCGTAAAGCACATCCACATGGTGTACAAGGACGTCGTCCAATCGCTTCAGGTTACAAGCGTGCACAAAAGCAAAAGAAGATTGACGCTATTCGCAAGTGGCTAAGGAAACGCCTGCCGAAGCAAAATAAGCGTATTCGGGTGATTTATTCTCCCGTCATCATAAAGCAATCAGCCATTTCCGGTTGATTGCTTTTTTTGTTAAAAATCGCCAATAAAAAACTCAGGCCCCTAAGAAGGTCCTGAGTTAATTAAATTACTTTAAACTGTCGCTGGATAAAATTCCATCTAGCAACCCATATTCAACGGCTTCTTGCGCCGTTAAGTAGTGATCACGATCCGTATCTTGTTCCAACTTTTCAAACGTTTTGCCCGGAATTAGCGGCCAAGATTTCATTAATCATCTTCCGCGTCTTCAAAATTTGTTCGGCCGCAATTTGAATTTCCGTTTGTTGTCCTTGGGCACCACCTAATGGTTGGTGAATCATGACTTGTGAGTGTGGCAAACCAAACCGCTTCCCCTTTGCGCCAGATGAAACTAAGACACTGGCCATTGAGGCCGCCATCCCAATCACAATTGTTTGCACATCCGCCTTGATAAAGTTCATCGTATCATAGATTGCCATCCCTGACGTTACCACCCCACCAGGTGAGTTAATGTATAAGTAAATATCCTTCGTTGAGTCTTGGGCATCTAAGAATAGTAATTGCGCAATAATGGCATTAGCCATGTCATCGTTGATTTCCCCTGACAACATAATAATCCGATCCTTTAATAACCGGGAATAGATGTCATAGGCACGTTCGCCTTGAGATGATTGTTCAATCACCGTTGGTACTAAATTCATTGATTTTTCCTCCTCAGTAATGATTGGTATTAAGTTTACGTCATAGGTCAATAAAGGTCAAATGATTTAATTAATATTTTTTTTGAAAAAGTAATTGCAAAACTATCCACTATCATGTAATATAGTCTTTGTTGCAAAACTAATATTTATTTTATGCGCCCTTAGTGTAATGGATCGCACGTGAGATTCCGGTTCTCGAGATCGGGGTTCGACTCCCCGGGGGCGCATTTATCATACCCTCATTATGCCCCAGTGGCGGAATTGGCAGACGCGCAGTGTTCAGGTCGCTGTATGGGTATCCATGTACAGGTTCGAATCCTGCCTGGGGCATCGGGATAATAACCTAAAACAAAAACCACGAAGTTAATTTGGACTTCGTGGTTTTTCTTTGCGTTTAATTAAGTTCAGCGATTACTTTATAAGTTACTAATAAACTTTCTTAATTACTAATCCCGTTGCAAATAATAGTACCAATCCTAAGCCAATGACCGCCAATGGGTTACTTGCCCCCGTTTGCGGTAACCGTACTTGTTCAGTGGCCTTCGCGGTTTGGACAGCTGGCATACTATTGGATCGAACTGCGCCCAATCGCCAACTCCCTTGCTGATTGAAACGTCCACTTACTTGGTTCGCATGACGCATTGCTTGTTGAAGTAATCCTACTAATTGCGTCCGCGTCAACATCACCATTCGCTTACCAGTTTGGTTCGTCCCAGTTATTTGTTGCGTTGCAGTTACAACGGCTTGGTGACTAGCCACCGTTTGGTCAGCTTGCTTAACTTGCGTGGTTGTTACATCATGACGATCTTGATTACTAATTACGTCATGGTGATCATGATTCGTAATTACATCATGGTGATTACGATTCGTCACTACATCATGGCGATCTTGGTTAGTTACCGTTTGGTGATTGTCATTCGTTACTTGGTAGTAATTATTATTCGTCACTTGGTGATTGTCATTCGTCACTTGATGGTAATTATTATTAGTGACGTCATGGCGATCAATAATCGTGATGTTAGGTACTTCAACTTGCCGGTTATGTTCATCCACCACCGTACTTTGCGCCGCAGTGGCTCCTGCTTGTTGGTTAGGTTGACTAATTACGGTCGTATTCGTAACGTCGTGGTGATTATCCGTATTCGTCACCGAATGATCATCATGATTAATCACCGTTGGATGCAAATCAAAATTAGCTAAGTGTTGCTTTAACCAATCAATTACCGTTGTGGCTTCCAAATGTTGACTAACTTGGCGTTCTTCAACCGTCGTTCCGTCACTACTCCGTTGCCCAGTTCCATATTCAACTTGCACATGCACGGCTTGCGCTTGGCTTTGTCGACTTACAAACGGCAAGATAATCGTTAACGGTTGCCCCGCATAGGATACTAAGCGCTGCACATGATCCATCGTATCAACAATCGTTTGATCAGCGAGTAACAATTTAACTCGGCCTTGTTCGCACCGAAAGTCACTAATCATCCCGGCAGCAATTGGCTTTCCACCAATCAGCACTTGAACCTGACGCCGTTGCAATTGTTGTAACTCCTTAATTCCCGTTATCTCAATCGCTAAATATTGATTACCGACTTGATTCGTTTGCAATTGTTGTGGCACTTGGATTTGAATTTGCAAACCAGATTGTTGCTGAGTATTTTGTTGCGTTTGACCACCGACTTGTTGATCCCCATTTTGTTGATGGGTTACCTGTTGCTGCTGTTGTTGCAAACCACTTTGTTGGTGGGTTACTTGTTGTTGATCCTGTTGTGAGCTATTTTGTTGTTGAGTAACTTGATCGCTTTGCCCCGCCAGTTGTTGGGTCGCTTGTTGATCAGCATCACCAGCTTCCGAGACCACAGTGACTTGGCCTTGGTCAGGCAAGTTAACTTGACCAAAATCAACCGGCGTCCGTTCTTTCGTTGGGGTGGCGGTTGGGACATCTTCCCCCGTTGGCAAGGCCGCCCGATCACCATCACTTAAAACGTCATGGTAATCGGCATCCGTCGTCACCGGCGTCCAAATCTCATCGGGGAAATTATTTTCATCGTAAGTTCCAACTAAGGTTGGTTGGTCCGTAATGGGTTGCCATTCGTCACCACTATCAGCATGCGCCGTTGGCTGGCATAATCCCCAGCTAACGACACTGACCCCAACCAATACAAAAGCCCACCGACACCATTTTCGGTCCCGGTTAATTGGTAGGTGTTTCATTTTGTTCCTCCTCGTAAAAACACATTCAGTTTAAACTCGTTAGCTAACGGTACCAGCTCACGCTTGAGCGAGCTTACCCTCATTCTAGCAACGGCCATTTTAACGGGCAAGACATATCAGTGATGACGTTTAAGATATACAAAAGCGCCGTATCAGTTGATACAGCGCTTTTGATTCCACTTTATTCAGCTCGTAATTCATCCGCATAATTATTTAATTTTCGTAACCGATGATTAACACCGGACTTCGAAATCGGCCCACTCGGTAACAATTCACCTAATTCCTTGAGGCTCACTTCTTGATGGCGCAACCGGTTTCCGCAATTTCGCGAAGTTTATCCGGTAAACTAGCTAACCCAACCCGCGAATCAATGTAACGAATATTATCTAATTGCCGATTCGAAGCCGACACCACCTTATCCATATTCGCATTTTCGCAGTTCACCAACCGGTTCACTGAATTGCGCATATCACGGACAATCCGCACGTTTTCAAACTCCAACATGCTATTCGTGGCCCCAATCAATTGCAAGAAGTCGGCAATCTTTTCGGCTTCTTTCAAGTACACAATATAACCACTCCGGCGACTTGTCGTCCGGGCGTTCATCCCAAAACGATTGATCATTTCAGCAATCATTTCATTATGTTCTTCATACAAAGAATAAATTTCTAAATGGTAGCGTGAAGTTTCTGGATTATTAACTGATCCCCCAGCTAAAAAGGCGCCCCGTAAGTACGAGCGAATCATCCAGTCATCGGCTAACAATTCCATTGGTACCCGTTCTTGAATTTGGAAACCATCTAAAATCCCCAAATCTTCTAAAATTTCTTGCGTATGTGAATTCAAGCGCACCACGTAAGTATTGTTCTTCTTGAGTTTCATTTTCCGTTGCACCGAAATCGTACATTCGATTCGATACAATTGTTTCATCAAGGTATAAATCCGCCGGGCAATCACCGGACTTTCAGTTTGAACCTTAAGAATCATCCCTTGACTAGCTAAACCGAGCGACCCATTCATGCGAATTAACGCCATTAATTCGGCCCGGGCGTTTTGATCACGGACTTCGATGCTCGTTAATTCTTTTTTTAACTTCACTAGCGTATGACATCGTCATCCCTCCTTTTTCGTGGGTTTACCGTACCCCTTGGAGCCGGTGAATTAATTCTTCGACAATCATTGTTTGATTATGAAAGGCCCCATTATCACGTAAGCGCAAGAAATTAGCCGAAATCACGCGACAATTTTGCGCCCGCAAGCCTTGAAAATCATGTTTAACCGGCGCTGAAATTTCATTCCATGCCTTAAAATTAATGTAATCAGCTGGGACCGGTTCACTATTCACAAGGACCGTATCCACAAATTGATACCCCAAATGATCATTTAACACCCGAACATGATCAGCATCCGTAAATTGATCCGTTTCACCTTTTTGGGTCATAATATTGCAAATGTAGACAACTTCAGCTTGCGATCGTTTAATCGCTGCTTGTACATTTTTAATCATCAAGTTCGGCAAGATACTGGTAAATAAACTCCCGGGCCCAATCACAATTTGATCAGCCGCTTCAATCGCTTCAATCACTTCTGGTACCGCCATTGGTTCGTGATGGTCTTCCGTGGTTACCCAGACCCGTTTAATCACTTGGTGCGCAGCCGTAATTTCGGATTCACCACTCATAACCGTTCCATCACTAAATTCAGCATTAAGTACTAATGGTTCATTCGCGACCGGATAAATCCGCCCGTTAACTTGCATTAACCGTGACAACTCTTGCACGGCATCGAAAACATTTCCCTTCATTTCCGTTAGCGCAGAAATAATTAAATTCCCAATCGCATGCCCCGCAAAAAATTGATCGCTACTTTTAAAGCGATATTGAAACACATCTAATTCTAATGATTGCATCCCTGACAAGGCCACCATGGCATTACGAATATCACCAGGTGGAACGACGTTAATATAGTTCCGAATAACCCCGGATGAGCCCCATCATCAGCCACGGTAACAACCGCGGTAATATCAACATTACGATCGCGTAATCCACTTAAGACGACCGGCAACCCCGTCCCCCGCCAATCACAACGACCTTTGGTTTTCTTAACATAATTAATTCATTTCCTCCCCACTTAATGCGCCTTCGCTAAATCCCGGTGCCGGATATTAACGGGATACTCACCACTTTGTAAGGCTTGTCCCAAACGATTGGCTAACGTTACTGATCGGTGTTGTCCCCCCGTACACCCGATAGCAATCGTTAAACTCGTCTTTCCTTCTGCAACATATCCCGCAAAGCCACATCAATCAACGCTTTTAAGTGTTCATAAAACGCTTGCGCGGCCGGAGTTTTCATCACGTAATCTTGCACCGCTTGGTCATTCCCAGTTTGATGCTTTAACTCTGGGATATAGAACGGATTCGGAATAAACCGGGCATCAAAAACTAAGTCGGCATCGAGCGGCAAACCATACTTAAAACCAAACGACATCACATCAATGTAGAACTGGTTTGGGGTCCCGTGACCAAAGTAATCCGTTAATTTACTTTTTAATTGTTGCACCGACATACTAGTCGTATCAATGACCACGTCCGCATGTTCTTTGAGCGGTCGCAATAATTCTCGTTCCCGTTCAATCCCTGGCAAAACCCCATCATGATTACTTAGTGGATGAGCCCGCCGCGTTTCTTTATACCGGGCTACTAATTGTCGATCACTCGCATCTAAAAATAATAGTTGCACCCGCGCATCTTCACGTTGGCGCAACATTTTTAACGCGGGCATCACTTCATCATAGAAATCCTGGGTCCGCACATCCATCACCATCGCTAATTTTGTTAGTTTATCTGATTCTAAAATCACGTCCACAAAGCGATTGGCTAAACTCGGTAAAATATTATCAATTACAAAGTAATCTAAATCTTCCAAGCGTTGCACTGCCACGGTCTTACCAGCCCCGCTCATCCCCGTCACAATGACGATTTCTAATGGTGATGCCATCTTTCATAACTCCTTCTTTCATCAACTTTTACTAGTTTAACATACCGGGCGTGTCATTTACTAGCAATGTATTAAAACCAAATAAAAGGCGACGAAATATTAACTTTCGTCGCCTAGGTTATTATTTAGTTGTGGTCATTGTTCGTTCCGCATCCCGCACTAACATTTGGTGTAGATACTTCCCAGTATAACTACCTGGCACGGCTGCGACCGCTTCGGGGGTTCCCGTCGCCACGATTTGTCCCCCACCGGCCCCACCTTCAGGCCCAAGGTCAATTAACCAGTCCGCGGACTTCACGACGTCTAATTCGTGTTCAATTACTAACACGGTATTACCTGCATCCACGAGTCGTTGCAAGACTCCCAGCAACCGTTTAATATCCGCCATATGGAGCCCGGTCGTTGGTTCATCTAAAATATAGAAACTCTTCCCATTCGATTGTCGATGCAATTCTGACGCTAACTTCATCCGTTGCGCTTCCCCACCAGACAAGGTTGTAGCCGGTTGTCCTAAAGAAACATACCCCAAGCCAACATCTTGAATCGTTTGGAGTTTCCGTTTGATCTTTGGAATGGCACTAAAGAAGTCCAAGGATTCATCAACGGTCATGTTCAACACATCCGCAATTGTCTTACCCTTGTATTCAACTTCTAATGTTTCCGAATTGTACCGCGTCCCATGACAAACTTCACATGGCACGTAGACGTCCGGTAAGAAATTCATTTCAATTTTAATAATTCCATCCCCGCGACAAGCTTCACACCGGCCACCTTTAACGTTAAAACTAAACCGTCCCTTGGTGTAACCGCGTAATTTAGCTTCATTCGTTTGGGCAAATAAATCTCGAATATCATCAAAGACCCCGGTGTAAGTGGCCGGATTACTCCGCGGCGTCCGTCCAATTGGGGATTGGTCAATATCGATTACCTTTTCAACATTTTCCACGCCCGTCACCGTCCGGTAAGCCCCTGGCTTCGTCGTTGCATGATTCAATTGTTGGGCTAAAATCCGCTTTAAAATGCTATTAACCAGCGTCGATTTCCCAGAACCAGACACCCCGGTTACCCCAATGAATTTACCTAATGGGAAGTGAACCGTAATGTCTTTTAAGTTGTTTTCCTGCGCTCCTGTCACCACAATTTCTTGCCCATTACCAGGGCGCCGCGTTTCCGGCACCGGAATCACTTCCCGGCCCGATAAATACTTCCCGGTTAATGATTTCGCCGAGCGCATAATTTTCTTTGGCGTCCCAGCCGCCATCACTTGACCACCACGACTGCCGGCTCCCGGTCCAATATCGACAATGTAGTCAGCTGCTAACATCGTATCTTCATCATGTTCCACGACAATTAACGTGTTGCCAAGGTCCCGCATTTTCTTCAAGGAATTAATTAAGCGCTCATTATCGCGTTGATGCAATCCAATTGATGGTTCATCTAAAACATACATTACCCCAGACAGGTTCGACCCGATTTGCGTCGCTAACCGAATCCGTTGGGCTTCTCCCCCCGATAAAGTCCGGGCCGACCGACTTAATGTTAAGTATTCTACCCCGACGTTTTGCATAAAGCTCAACCGATCAATAATTTCTTTTAAAATTGGCTTGGCAATCGCCGCCTTTTGTTCACTCAACGTCAATTCAGTAAAAAAAACGTTAACTCATCACTAATCGCTAATTCCGACACGGCTCCAATATTTTCACCACCAACTTGCACCGCTAAGGCCCGTTCGTTCAACCGGTAACCATGACAATCCGGGCATGGTAATTCGGCCATGTATTTGCGCATCACATCCCGGGTGAATTCGGAATTCGTTTCGCGGTAGCGCCGTTCAATGTTGTTAATAACCCCTTCAAAGGTCACATCCACATCGCGCACCCCACCAAAGTCATTTTCATAATGGAAATGGAATAATTCCGTGCCATTCCCATACAAAATTTGGTCTTGTTGGTGCGCTGATAATTCATCAAACGGCGTGTCGAGATCAATTTGCACACTCGCACAGAACTGCGCTAATAATTCAGGATAATACTTCGAAGAAATCGGATTCCATGGTTCAATCGCGCCGTCCCGTAACGTCTTATGCCGGTCAGGAACCACCAAATCGAGGTCAACTTTTAATTTTTCTCCCAGCCTTCACAAGTTGGACAAGCACCAGTTGGGGCATTAAACGAAAAGAGCCGTGGTTCTAATTCTCCCACAGTAAAGCCACAAATTGGGCAGGCATAGTGTTCCGAAAAACGAAGGGGTTCGTCCCCAATCACGTCAATCGTCACGTAACCATCACTCAAGTGTAAGGCCGCTTCTAACGAGTCCACTAACCGGGCGCGAATTCCGTCCTTCAACACAATCCGGTCAACCACCACGTTGACATCATGATATTGATTTTTATTTAAGGCCGGGACTTCATCCAAATCATACGTTTCCCCATCGACTTGAACCCGGACAAACCCATCTTGTTTGACCTTGGCCAACACTTTTTCTTGCGTGCCCCGCTTGTGCCGCACGACCGGTGCTAAGACTTGTAACTTACTCCGGTCTGGCAAGGCTAAAATTTGGTCCGCCATTTGATCAACCGATTGACTCGTAATCGGAATATGATCATTTGGACACACCGGCGTCCCGACCCGTGCCCACAATAACCGAAGAAAGTCATTAATTTCTGTCACCGTCCCGACTGTCGACCGTGGATTATGCGAGGTTGTTTTTTTGATCAATTGAAATCGCCGGTGATAAACCTTCAATTGAATCCACATCAGGTTTGTCCATTTGACCTAAGAATTGCCGCGCATAGGACGATAAACTTTCCACGTAGCGCCGTTGCCCTTCCGCATATAACGTATCAAAGGCCAGTGAACTTTTCCCTGATCCCGACAAACCGGTAATCACGACTAATTTATTTTTGGGCAAATCCAGGTCGATATTTTTTTAAATTATGCGACCGCGCACCCCGAATTTTAATTTTGTCATTTTTAACCATCTTCGTTCCCCTATTTCTTTTGCTTGGCCGTTAACTCTAACACGGTATCCCGTAAAATAGCCGCTTGTTCGAAGTCCAAACGTTTGGCAGCAGCGCGCATTTGTTCGTTTAACTCTGCCAACATCGCTTGTTGATCAGCCTTGCTCAACTGCATAAAGTCTTGTTCGGTGAATTCCGTATCATCAACTTGTTCCGTCTGTTCAGCCGGTTTAATCGCATGAATGGCTTCCCGAATCGGCTTAATAATCGTATGTGGCGTAATCCCATGTTCCGCGTTATACGCCATTTGGATTTCCCGACGCCGGGCCGTTTCATCAATCGCCGCTTGCATCGAATCCGTCACTTTGTCGGCATACATAATCACGGCCCCACGTTCATTCCGCGCCGCCCGACCAATCGTTTGAATTAACGAGCGTTCATTCCGTAAGAATCCTTCTTTATCCGCATCTAAAATCGCCACTAACGAAACTTCTGGAATATCTAATCCTTCCCGCAACAAGTTAATTCCCACTAAGATATCAAACTTTCCTTTCCGCAAGTCCCGAATAATTTCGGTCCGTTCCAAGGTTTTCACATCACTGTGGAGATACTTCACCCGGAGTCCGTTGTCTTTAAGGTAATCCGTTAAGTCTTCCGCCATCTTCTTGGTCAAGGTGGTGACTAAGACGCGATCATGGTTGGCCACCCGCTCATTAATTTCACCCATTAAATCGTCAATTTGGCCCATCACCGGTCGAACTTCAATCGTTGGATCAAGTAAACCAGTTGGCCGAATGATTTGTTGGACCACATCCGCTGTTTGACTTAACTCATATGGACCTGGCGTCGCCGACATATAAACAACTTGATGAATATGGGATTCAAATTCGTCAAATTTCAACGGCCGGTTATCCAAAGCACTTGGCAAGCGGAACCCATAGTCAATTAACATTTGTTTCCGCGCCCGGTCTCCGTTATACATCCCGCGAACTTGGGGCATCGTTTGGTGCGATTCGTCCACAATCAGCAAGAAATCATCGGGGAAGAAATCTAACAAGGTATATGGTGGCTCGCCCGGTTGCCGCCGATCCATAAATCGCGAATAATTTTCAATCCCGTTGGTGTACCCCATTTCCCGCATCATTTCAATATCATAGGTCGTCCGTTGTTGAATCCGTTGGGCTTCTAACAGCTTCCCTTCCGCCGTAAATTGCTTCACTTGCGCTTTCATTTCGGCTTCAATTTCCGGCAAGGCCACATCCATAATTTCATCGCTGGTCATAAAGTGGGTGGCAGGGAAAATGGACACGTGTTCACGCTCCCCAATCACTTCCCCAGTTAAAGCATCAACCTCACGAATCCGATCAATTTCATCTCCAAAAAATTCAATCCGCACCGCCTTCGCTTCCCGGGAAGCCGGGAAGATTTCGACTACGTCACCGCGGACCCGGAACCGGCCCCGTTGAAAATCAATATCATTGCGGTCATATTGAATCAACACTAATTCCCGTAACAAACGATTCCGATCCATCTCTTGGCCCACCCGGAGTGAGACCACGTGATTTTGGTATTCGGCTGGTGACCCTAAACCGAAAATACTCGATACCGACGCCACCACAATCACATCGTTGCGTTCAATTAACGAACTCGTCGCCGAGTGCCGTAATTGGTCAATTTCATCATTCACGGATGCATCTTTTTCAATGTATGTATCACTCGATGGCACATACGCTTCGGTTGATAGTAATCATAGTAACTAACGAAATATTCCACCGCATTATGTGGGAAAAATTCTTTCATTTCCCCATAAAGTTGCCCAGCCAACGTTTTGTTGTGCGACAAGATTAACGTTGGCTTATTCACCTTGGCAATCACATTAGAAATCGTAAACGTCTTCCCCGTCCCAGTTGCCCCCAAGAGAATTTGGGCGGGCTTACCGGTTTCAATGCCCGTCGTTAATTTTTCAATCGCTTGGGGCTGGTCCCCGGTTGGCTTGTATTTGGAAACTAATTCAAATTGCCGGTCATCTTCCCGATAAATCATCATGCTCCTCCTTAACCAAGTTAAAAGAAAAAGCTGAGAATTACTCTCAGCTTTTTAGTAATTTCAGCTATATTTTAACATACGAACATATATTTGCCTAACGTTGTGACGCATTGCTCTTAGCTTCCTTGAGTGCCGCTTGCACGCGGGTAATCCAAGCAAAGTGAATGGTGGATAAAGCAATATAAACCACTAAACTAATTGCTAATCCCCACACTTGCCGCGCCATTAAGCACATCCCGGCACTTAACATACATAAATTACTTAGCGCCACCATTACCGTCGGTGAAATTAGCTTTTTCATTGCTTTAACCTTCGTGTAGGCTTGTAAGTCCGCAATGTAAGCCGCTAACTTTTGATCAGCTGCTTCCTTCGTGTCCGCACTAACTTCTAAGTAGTACTTCACCTTTGGTTCCGTCCCACTTGGCCGGACAGCAACCCACGTTTCATCGTCAAACGTAAACCGTAACACGTTCGAGTTTGGCATGTTAAGATCCGTCGTCGTATCCGTCGTTAAATCGTGATGCGTCCCCGCTTGGAAGTCTTCCACGGCAACTAATTGGTGCCCATTTAACGTCGTTGGAGCCGCTTCACGGAACTTCGTCATGATAGCTTGAATCTTCGCTGGTCCTTCTAACCCGGCGTGGACTTCTTCTAAGGTCTTGTTAGCGAAGTAACCGTACTTAGCAAACAATTCTTGTAAACCATCGTAAAGGTTCATATCCCGACTCCGGTAGTAAGCAGCTACTTCAGCTAATAAGACGAGCACTTGAATGGCATCCTTATCCCGGACAAACGGCTTCACTAAGTAACCGAAACTTTCTTCAAACCCAAACATAAACGTGTGGTTATGCTTCGTTTCGTATTGGTGAATTTGGTCCGCAATCCACTTAAACCCAGTTAAGACGTTAACCATGCCAACCCCGTAGCTTTGCGCCACCTTCGTCGCAAAGTTAGTCGATACAATTGACTTGACCGCCGTCGCATTAGCTGGTAAATCATCCGCTTGCCGGTGAGCTTCTAAGATGTAGTTTAACAAGACCGTCCCGATTTGGTTCCCCGTTAATAATTGGTATTCACCATCGGCTTGCCGCACCGCACAACCAAGCCGGTCGGCATCCGGATCCGTCGCAATTAAGAGATCCGCGTCAACTTGCTTTCCTAAGGCTTGGGCGCGCACAAAGGCTTCGGGGAATTCTGGATTTGGATGATCCAAACCAGGGAAATCCCCATTTGGCATCGCTTCTTCGGCCACTAATTCATAGTTCGTAAAGCCAGCTTGTTTCAAGGCGCGTTCACCAATCATCCGTCCCGTTCCGTTCAATGGCGTAAAGACAAACTTCAAGTCTTGCCCGTATTCCTTGGCTAAATCAGCGTTCACCGTGACCGTTTTTAAGTTTTCCAAGTATGCTTGGTCAACATCTTCGCCAATCACGACTTCTAATCCTTGAGCTTGTAATTGCGCTTCATCCGCTAATTCAATCGCAAATAAGTCCTTGATTGCACGAACGTATGACGTCATTAAGTCGGATTCCTTGGGTGGCATTTGGCCCCATCTTCACCATAAATCTTGTAACCATTGTATTCCCGTGGGTTGTGGGAAGCCGTAATCATAATACCGGCGTACGTGTGTAAGTGGCGCACTGCAAATGATAATTCTGGCGTAGGGCGCAAGGATTCAAAAATGTACGTCTTAATCCCTTGGGCTCCCAATACCCGGGCAGCTTCGTGGGCAAAGAGACTTGAGTTATTCCGGGAGTCATAGCTAATCGCCACCCCACGGTCCTTGACGTCACCACCGACATGTTCCATCAACGCTGCCAAACCAGCCGTGGCTTGCCGCACCGTGTAAATGTTCATCCGATTAATTCCGGGACCCATGACCCCCCGCATGCCGGCCGTCCCGAATGACATTGGTTGATAAAACGCATCTTCTAACGCTTCTTCATCCGTTGTTGCCAACAGTTCATCCGTAACGTGGCATCTAAATCAGCGTAGTCACGCCAAGTTTGGTAGGTTGTTTTCCAATCCATTTCTTCAACACCTCTTCAAATTTAATTCGTAGATTATTATACCGTATTTATGGTCTAAGAAAAACCAGCACCTCAAGCGAAGCACTGGTTATCAGCAATTATTTTAAATATTGGTAAACAGCTTGGCCGGCAATGGCTCCATCACCAACTGCCGTCGCTACTTGACGTAAGACGGTTTGCCGGACGTCCCCGATAGCAAAAATACCGGGAACGGTCGTGGCCATGTGATCATCTGTGATTACCCAACCATGGTCATCTAAAATCCCTAAGTCACCAAATGGTTTGGTCATCGGATCATTGCCGACGTAAATGAAGACCCCATCAGCTGCCATTTCACGATCTTCACCAGTGAGGTTATCATGTAACGTTACCCCGGTGACCTTCATATCGTCACCCTTAATTTCCGTGACACTCGTGTTCATGATGAATTCGACCTTGTCATTAGCCCGGGCTTCATCTTGCAGTAATGGTTGCGCCCGCAGTTCACTTCCCCGCGCTACAATCGTCACTTGGTCAGCGAATTGGGTTAAAAACGTTCCTTCTTCAACGGCAGCGTCCCCACCACCAACAACTACAAGGTGCTTGTTGCGGAAGAAAGCCCCGTCACAAACGGCACAATAAGAAACCCCACGGCCACCAAATTCATCTTCACCCGGCACATGTAAATGCCGTTGTTGCGTCCCCGTCGCAATAATGACTGCTGGAGCGGTAAATTCATCCCCCATGTCCGTCGTTAAATGCTTGAGTCCCGTTTCATCAACCGTTACATCCGTCACGGTCCCGTAAGCTAATTTGGCCCCAAATTGCGTGGCCCCGGCGTACATTTGTTCCGCTAATTCCGGTCCGGTCACCGACTTAAACCCGGTGTAATTTTCAATCGTCCCGGTATTGTTCAAGTTCCCGCCGTAAATCCCACGGTCAAGCATTAACACGGATAAGTTCGCCCGTGATGCATATAAAGCCGCCGTCATGCCCCCCGGACCGGCCCCAATGACAATCACATCGTAATTCGTTTGCGTTTCCGTCATGTTAATTTCCTCCGTTAAATTCTTAATGACCTTATGATACTTGGTTTAATTAGCGGTGTCTACTTTCAAGCTTAAGTGCACATAAAACCTTCAAGCTAGCTGCGCTTGAAGGTTTTTATTGCCTATTCTTCTCCGTCTTCGGCGGCGAATTTCGTCCCTAATTCTTTAATGTATTGGCGTAATTCCGTCTTCGTTTCGGGGTGGTTTAAACCGTATTCAATGTTGGTTTCAATCCAACCAAACTTGTTCCCAACATCATAACGCTTCCCTTTGTATTCGTGGGCAAAAAACGCGTTGAGTTTTGTTTAAGGTATTGATGGCATCCGTTAATTGGATTTCGCCCCCCTTACCTGGCTTCGTTTCTTCTAAGACGCCAAAGATTTCTGGCGTGAAGACATACCGACCAATGATTGCCAAATCACTTGGCGCATCTTCAGGGGCTGGCTTTTCAACGAAATTCGTCACGTTGTACAAGCCATCCTTAACTTCTTCACTTGGGTTAATTACCCCATACTTAGCCGTTTCTTCGTGTGGCACGCGCATAACGGCTAACGTTGAGGCCCCCGTTTGTTCGTAACTATCAATCAATTCCTTCGTTAATGGCTTGCCTTCAGAATTGATGTCGTTTAAGTCATCCCCGAGCATCACGACGAATGGTTCGTCCCCAATAAAGGCTTTAGCCGTTAAAACTGCATCCCCAAGGCCCCGTGGGTGTGATTGCCGGATAAAGTAAATGTTAATATCAGTGGTTTCTTCCACTAACTTCAACATCGCATCCTTACCCTTTTCCCGTAAGTTATCTTCCAATTCTGGGTTGGAGTCAAAGTGATCTTCGATTGAACGCTTGTTCTTCCCGTCAACCACCACAATGTCTTCAATCCCTGACTTACGAGCTTCTTCAACAATAAATTGAATCGTTGGCTTATCAACAATTGGCAACATTTCCTTAGCTAAGGCCTTCGTTGCGGGTAAGAACCGCGTCCCCAATCCGGCCGCAGGAATAATTGCTTTCCGTACTTTTTTTCATAACTGACCTCCATCAGTCTAACTTAGTAATGAATACGTTATCATTTTACCATAACTTATTCGACTTCAGTAGTCCCTTCTCGACCCATTAGTTCCGTCACTACCTCAGTAATGGCTTGACCTTCGTAAACGACCTTGTAAATGGCATCCGTAATTGGCATTGACACGTGCCGTTTTTCAGCGATTTCATGGGCCACTTTGACCGTACTCAATCCTTCAATCACCATCCCCATGTTGGCTTCAATTTCGGCCACAGATTGGCCTTGGCCTAATTGAAACCCACACCGGTAATTTCGTGAATTTTGACTCGTCGCTGTAACGACTAAATCACCAACGCCGGCCAACCCGATGAATGTCATTGGATTGGCCCCAAAAGAAACCCCAAAGCGCCGAATTTCAGCCAATCCCCGGGTAATCAAGGCCGCCCGCGCATTATCTTTGTAACCAAGGCCACTTAAAATCCCGGAGCCAATCGCAATCACGTTCTTCAAAGCGGCCGCTACTTCGACCCCGACAACGTCATTGTTCGTATAAGCCCGGAAATATTGGTTCATAAATAAACCTTGGACGTCCTTGGCTAATTGTTCATCATTGGCCGCAATCGTCACCGCCGTCATATCATGCAAGGCCACCGATTCCGCATGACTTGGACCTGATAAGACCGTAATGCCTTGATAATGATCCGCCGGTAATTCTTCAGCAATCATTTCTGACGGGCGCTTATATGTTCCTTGTTCCAACCCCTTCGTCACGTGCGTAATCACTGGCTTTATGTCCATCGTGGCCAATAATTGCCCTAATTGATGGGCCACTTGCCGCAACCCCTTAGTTGGGATGGCTAATAAAATCATGTCCGCCCCCGCAATGGCTTGTGCCATCTCAGTTGTTGCCGTTAATGCTGATTCGTATTCAAAGTCATGTACATACTTTTGATTCGTATGGTGGGTGTTCATTTCGGCCGCTTGTTCAGCACTCCGCGTCCACAACGTGACGTGGTGCCCATTTTCCGTTAAGACGTTGGCTAACACACTCCCCCATGAACCAGCCCCTAATACTGCAATTTGTTTACTCATAAATTATTCCTTTCTTGTGGCATGACGGTGCCACGCCGTCAGTATCCAATTAATCCCAACAACAACTAAAATTACCACTGATAAGGCTTGCGACACGCGAATTGGCCCCAGCATTAAGCTATCGGTGCGCATCCCTTCCACAATCATCCGGACGATTGCATACCAAAGTAAGTATAACCGGAACACATTTCCCGGAGTCTCAAACCATTGGCGATGCCGCAAACTCAAAATTAAGATTAACCCCACGAGATTTCCCAACGATTCATATAAAAACGTAGGGGTGCGGTAGGCGCCGCCAATTTGCATTTGTTGAATTAGCCAATTCGGCAAATGTTGGGCGACTAACGTGGCATGCGTCGTTACCGCGCCAAAGGCTTCTTGGTTCATAAAATTGCCCCACCGGCCCATAATTTGTCCAACTAATATTCCTGGGGCTAAACAGTCAAGGATCGTCGCGAGGCGTAAATGTTGATAATTAGCATATCCGACCACTAATAAGAGGCCACCAATTAAGCCCCCATAGATCGCAATGCCACCATCCCACAGCGCTGGAATTTCGGCCAAATGCTGCCGATAATAACTCCACTCGAAGATGACATAATACCCCCGCGCCCCGACTAACGCACATGGGATTCCCAATAATAATAAATTATAAAAATGATCTTCATCAATCCCGTGACGCTGTCCTTCTTTAACTGATAACCACAGGGCCACTAAAACACCCGTGGCGATAATAATGCCATACCAACGGACTGGCCAACCGAGCAGATAAAAGGCAATCGGATTTAACTGCGCTAACATTAACCTTCTCCGTTCGAATTAGCCTTAATCAAGGCTTGTAAATTCTGATTGAAGCATCGGTGGCATCAAAGCCCATTTGTTGCGCCCGGAAGTTCATCGCCGCCGATTCGATAATGATGGCTAAGTTCCGCCCGGTTTTCACTGGCAGTGAAATTTGGGGAACCACCACATCTTGAATCGTCCGCGTATCCCCGCGATGACCGAGACGATCAAATTGCTTATCCGCTGACCAAGTTTCTAAGTGAATAATTAAGTCCACTTCGTCTTCATCCAGCACGGCTCCAGTCCCAAAGAGGGTCATGACATCAATAATCCCAATTCCCCGGATTTCCATCATATGCTTTAAAATCGTTGGCGCACTCCCAACTAATTCCCGTTCATCCCGAGCATAGACTTCAACCCGGTCATCAGCGACGAGCCGGTGCCCTCGCCGAATTAATTCCAACGCCGTTTCACTCTTCCCGACCCCGGAGTCACCAGTTAACATGACCCCAGTTCCGTTAATATCAACTAACACCCCGTGGACCGATTCGCGGGGCGTTAACCGGCTCCCAAGGTAGGCCGACATATTACCAATCGCCCGTGATGACGTTAAATGCGTCCCTAAAATTGGAATATGGGCTTTCGCCGCCGCTTCCTTTAACTCTGAAATAATTGGCAAGTCAGAGGTAATGACAAAACATGGTGTTTCATCACAACACAATCGTTCACAATATTCAGCCAACTTTTCATGTGGGACTTCTTTAATAAAGGCATTTTCCGTAATCCCTAATAATTGAATTCGTTCGGCTGGATAATGGGTAAAGTACCCCGCAAATTCCAATGATGGTCGACAAATGTTACTCGTAACAATGGGACGATCAAGATAATCTTCCCCTTGTAACACTTCAAGGCGGGCGTTATTAATTAATTCTGCGACCGTTACTAATTCTGTACTATCTGCCATGCTTGTTCTCCTTTGCTTGCGTTGCCGACTTAACATCATGTTCTTCAACATCCGTTAATGTTTGGCGCGGTTGCCCCGGTTTTTTTCCAATCCCAGTGATCCAAATCAACTTGCTTGGTTAAAAAAACTCCATAAATCTTGTTGCTCTGGATCCGGTGGCATCGTGACATATAAAACAACATAAATTACGATCCCCGGAATGAAATCCGTTAAGGCCGTTAAGATTAAATAAATTACGCGGACGGCCGTCGCATTCCACTTAAAATATTGGGCAATGCCGCCAAGAACCCCACCAAGCAAGCGATTACTTGCGGAACGAGTTAACTGATGCTTCGAATCAAACCACTGCCGATTCGTCCACCAATGTGTGCGGGGCCGTTTTTGTTTCCTAGTACGTTTCATTCATTTGCCTCACTTATTGGGGATTCTTTTGACTTAACCGCCACTTTAAATAGGCATTAATAAAGTCATCTAAATCACCATCTAACACCCCTTGGGTATCATGGGTTTCATAACCTGTTCGATTATCCTTAATCAACGAATATGGATGCAAGACATACGACCGAATTTGCGATCCCCAACCATTATCTAATTGTTCGCCGGCAATTTCAGCCCGTTCTTGAGCTTGCTTTTCCCGTTCTAATTCATACAACTTGGACTTTAACATCCGCATTGCTGTTTCCCGGTTTTGCAATTGGGACCGTTCCGCTTGTGAAGACGTCACAATTCCGGTTGGTAAGTGGGTAATCCGAATGGCCGAGTCGGTTTTGTTAATATGTTGGCCCCCCGCCCCACTTGAGCGGAACGTATCGATCCGTAAATCAGCCGGATTAATATCAACCTCGATACTATCATCTAATTCCGGCATCACATCAACCGAGGCAAACGAGGTATGACGGCGATTGGCCGAATCAAATGGCGAAATCCGCACGAGCCGATGAACCCCTTTTTCTGGGGCTAAGAACCGTACGCATTGTGGCCTTTCACAATCAAAGTCACACTCTTGACCCCAGCTTCTTCCCCCGCTTCGTAATTAGCCACTTCGACCACAAAATCATGTTGGTCCGCCCAGCGCATGTACATCCGCAAGAGCATTTCGCCCCAGTCTTGGGCTTCAGTGCCCCCCGCTCCCGGGTGGATTTCTAAAATCGCATTTTTATCATCATACGGACCATCCAATAATTGATTTAATTGATATTGTTCCACCGCTGCTTGCACTTGGGGCAGTTTTTGGGTTAACTCGGCTAATAAATCGGCATCGTCCTCGAGCGTTAATAACTCATGCAAGTCTGCTAATTCCGCCACCCCGTTAGCTAACGACAAGTAATTATCGCGCCGTTGCTTTAAGACGTTAGTTTCATCAATCACGCCTTGGGCGGCTTGGTTATCGTCCCAAAAACCAGGTTGTGCCATTTGATGCTCATGTTCAGCGATAGTCTCGTTTAACGCATCAAGGTCAAAGCGACCTCCCGAAGCTGGCAACCTCAGTTTGGAGCGCTTCTATTTGTTTTTTTAATTTCGCTTAATTCCATTTTTACTTCCTTTTTTTCGACAAAAAAACGGGGCTGCTACTCGCCAGTCCCGTTCTTCGTGGTTTATCGTGTCACGTTTTGGCGAATTTCGGACTTCATAAAGAGTCGCGTTACTTCGTATTCAATATCCGTGATCATTTGTTCAAACATTTGATAACCGGCCATTTGGTATTCAACCAATGGGTTCCGTTGACCGTAACCCCGAAGTCCAACTGATTGCCGGAATTGATCCATGGCATCGATGTGTTCCGTCCACCGTGAATCAACAACCCGTAAAATAACAACTTTTTCAAATTCCAACATTTGGCTCGCGTCATAAAGTTGGTCGCGTTTTTCTTCGACCCCTTGGTGAGCCAAGTTCATAATAAAGTCGTACATCTTATCAGCTGACTTGCCCGTTAAATCAGCCACACTAATTTGATCTGGTTTAGCAATCACTTCAGTTGCAAATTCAACAATCTTGTCTAATTCCCATTCTTTTTGGGAACCTAACGTGTGTTGATCGATTGCCCGCCGAACGGTCCGTTCAATCATTGGCATTAAGACGTCATCTAAGGATTCCGTTTCCGTAATCACTTGTTGCCGTTCACCATAAATGATTTCCCGTTGTTCCCGCATCACGTCATCGTATTGCAAGACATTCTTCCGGGAGTCATAGTTGTTCCCTTCGACCCGCTTTTGAGCTGATTCAACTTGACGGGTTAAGAAGCGACTCTTGATAACCACATCTTCGTCATCAGGGTCAACTTGCATCCGTTCCAAGAAGGCCTTAATCCGGTCCCCCCCAAAGCGTTTCATCAAATCATCTTCTAATGAAAGATAGAATTGGGATAAACCAGGATCCCCTTGCCGACCCGACCGGCCCCGGAGTTGGTTATCAATCCGGCGACTTTCATGCCGTTCGGTCCCGAGCACGGCTAACCCGCCTAATTCACGTACGCCGGGTCCTAACTTAATGTCAGTTCCCCGTCCGGCCATGTTAGTCGCAATCGTAACGGCACCAACTTGCCCCGCGTTCTTCACGATTTCAGCTTCCTTAGCATGGTTCTTGGCGTTTAAGACGACGTGTGGAATGTTTTGTTCATCTAACAAGTGCGATAAGTATTCTGACGTTTCGACAGCGACGGTCCCGACTAAGATTGGTTGGCCCTTCGCGTGGAGTTCGACGATCTTGCGCACGACGGCATGGAACTTACTTTCTAACGTTGGGTATAAGATGTCAGGTTCATCTTTCCGCGCAATTGGTCGGTTCGTTGGAATGGAAATCGTGTCCATGTTGTAGATTTCCCGGAATTCTTCCATTTCCGTCCGCGCCGTCCCAGTCATCCCCGATAACTTGTTGTACATCCGGAATAAGTTTTGGTACGTGATGTTGGCCATCGTCTTGTTTTCTTCTTGGATTTCAACGTTTTCCTTGGCTTCGATTGCTTGGTGCAACCCATCAGAGAACCGCCGACCATCCATCACCCGTCCGGTAAATGAATCCACGATTAAGACTTCGCCATCGCGAACCACGTAATCACGGTCAATTAACATAATGTAATTAGCGCGCAAGGCTTGGTCCAAGTGGTGCGTTAAGGCCGTGTTATCAATATCATACAAGTTGTCTAAGTTGAAATATTGTTCGGCCTTCTTAATCCCTTCATCCGTCAACGCCACCGTCTTAGATTCAAGATCAATCGTGTAATCATCGTCTTCTTTTAATTGCTTCACTAAGCGATCGGCTTGGTGATACAACTGTGACGTGCCAGTACCGGGACCCGAAATAATCAATGGCGTCCGGGCTTCGTCAATCAAGATGGAGTCTACTTCGTCGATAATCGCAAAGTTAAGGCCCCGTTGGACTTGATCTTCTTGATAAACGGCCATGTTATCCCGTAAGTAATCAAACCCAATTTCACTGTTGGTGGAATATAAAATATCCTTTTGGTAGGCTTCTCGCTTTTCATCCGGCGTCTTTTCGGCCCCGTTGACCCCAACCGAAAGACCCAACCAGTTATAAAGTTGGCCCATTTCGGCCGCATCCCGTTCGGATAAGTATTCGTTAACGGTAATCACGTGAACTCCCCGACCGGCGAGAGCATTTAAGTAAACCGGCATCGTGGCTGTTAACGTCTTCCCTTCCCCGGTTTTCATTTCCGCAATGTTCCCACCATGGAGCACAATCCCCCCCATGATTTGGACGTGGAATGGGTATAATCCCAAGACCCGCTTCGCCCCTTCTCGCGCTACCGCAAAGGCTTCGGGTAAAATATCATCTAACGTTTTTCCGGCGGCTAATTCCGCTTTTAAGGCCGGCGTTTTTGCTTGTAATTCTTCATCCGTTAAAGCGGCCATTTCATCGGCTAATGCTTCAACGCATTTGGCTAATCGTGAAATCCGCCGCAATTCACGGCGGTCACTTTCGACCCACTTTTTCAGTACGTTCACCATGTGTAATCCTTTCTCCTTCAATGTGATTTTATAATTAATAAACTGATTATTATCACAAAATCTTCAATCTCTAATATTTTATCATGAAACCCCAATTTATCCAACGTAAAACAACGGTACCAAGCGGATTTTACCGCCCGGTACCGTTGCGTTGTTAAGCTTGATTTTGGGTACTTTCAATAAAGTAAATCAAGGTTTGTAATTCATTCGTTAAATCAATGTTTTGCACTTGTACACCCTTCGGAACCGATAACCGGACCGGCGTAAAGTTCAAAATTCCCCGGATCCCAACCGAAACTAACTCATCCGTCACGGCTTGGGCTTGATCGCCAGGCACCGTTAAAATTACGGCATCAAGGCGTTGATCCTTGATTTGTTGCTTCATATCGGCCACCGGATAAACCGGAATCCCACTTTGAATCGTATTTGCCAATTCAGGCTTGGGATCAAAAGCACAACTAATCCGTAAGTTGGTATTTTGGTGGAAGTTGTAATTCATCAACGCCCGACCAATGTTCCCGACCCCAACTAAAGCAATGCTCGTCAATTGATCTTGATTCAGCACCCCTTTAAAGAATTCGAGTAATTTTTCAACATCATATCCATAACCACGCTTCCCTAACTCACCAAAATATGAAAAGTCACGTCGGATGGTTGCCGAATCCACTTGAACAGCCTCGGATAATTCAGTTGATGATACTCGCCGCTTGTTGGCGTTTAACAAAATATTTAAATAACGATAATATACCGGTAACCGCTTTGCTGTGGCCCGGGGAATTTTCCGTTCTGCCATGTTTCTTGGATCTCCCATTTTTAGTCTGGTATCATCATACCAAGTTTTAGCGAGTTTGTGAAATGTTTTTCATAGTAAATCGGTTCTATTATTGCTTTTGCCCTTTATATGATAAAATCATACCGAGACAAATTTAACCTATTAAATAAACGAGGCTAGTATGTTACTTTTACAAACGCAAAATGTATTACGTCGCTTTGGAGCCGACGTTTTATTTCACAAAATCAATCTCCAAGTTAATGAACACGATCGGATTGCCCTAGTTGGCCGGAATGGAGCCGGAAAGACGACGTTGTTAAAAATGATTGCTGGGATTACCACCCCCGATGAAGGGACGATTTCAACCAGCAAGAATCTCTCCATTGGCTACCTCGCCCAAGACCAAGGCCTTGATAGCCAACACTCAATTTGGGCCGAACTTGATAGCGTCTTCGCTGATTTACATACTTTAGAAACCCAAATCCATACTTTCGAACACCAATTAGCGCAACTCACCCCCGGCACGCCGGATTACGACCTAATTTCGAAGCAATATGACCGCGCCCAACATGATTTTCAAGCCCGCGGTGGGTTTGAAATTAACTCCAAGCTCCGCGGTATGTTAACCGGCTTCGGCTTTGGCCCCGAAATGGATGACCAACCCATCACCGCCCTATCAGGAGGGCAAAAAAACTAAGTTGGCCCTCTCCAAAATCTTATTACAACAGCCGGACTTATTAATTTTGGATGAACCGACGAACCACTTGGATATGGACGTATTAAGTTGGTTAGAAGACTACTTAAAAGGCTATCCCGGCGCCTTACTCGTCGTTTCCCACGACCGGTACTTCTTAGACCGGATTGTCACCAAAGTCTATGACTTAGACCAAGGTACCTTACGTCACTACACCGGGAATTATTCCCAATTCGTTAATCATAAAGCGCAATGGTTAGCTAGTGAAATGAAACACTATGATCAACAACAAAAAGAAATTGCCAAGTTAGAAGACTTCGTTAACCGGAATTTGGTCCGGGCTTCGACCACCAAACGGGCCCAAGCCCGGCGGAAACAACTCGATAAAATGGAAAAGATGGACCGGCCAATGACCGATGACCAATCGATCCACTTCAGCTTCCATAGTGAATATCCAAGCGGGAATGAAGTCTTAACCGTGACGGATTTAAAAATTGGTTATGATGAAATGACCGTCGCCGGTCCCTTTAGTTTTGAAGAACGCCAAGGGCAACGGCTCGGCATCATCGGGCCCAACGGAATTGGGAAATCGACCCTATTAAAAACTATTTTAGGCCAATTACCACCGATTACCGGGACCATTAAACTCGGCGCTAACTTACAAATTGGGTACTACGACCAAGAGCAACAACAGCTCCACCCGGATAAAACGGTCCTTGATGAGGTCTGGGATGAACATCCAGAAATCGACGAAACCGAAATTCGAACCTTATTAGGGAGTTTCTTGTTCACCGGTGAGGATGTCTTTAAACTCGTCAAAGACTTAAGCGGGGGGCAAAAAGCACGGTTAGAATTAACCAAACTTTCCTTTAACCCGATGAATTACTTAATCCTTGATGAACCGACCAACCACTTGGATATTGACAGTCGGGAAGTCTTAGAAACCGCGATTAATGAATTTGATGGTACCGTCTTGTTTGTTTCCCATGACCGGTACTTCATTAATCAAGTGGCCACTCATATCTTAGCCGTCAACCCTGATCACGCCACCGTTTACCCCGGCAATTACGATGATTACTTAGCCGCCACGGCCCCAACTGCTAGTGATACCCCAACTACTAACAGTCAAAAAGCGCCAAGTAATCAACAACAGGCTTATCAACAATCCAAAGAAGTGCAACGGGCACGACGGAAAATTCAACGCCAAGTCGATGACATCGAACAACAAATGGAAGGCCTCGAAACCAAGGTCAACGAAATTCAGGCCGAGATGAACCGACCGGAATTAGCCGCGGATATTGGCAAGCTAACTGATTTGCAAAAAGATTTAGACGCCACCCAAGCCCAACTTGAAGAAGTCGAACTCGCTTGGGCCAGCGCCGCCGAAGAATTAGAAACCTTTGATCAAGAAAATTAACGTTTAAAAAAAAGTCGGACCTGCATCCATTGCAAGTCCGACTTTTTAGTTTGTAAGCTTAACCTTGACCACTTCTCCGGCCCCGTAAGCTTTCACGCCCGTCTGGGTAGCTACTTGTAAGGCATATTGATCACCAATTCCTTGCACCGTTCCAGTTACTAATTGCTGGCCATATTGTAAGGTCACTTGTTTTCCAATTAGCCATTGCCGGTGCCGATACGCCGTGAGCCACCGCTCATCACGATAAGTCGTTAACACCGTCGGCCAGCGCTTTAACAGTCGTTGTACCAATTGATTCCGATCAACGGTTTGGGTCGTAATCCCCGTCGCCCGGTCCGCAATTTCAACCGGCCACTCACTCGGATTTAAATTAATCCCAATCCCTACAATCACTTTAGGTGGTTGTGGCGTATCAAGCGCTTGCCAGCCTTCCGTTAAAATCCCCGCCACTTTACGATTATGTAAATACAAATCATTGACCCACTTAATCTCGATTTTTTCGCTTGGCACCAAGCGTTGGATTTCTTCACTGACCATCACCGCCACGGCCCCCGTTAAGAACCCAGCGGCGTCGGGGGTCCAATCTACGGGCAGTGGACTGACAATGCTTAAATACACCCCCGTTTGCGCGGGCGAATAAAATTCCCGGCCCCGCCGGCCATAGCCCGCGGTTTGATGATTGGCAATCACGGCTATCAAGTCCTTCACTGCGGCACTAGCTAATTGACGCGCGCGATCTTGGGTCGAACCCAGCGTCTCCCAGACTTCTAATTGCCAGTCCGTTGCCAAACCAGCTTGAATCAAGGCAGCATTCAATTGCGTTGTCCGTTCAAAGCGATAGCCTAATTTGGGGTGGCTCGCAATCGTAGTCCCCGTTGCTTTTAACTGTTGAATTGCTCGGGCAACGCCAGCCCGGGTGACTTGCAATTCCGTCGCTAATTGGGGGCCTCGCACCCAATCCCCGGCCTTAATCAGCCGTTCTAAAATTTGTGCTTTTAAGTCCATTTCATCACCCGCGTCCGCTTTAACGCTACTACCATCGCCGTCGCAACAATTGCCTTCATCGTATCACCAACTAAGAATACCAAACTCGAACTCAAACTGGCTATCCATGGTACGCGAAAAACCAAACTTAGTACCACCGCACCACCAAGATCAATTAACACGACAGTACTCAGCCACGTCACTAGCAATAATTGCCAATTGCGTTGCGGAAGTCCATAAAATTGGCACCACCAACTAACTAGCAATGGACCAACCAACCACCACAGCAAGTACGCCCCACTGGGGGATAACAAAATACTCAAGCCACCACGACCACCAGGTAAAACCGGTAACCCTAGGGCGGCCAATAAGAAAAAACTCCCCATCACCACGCTGTTTTGCGCCAAGGTAATAACCAGCCCATTAACATGACCGCTAAATTTTGCACCACAATTGGAACCGGAATAATCCCAATTGGGACTGGGGGCAACCAAGCCATCCCTAATAAGACGGCTAACATTAAGGCCGCCCGCGTTAATTCATTAATTTGTTGTTTCATATTATATCCCCCGAGTTCGTCAACGAATTATTACTTTTGGTTGACGAACTATTTTTGAAAAAGCGACCGTCAATTCGGTCGCTTTTTTTTAGCTAATTTGAGCCCTAAATTAAGTGGACCCCTTTATCAACGTAAATGATGTCCCCCGTAACCCCGGTTGATAAATCACTCATCAAGAACGCACAAGCGCCCCCAACTTCCGCTTGGGTCACATTTTCACCATCAACCGTCCGGCGTTGGGATTCAGCTAAGAGGTCTTTGTAACCACCAACCCCACTCACGGCCAAGGTCTTAATCGCCCCGGCTGATAAGGCGTTCACCCGAACCCCATATTTTCCCATATCCCGGGCTAAATAGCGCACGTTGGCTTCTAAGGCTGCTTTGGCCACGCCCATCACGTTATAGTTAGGGATTGCCCGCGTTGCCCCCATGTAACTCATCGCCACAATGCTAGCCTTGGGTTGTAAAATCTTTTGTCCTTGGCGACTAACGGCAATTAATGAGTAAGCGACGTTGATTGCGCTAAATCGTAACCATCCTTCGTGACACTCATAATTTCACCATTTAAATCTTCACTGTTCGCAAAGGCAATTGAGTGCACAATTCCGTCAACCTTCCCAAACCGCGTAAAAATCGTGGCAAAGGCTGCTTCGATACTCGTTTCGTCCGTGGCATCACATTGAATTAACCGGTTGTCGTCGTCAATGATTTTCCGCAAGCTCTTTAACGTTCGGTCCCGATTATACGTATAAATAATTTCGGCCCCTTGTTGCTCCATCACTTGTGCACATCCCCACGCAATTGAGCGCTTATTGGCGACTCCCATCACTACAATTTTTTTACCTGTTAATAATCCGTTCATGTTCTCTCCACTTTCTAAAATTTCCGATATCGTGCTTGCCGTTGATTTAACATCGTCGTTTCATCAAGAGCTTGTAAGTTAGCTAACTCCCGCACTAACACTGTCTTTACATTTTCAATAGTGACATTATGATCACTACTTTCCGGAATAACCCCTTCGATGACGCCTTGGGCTAACAAAGCTTGCGGCGTCATCTTCATCACTTCGGCGGCGTCATCGGCCCGGGAACTATCTTTCCATAAAATTGACGCAAACCCTTCTGGGGACAAGACTGAATAAGTACTGTTTTCCAGCATCCACACCTGATCGCCACACGCTAAGGCCAGCGCCCCCCCGCTGCCCCCTTCACCATAAATAATGGTGATAATTGGCGTTGGTAGTTGACTCAGTTTCAATAAGTTTTCCGCAATCGCTTGCCCTTGTCCGCCTTCTTCCGCTGAGGTTCCCGGAAAGGCCCCTGCCGTATTAACCAACATAATCACCGGCCGCTTAAATTTGGCCGCGTTTTCGGCTAACCGCAGCGCTTTGCGGTAACCACCTGGTTCGGGACTCCCAAAGTGCTTGGCAACCCGCTCACTAATACTTTCACCACGATCGGTCGTAATCACCGTGACCGCTTGCCCGTTCAACGTTGCTAAACCACCCACAATCGCAGGATCATCATGACCAACCCGATCGCCGTGCAATTCAAAGAAGTCCGGGAAAATCGCTTGAATCATTTCCAGCCCCGTAATTTTATCTTCACTCCGGGCGGCTTTCACTATTTCGGCTGCCGTTAAATTACACATGACGCGCACCTCCCGTTTGAATTAACCATTTCAAGGTTTGCTTTTCAGCCGGGCGTTTCACAATCTGATCAATAAAGCCGTGAGCCAACACATTTTCGGCGGCTTGCAAATCATCCGCAATTTTTTTTCATGCATCGTTTGTTCAATCACCCGCCGCCCGGCAAAGCCAACTAGTGCATGCGGTTCGGCTAAAATAATGTCCCCTTGCATCGCAAAACTAGCCGTTACTCCACCTGTCGTTGGATCCGTCAAGACCACAATGTACAACAAGCCAGCTTGACTATGCTTGGCAATCGCATTCGAAACTTTCGCCATCTGCATTAAGGACATAATCCCTTCTTGCATCCGCGCGCCACCAGAGGCCGTAAATAATACGACTGCCCGACGATTGGCCGTCGCATCTTCAAACAACCGGGTAATCTTTTCCCCAGTAATCGTCCCGAGTGACCCCATAATAAAGGTTGGATCCATAATTCCTAAATTAAATTGAACATCGTCAATCGTCGCTAACCCCGTTGCCACCGAGTCATTTAACCCCGTTACTTGCCGAAGCCGTGCCAATTTAGCCTGATAACCCGGAAAATTCAATGGATCTTGACTTACTAGCTCGGTATCAAACGGTTTAAAATCGTCAACTAACCACCCTAAACGGTCACTAGCACTTATCCGGAACCCATAATCACAGCTGGGACAAGTCATATATTGATCGAGTTGCTTAGTAAAGATGGCTCGTTGACACTTCGGGCATTTTTTTCCACAATCCATCCGGAACTTTATCGACGGCTTGCGGATCCGCTTTATCATGCCGTTCACTTAAGGTATTGTTATTCCGATATAACTTCACTTTGACCGGCTCCTTTCCACCGTGGTAAAAATTCGGTTTCTAAATAATTAGTGGTAAGCTGCCCCGTTAAAAAGACGGGATCATTTAAAATTGCTAAATGGAATTTTTGGTTCGTTGTCACCCCTAAAATTACCATTTCATTGATTAACCGCTTCAATTTTTCAATTGTTTCATTGCGCGTTTTCCCTTGCGCAATCACTTTGGCAATCATTGAGTCATAGTATGGGGTAACTTTAGAACCAGGGTACAGGTCTGTATCAATCCGCATCCCTAAATTACCAACTGGTAAGTATAAGTAACTAATTTCCCCCGTTGAGCATAAAATCACGGCGCGGGTCTTCGGCATTAATCCGACATTCAATCGCATGCCCATTTAATTGAATATCAGTTTGACTAAAGGGCAGTGGTTCGCCACTGGCCACCATCACTTGCGCTTTTACTAGATCGATCCCAGTGACCATTTCCGTCACCGTATGTTCCACTTGAATCCGCGTGTTCATTTCCATGAAGTAGAAATGATGTGCTTGATCCATTAAAAATTCCAACGTCCCAGTATTGCGATAATCAATTGTTTCAATCGCCCGCAAGGCAATCGCTCCCAATTCCGCCCGTTCACTCGCTGTAATCAAGGCACACGGACTTTCTTCAATCACCTTTTGCTTATTACGTTGCAATGAACAATCCCGTTCTGGGAAGTAGACCGCATTGCCAAAGTCATCCCGGAAAACTTGTACTTCAATATGCTTAACATTTTCCATGATTTTTTCTAAGTACATCCGGTCATCATTAAAGGACACGCGGGCTTCACTTTGCGCTTCAGCAAATGACCGCGCTAATTGATCCGCCGTATCAATCCGGCGAATCCCTTTACCACCCCCACCAGAAGTGGCTTTTAACAGCACTGGATAGCCAATTTTTTTCAGCAATTTCAAGGGCTTGGTCCGCCGTTTTGACATACCCGTCACTCCCTGGAATGACCGGAACTTGCCCCTTAATCATTTGTTCCCGGGCATGTTCTTTGTTCCCCATTTGGTCAATCGTACTTGGCTTGGGGCCAATAAATTTAATTCCTAAATCTTCGCACATTTCCGCAAATTCGGCATTTTCGGATAAAAATCCAAAGCCGGGGTGAATCGCTTCGGCCCCCGTTCCCACCGCGGCCGCTAAAATATTATTCATGTTTAAATATGAATCTTGCGGACGAGCCCCACCAACACAAACGGCTTGATCAGCCAATTGCACGTGTAAGCTTTCCCGGTCCGCCGTTGAATAAATCGCCACTGATTGGATTCCTAATTCCCGCAAGGAGCGAATAATCCGCACCGCAATTTCACCACGATTGGCAACGAGTACTTTTCCAAACATTGAAATCTCTCCTATCCAATAAAGAACGTTAATTCAGCGGTGCAGGCTTTCTTGCCATCCACCCACGCAATCCCAGTTCCCGAACCAATATTGCGCTTAACTTTATCTAACGTCACTTCTAATTTCATCACATCGCCAGGTCGAACTACCTTCCGGAATTGCGCTGACTTAATCCCACCAAAATAGGCCGTTTGTCCTTTAAATTCGGGTTGGGATAATAATGCTACCGCCCCAGTTTGGGCCAATGATTCTACGATCAACGCCCCGGGTAAAACTGGATTATCTGGGAAATGTCCTTGGAAGACACTTTCATTAATCGTTACATTCCGGGTTGCCACCGCCCGTTGACCAGGTTCTAATTCATCCACTCGGTCAATTAATAACATTGGAAACCGGTGGGGTAAAATCTTTTGTATTCCACTTACATCTAACACTGGTTCGCTCATCTTAATCCTCCGCAATTGTAACTAAAGGTTGTTCAACTTCCACTAATTCACCGTCGCTAACGTTAATCGCCGTCACCGTTCCCGTTACATCACTCTTAACTTCAGTCATCATCTTCATCGCTTCGACAATGCAGACGACATCGCCGGCCGCAACATGGCTACCAACACTAACATACGCATCCGCATCTGGTTTTGGTTGTAAGTAAACCGTCCCTACTAATGGTGACTTCACTTGCTTGCCACTTGCCTTAGGCGCTGATTCGCTTGGGGCCACCGGCTCTACTGTCGGGGCACTCGCCACCGGGGCAGTGGTAACTGGCGCTGCCACCATTTCATTTTTATTTAAATACAAATGAAAGTCGCCATCATCGAGCTTCATTTCCCGCATTTGGGAACTTTCAAAGTTCGCCATTAAGGATTCAATCTCTTTAAGCTTCACGTTCATCACTCCATTTCCGGAAGGCGAGGACCGCGTTGTGGCCCCCAAATCCTAAGGAATCACTTAAGGCGTATTCAGCCGTTGGTTGGTCTTGGTTCGCTGGCGTAACTAGGTTAACTTGACACTCAGGGTCTTGCACTTCACACCCAACGTTCATTGGTAACTTACCTTGGGCTAAAGCTGCGACCGTAATCACGGCTTCGACCGCCCCGGCACCACCAAGTAAGTGGCCCGTCATCCCTTTCGTACTACTTACCAAGACATCACTATCTTGACCAAAAACTAAGTTAATTGACTTAGCTTCCCCACTATCATTAGCATGCGTGGCCGTCCCGTGCGCATTGATGTAAGACACGTCCGCTGGGGTAATCCCGGCTTCTTTAATCGCTTGTTGCATGGCCCGGGCAGCCCCTTTTCCTTCGGGATCAGGTGACGTAATGTGGTATGCATCCGCCGTTGCTCCATAACCAACAATTTCACCCAGAATCTTAGCGCCCCGGCTTGGCATGGTCTAAACTTTCTAGCACCATTGCGGCCCCACCTTCACCAAGGACAAACCCATTGCGATCTTGGTCAAATGGCATTGAAGCACGCTTAGGACCCGTACTCGTTGACAATGCCGTTAAGGCTGCAAAACCCGCAATCCCGATTTCATTAACTGAAGCTTCAGAACCACCAGCAATCATTACTTGAGCATGCCCTTCTTTAATAAAGCGGAAAGCATCGCCAATCGCGTTCGTCGCCGTTGCACAAGCTGTCACCACAGACGTCACCATGTTTTGGGCGTTAAAGCGGATTGAAATATTGCCGGCCGCCATATTCGAAATGGCCATGGGCACAAAGAATGGTGATACCCGCCGCGGACCTTTTTCGTGCATTTTAATAATTTGGTCTTGAATGGTGGTTAAGCCACCAATCCCGGAACCAAAAATCACCCCAAGGTCTTCTGGATTCGTATTCGTTTCATCAATCCCCGCCATATCCACGGCCTCTTGCGCCACTTGAATCGCGTATTGAGAGTATAAATCCATCCGCCGGGCTTCTTTTTTTACCGACAACAGCCGCCGCATCAAAATCATCAATTTGACCCGCAACCGTAATGCCGGTTTCTGTCGCATCAAATTTCGTAATCGGCTTAATCCCAACTTGACCAGCTAACGTATTGTTAACAAAATTTTCAAAGCCATTCCCGTTGGCAGCAATGGCGCCCATTCCGGTAATTACAACTCGTGTCATTCTTTTCGACCTCCTACATGGTCATTCCGCCATCAACCACAATTACTTGGCCAGTGACGTATTCATTTTGTGCTAAGAAAACTGCCGCTTGGGCCACTTCATCGACTTGTCCTAAGCGCCGTAATGGAATCTTCGTTAATAATTGTTCCTTAACTTTATCGGATAAAACATCCGTCATATCACTCTTAATCATCCCTGGGGCAATCGCATTACACCGAATTCCCCGTAAGGCTCCTTCTTGGGCAATCGTCTTCGTTAATCCGACAATCCCCCCTTTACTAGCCGCGTAATTAGCTTGCCCAGCATTTCCGTGCAAACCAACCACACTCGCTAAGTTAATAATGCTCCCCGAACGTTGCTTATTAAACTTCTTGATTAAGGCTTGAATTAACATAAAGGGACCGCGTAAGTTAACATTTAACACCGCATCAAAATCAGTTAACTTCATGCCCACCAGTAACTTATCCCGGGTAATTCCCGCGTTATTAACTAACACATCAATATGCCCATAAGCTTCCCAGGCTTGCGTCGCAAAGTCAGCCACGACCGCTGGGTCCGCCATATCACCAGCAATAAATTGGTAATCGGCCCCGAGGGCATCTAATTGATCAGTCAATTCAGTGGGTAATTCATGCCGAGCATTCAGGATTACCTTGCTACCAGCCTTAGCAAAGGCTAGGGCCGTTGCCGCACCAATCCCACGTGAGCTACCAGTAATTAAAACTACTTTATCCTTGAGTTCCATCTTGGATCTCCTTTACAAATGCTTGATAACTTGCTAAATCTTCCATTTGGTACCGCGTTAATGAACGATCAACTTGCTTGGCAAATTGTGATAACGTCTTGCCCGGTCCAATTTCTAAAATTGTATCCACCCCGTAGTCATTGACCATTACAGCTAAATCATCCCCAAAGTGAGTTGGGACGGCTAATTGACGGGCCATCACGCTCGCAATTTCGGCTTGCTTTAGGGCTTGACTGGTCGTGTTACTAATCATTGGATACTTTGGTTCGGTAAAGGTTACCGTTTGCACCCGCTCCGTTAACTTAGCCTTCGCCGTGTCAAATAATGGCGTATGGAAGGCGCCATTGACCTTTAAAATGACCGCCTTCTTAGCTAAGCCTTGCGCACTAATTTGATCAACAACCAATTGTAAATCGGCTAATTTCCCACCTAAAACAATTTGACTTGGTGAGTTGTAATTAGCGACATACACTCCATGTCCGTTGGCTTGGGCAGCTGAACATAATTGTTCAATCGCCGCTACATCCGGTTTAACAATGGCGGCCATCGTACTAGGCGTGGCATCCGCATCCGCTTGCATATACTTTGCGCGGTCCGCTAACAGCGCCATTCCGGAGTCAAAACTCACCGCTTCACTCGCTATTAACGCTGCATATTCACCTAATGACAAACCGGCCATCGCCGTAATTGGCAAGTCTGGCAAATCCCGTTGGAGCATCTTAAACAAGCCCACACTGACCGTGACGAGGGCCGGCTGGACATTGATGGTCGTGGCTAATTCGTCGTGTTCACTTTTCAGAATCGTTGGTAAATCTTGACCAGTAATCGCACTCGCAGCAGAAACCACCTTTTCAAAAAGGGGATCGGCCAAAAGGTCAATCCCCATCCCTGGTTTCTGTGCGCCCTGGCCGCTAAACAGAATCCCTAATCGCATTGGCTTAAGCTTGTTCGTCCATTTGGGTCTTCACAAAGTCAACCACATCACCAATCGTTTGGACGTTTTCATCAACGTCTAATTGGATGTCAAACTTGTCTTCTAATTCGTTCATGATTTCAAAGACATCTAAGCTATCCGCGTCCAAGTCTTCCTTGATCTTGGCGTCTAACGTCACCTTAGCTTCATCAAGGTCTAATTCTTCAACAACAACTTCCTTTACACTTGCAAATACTTCTTCCTTCGTCATGATTAAAATCTCACTTTCATTCTTTATTTTTATAATTTAATAATTATCGTTCCGACGGTTAAGCCACCGCCAAAACCACTTAACGCTACAATTTCACCGGGTTGTAGCTCCCCGGCTTGGACTAATTCATCCAATAAAATTGGCTCACTAGCTGCGGAGGTATTCCCATACCGATTAATATTAATGGGAAATTTATCCATTGGTTGATCTAACCGTTTCGCGACTTGCTTGATAATCCGCGCATTGGCTTGATGTAACAAGAAATGATCGATTTGATCAACGGTAATGCCAGCCTCCATGGCGGCTGCGGTAATCGAAGTTGGCACTTCATGGGTGGCAAATTTATACACCGCGCGGCCATCCATCGCAAACGGCTTAATTGACGTGACCGGCCCCCCCATTGGTTGGGGAGCGGTTAAGCCAGCATTTAACTGTTCAACGGCCCCACCAAAAGTGGCCCAATGTTGACCTAACATAAATGGCGCCGTTGTGGATTGTTTTTCCAATAACACCCCCGCCGCGCCATCGCCAAACAACACGGCCGTCCGGCGATCAGTCCAATCAATTAATTTTGATAAGACTTCACTCCCAATCACCATGATGCGCTTGAGCTGGCTACCTTTAGCCATCGCATTCACCACTTGCCACGCATACACAAACCCAGAACAAGCCGCCGAGAGATCAAACGCCACGGCATTAGTTGCCCCTAAGGCGCCTTGAACTGTGGCCGCCGTAGCTGGCGTATAAGCATCCGGTGACATGGTTGCGACGACAATTAAGTCCAGGCTCGCCGCCGACCAGCCACTTTGCGCTAACAATTTTCTCCCGACGCTAATTGCGAGGTCTGAGGTGTTTTGCGTTTCGCTAAGATGCCGTTGTTCAATCCCCGTTCGTGATTTAATCCATTCATCCGAGGTCTCCATGATGCGACTTAAATCATCATTGGTCACCACTTTAGCTGGAATTTCCCGAGCGGTCGCGACTAACTTTAAATCTTCCACCTGCCGTCTCCTTACTTACTCAGATTATCATTCAGGAATTCTTCTAAGTTGTTTAAACTTTGTTGAACTGCTCCTAAATATTGATCATCGATATCTTTTAAGAAACTATTGGCCATCCGATCATGATACGCTTGTTGAATCCGGAAAATTAACCGGCCCCGCCGCGTTAATTTAATCCGAATGACCCGGCGATCACGGCTATCAACTTGTCGCTCTGCATAACCTTTCCGGCACAACCGATTAATTGTTGCGGTTGCCGTTCCCGGGGCCACCCCTAGTTTCTGAGCTAATTCCGATGCGGTGGGGGATTCATACATGCTAATCACCGAGATGGTATGCATTTCAGTGATGGTCAAATCGCTAAACCGGCTTCGTTTTAACTCTTGTTCTTCCCAACGTAAAATTAAATCATTCACCCGGGATAAAGATCGGGCTATTTCTCGATTTGCTGATTTACTCATTGTCCTTCACCTTTCTAACTAACCTACTGGTGACTAAATCTTTTCAGTCCGTTCAGCAACTACAAATGTCAATTCGGCACTACAAACTTTTTTTGCCGTCGACGGTAGCAACGGCATTCACAATTCCCATCCGCGCGCGCACTTTTAACATTTCGATGTGTAATTTCATCACATCCCCAGGTTTAACCATCCCGCGGAACTTGGCATTCTTCACCGCTCCTAAGTACGCCGTCTTTTTATAAAAGGCAGGGGACTTCAAAATCAAAATTGAAGCTGCTTGGGCCAGCGTTTCAATAATTAAGACCCCGGGCATCACGGGATTTCCCGGAAAATGACCGCGGAAAAACGATTCGTTAATCGTTACATTCTTCGTGGCCACAATACTTTCATCCGGCACCATTTCATCGACATAATCGATGTAGCAAATTGGATACCGGTTCGGAATCAAATCCATGATTTCCTGGGCTGACATAATTGCCACTAGTGAGCACCTACTTTCAAATTTATTTCGAATATCAAAATATTCGACTCAGCTAGTATATATCAGGGTTATTTTGAATGTCAAACTATTTTTCGACAAAAATAAAAACTGACCAGCTAGATTGCTTCCAGCAGTCAGTTTTAATCCCTATAATGACAAGCCTGGTTGGGCATTTAAATCCCACGCCGCCCGGTCACCAAATTGATAATTAATGTATCCCGCGGCCCCAATCATGGCGGCGTTGTCACCACATAATTTTAATGGCGCTAATAATAAATTAACTTCGGGTTGTTGCGTGGCTAACTGTTCCGTAAGCGCCGTCCGGAGCCCCCGGTTGGCAGCCACCCCACCAGCTAAGACCAATTGTTTCACTGGATATTGGGCCAACGCCCGCATGGTTTTATGCACTAATACATCGACGACACTTTGTTGGAAACTGGCTGCTAAATCAGCCCGATTCAGCGTTTCGCCCCGTTGATCAGCGTTGTGGACCGTATTAATAAAGGCACTTTTTAACCCACTAAAACTGAAGTCAAAATTATCTTCATTCTCCATCGCCCGTGGGAAGTTAAAGACATCTTGTCCTTGCGCGGCTAATTCGTCAACGGCTTTCCCCGCTGGATAGGCAATCCCCATCACGCGACCAATTTTATCGTAGGCTTCCCCGGCCGCATCATCACGGGTTTCCCCAATAATTTGGTATTCGTGCGGCGCCGGCATATAAACTAATTCAGTATGGCCACCAGACACTAATAAGGCCATTTGCGGATAATTAAATTCACCAGCAAAGCGGGCCGCATAAATATGCCCCGTCATATGATTAACCGGGATTAATGGTAAGTGGTGGGCCCAAGCGACGGTTTTGGCGGCCATTAACCCAATTAACAACGATCCGACCAGTCCTGGACCATATGTCACCGCCACCGCCGTTAGCTCATCATACGTTACCCCAGCCGTGGTTAGGGCATCCTCAATACAACTCGTAATTTGTTCAATATGATGCCGACTCGCCACTTCAGGCACGACCCCTCCAAAGCGTTGGTGACTCGCAATTTGGGTGGCAACGATATTACTTAAAATCTTCGTCCCATCTTCAATTACGGCCACACTTGTCTCATCACAACTCGATTCAAATGCTAAAATAATTGTTTTTTTCTGCCATGCTTCATCCTCAATTCGGTGCTAACTTTGCCACCATCTCCCAGGCATCCGCCCCATCATCTTGATAATAATGGCGCCGTACCCGTAATAAATCAAATTTTAAAGTTTGATATAAGCTAATGGCGCGCTCATTATCACGCTTCACTTCTAACTCATCGTTAATAATTTGGCTTGTCGGGCTAGCTGTTGCAATTCATGAATACAACGCGTTCCAATCCCCATCCCTTGATAAGACGGGGCAATCCCGATATTCGTAAGATGCATATCCCGTTGATGCTGATTAACGGCCACTCCCACATACCCAATCACAGCTTGATCCGTAGTAAGGGTAAACCAATGGTGATGCCGACTTTGAAAATAGGCCCGAAAGCCGGCACCGCCCCACGGTGGGGTAGCATATAATTGTTGTTCAATCACTTCGAACGCAACAATATCGTTAACCACACTTGGACGCATCGTAATCAACTGGTCGCCAATCCACCATTGCAATGTCGTTGATTGGAGTGGCGTTTGCTGCCACCACCGTTTAAACTTTTTTTAACATAATCATTCGCTAATGGATCGGCATCCGGATGGTCATGATACCAATTCATTTCCGCTTCCGTTTGCCGTAAATAACGCGGCACCACCGCATCAATATCGGCTACGGGCGCTTCACCTTGTCCGGCTAGCGCGACTTGATATGGGTTCGGCGTGGCCCAAACTGCACCCAGCAAGTGAACATTGGCTGGTAAGTCCGCCAGCACTGGCGCTAACTTCGGGGTTACTTCTCCGACTAACCAAACTGGTTGGGCTAATTCACCCAAAGCTGCAATTTCTTGTTGCAATTCAACATGGTGATCAGCAACCAAAGACGTTAATTGATCCCCTTGCCATTGATACCGCCCGACAAACGCGGTCCCCCGGCGGGCATCAAAAAAATGGGACTATCACGGCCTCCGTGATGGCCGGTACATTCCGAGCCAACACCGCTAAACTCGACACGACTACTAATTCAATTTTTAATGTCGCCGCTAAGGTTTTCGCCGTCGTGACCGCAATCCGTACCCCCGTATATGATCCTGGTCCGGCGGCCACGACCACCCGATCTAAATCTTGCGGTTCCCAGTTTACTTGTTGCATCAAGGTATCCATCACTGGTAACACGTAGACACTATGGTTTTTTTACCATTTTTAACGTTGTTTGCGCCAAGAGTTGTTCATCTTCAACTAAGGCAATATTCATCGGTTGATTAGAAGTATCAATCGCCAAAATTTTCATACTCGTCATCCTTTCTTATTCCCGTTAATAATCATACCATATAACAACGAAACCGACCGAGCACACTGTCTCCGTCGGTTTAATTTTTAACTATTTAATTCACGACCTTAGTTCCGGTCATCGTAACCCTTGGGATGACTTTCATGCCAGTTCCATGCCGTAGCAATAATGTCATGTACATCATCATATTGGGGTTGCCAACCTAAGACTTCCCGCGCCTTATCACTAGCTGCCACTAATGAATCTGGGTCCCCAGGGCGCCGTGCGCAATCTTCGCTGGGATTGGCTTGCCCGTCACTTCGCGGGCCGCTTCTAACATTTCCTTATTCGAGAAACCAGTTGATGAGCCAAGATTAAATGCGTTACTTGGGTTACCAGCCTTTAAGTACTTCACGGCTAAAATGTGCGCATCCGCTAAGTCCATGACATGCACGTAATCCCGGACATTCGTCCCATCCGGCGTATTGTAATCGTCCCCAAAGATACTCAATTCATCGCGCTTACCTTGGGCAACTTGCATAATAATTGGGACCAAGTGCGTTTCCGGACCATGGTCTTCCCCAATCGTGCCATCTGGCGCCGCCCCAGCCACGTTAAAGTACCGTAAGGCGACAAATTTAATCCCGTAGGCTTGATCAGCCCAGGCCATCATTTGTTCCATCATTAACTTCGATAACCCATATGGATTAATTGGCTTTTGTGGATCCGTTTCCTTAATTGGCATCGTTTCTGGCGTGCCGTAAGTAGCGGCCGTTGATGAGAAGACGATGTACTTAACGCCAAAGTCGTGCATTGCTTCTAATAACGTCACCATTCCGCTGGTGTTGTTGTCAAAGTACTTTAATGGTTCCTTCATTGATTCTGGCACGATTGAAAAGGCCGCAAAGTGCACTACCGCCGTAATGTCTTCATTGACAAAAATCCGGTCTAAAAAGGCCCGATCGCGAATATCACCGTAGTAAAACTTCGCCCCTGGATTGATTGCCTTCTTGTGTCCCGTTGATAAGTTGTCAGCGACGACCACATCTTCGCCGGCTTCCACTAACCGCTTAACCATGTGTGAACCGATATAACCGGCTCCCCCTGCTACTAAAATTGCCATTACAATACCTCCATTGATTATGTATCCGCTTTCAAATCCATTCTAGCACACTTTTGTCCGTTTGCTAGCCATGTTTTTATTTTCCGACTGTCACCCACGTTAATTCGGCGCGGGCGGCTCCTTGATCAGCGGTTTTAATTTGATGATAAGTGACTAAATCCGCCACTTTGGCTTGACTCGTCACCCGTTGACCATAACGAACCTCATGATCAAATTGAATTTTAACCCCGGTTAATTGATGCGTTTGCAAAAATTCGGCCCCTAAGGCTTCCAACATCCAATCAAAGTAGTGGGAGTTATTGACGTGTCCGTTCATATCAATATCAAAATACCGCACATCATATTGATGTTGTTGCCACGTATCATCCACCACCAAGTCACTTGGCGCTGGGACACGCGGAATCCGCTTCACCGGTGCTAAATCATATTGTTCAATCAAAACCGGTGGAATCGTCATAATTCGGCGCTTTACTAGATCCATAAAAACAAAGGTTGCTTCATAATGAACCCATTCATGCCCAGTATGATCTCGAATGCTAAATTCCCGCAGTGAGAAAAATTTATTAAAAGCTTTCACCCGCGTCGCCACCACAATTTGATCCCCGGCGTGAAAATGGGTTAAATCAAAGGTCCCGGCATAATTAACAACGACCCAGCCACCGCCTAATTGATTGGCAGCCCCTAAGCCGACGCCGGTCCCTTGATTTTCAATTTCGGCGGCTAACACCCCGAGGTTAAAGAGCATCCCTAATTGCAAATTCCCTTGCGGATCACATTCGTAATAAGTTAATTGATGCGGTAATTCAAACCACTTCATGCGCTAACTCTCCTTATAACTCGTGAAATTGCCGGTACAATTCTTGCCGGTTTAAATCACGTTCTTTGGCCACTTGCTTAATCGCCGCATTAACTTTCGTTCCATTGGCAATCAACGATTGAATCGCTTGCAGTGGGTCATCATCAAACGTCACCGTTTCCTTCGGGGCCCCGCCAATTAGCATTACAAATTCGCCCCGTACCGTCGCCGTTTGCGCCCAATTTAAAAGTTCCGCCGCCGTGCCCCGCAAATATTCTTCATAACGTTTGGTTACTTCCCGCGCTAACACCACCGGCCGCTCCGGACCGAGCACTGCGACCACATTGGCGAGCGTTTTGGCTAACCGATGCGGCGCCTCATAAAAAAATCATCGTTTCTTCCCGCTCCTTTAAGGCGGTTAATTCGGCTTGTTGGGCTTGTTGTTTACGGTCTAAAAAGCCATAAAAATAAAATGGCTGTGGGACTAAGCCCGAAGCGACTAATGCCGTCAACGCCGCATTCGCCCCTGGCAAGGCCACAACTGGTAAATCAGCCTCCACACAAGCTTTAACGAGTTCCTTGCCGGGATCCGAAATTGATGGCATCCCCGCATCACTAACTTGGGCAATGTCTTCGCCATTTTGCAATCGTTCCAACAATTGCGGAATTCGTTGCGCCGTATTGTGTTCATGAAAACTAATCGTCGCGTCGTGATTTCAAAATGATTTAATAATTGTTGCGTATGCCGCGTATCTTCCGCTGCAATTAAACTAACCGCTTCCAAGGTTTTAACGGCGCGCATCGTCATATCCTCTAAATTCCCAATCGGGGTTGGGACTAAATAAAGGCGCCCCGTTGACGCCGTTTGAAAACTAGAAATTTGTTGCATCTTTACCCCTTCGTCCGATGATCATTGTAAATAATATCAAGACAGAATGTACATGATTCGGCATCCGCTAACCGCTTACCGTAATACTCGTTACAAACATGAAAGCCTTCTTGATATAAATTTTGTAAATTTTGGCGTGAGGCCGTCAATCCATTTGACGTGGTTTCGTGGCTTTGAGCGGCAATCGTCTGCCGAAGGCGGTCATTTTCAATCGTTAACTCAACGTTTTCTTGTAAGACCGCGCTCATTTGTTGTTGTAAACTCACCACTTCTTCCGCCAACGTCTGCGTTTGCCGGGCCAGCGCCGTCAATTGATCATAAAGTTTTCCTTTATCAATCCGTTCCACTGGTGCGATTACTCCCTTCAATTACTTATTTGTTAAGCATTTTATCACAAATGCTTCCCAAACATTTTGATAGTTTAGATTTCGTTCAAATTGTGGTTGTAAAGCTAACGCCGCTTCATTCATCGCTAAACATTGTGGCAAGGTAAGCCCTTGCACCGCCGCTACTAATTCTGCACGCCAATTAGCAAAATATAAGTCCAATCGTTGGTCATCAACCTTTAGGACTAAGGCATCGCGCATTAATAAGGTTACTAATGATAACCCGATTTTTTGTTGCGACCGGTCTTCAAACAATGGCAAGAGCTTGGTTTGAATTTCAACATAGGCTAATGGATCACGGGCTAACACTAGTTTAAACCATGGTAATAGTTGTTTCACGACTTGACCAAGCCAGTCGTCAACTAACCAAGCCGTTGCTTCTTGGGGGGATTGCGTTAACCCGACCACGACTGATTGTAAATAGTCCGGAATCCCCGCCGTGGCAAGTTGCGTTTTTAATTGCACCGGTGATAACGCTGGCAACTCCACAATTTGCGTCCGCGATTGAATCGTCGGCAAGATTGCTTGCTTATTGGTGGTCAGTAAGAAAATATAGACATCTTGTCCCGGTTCTTCAATAAACTTTAACAAACTATTGGCCGCATTGACCGTCATCGTATCAGCTTGGTCGATAATAAAGACTTTTTGTTGCCCTTCCACGGAACGTTTGGTAAATTCGGTTTTCAAATAGCGAATTTGGTCAACCTTAATTTGCCGACCATCTGGTTGGACCATCACCACATCGGGATGATTATCGGATAAGATTCGCTGACATTCCGCACAAGTATAATCCGGTTGGTTCGCTTGCGGAGCCAAACAAAATAGCCGCAACGCAATCCATTTAGCTAAGACCAGTTTCCCCGTCCCACTCATTCCAGCTAACAAGTACGCATGGGCTAATTCATGGTTAGCAATCACTTGTTGAAATTGCTCCACCAAAGGCGAAGTTAAGACTGGCGTCGCTTTAAATTGCGTTGTGTCCATCCAACCGGACTCCTTTCTTATAATCTTGTTTCAATCACTTGCCAAACGGCTGCAACCACCTCTGCGAGTGGTTGCGTTGCATCAACTACGACCAGGCGAGCCGGATTTTCTTGAGCCAAGGTAAGAAAAGTTGCCCGCACCCGTTCGTAAAAGTCTGCTTGTTCTTGATCCAGGCGATTAACCTGATTTTGTCGATGTTTTTGAATTCGTTCCAACCCAGCGGTTCGCGGGACATCTAAGAAGATGGTTAAATCCGGTAAACAATCGTTAACAGCCACGGCATTAATCGCTTGGACCGTCTCCACGCCGAGTTGTCGGCCGCCCCCTTGATAAGCTAGGGAACTATCTAAAAATCGGTCTGACAACACCCATTGTTGTTTGGCTAGGGCGGGTTGAATTTTTTTCCACCACATGTTGCCGCCGGCTGGCCGCAAATAACAACGCTTCCGTCACCGGGTCCATTGTTTTAGCCGCATCTGCTAACAAGACTTCCCGAATCGTTTCCCCCAAAGGCGTTCCCCCTGGTTCACGGGTCATCACAATTTTATCGGCCCCCAGGCGCTCAACTAGGCGGGCTTGGATGGCTTGCATCACGCTCGTTTTGCCTGATCCATCTAATCCTTCAAACGAAATAAACTTTCCCATCGCTCTCCCTACTACATTTCTGTCCGTCCTTGGACCGCTCTAAATAACGTCAATTCATCCGTGTAGTCAATATCAGCCCCCGCACTCAACCCATGGGCTAGGCGCGTCACTTTAATTCCGGCCGGTTTTAACAACCGCGCTAAATATTGAGCCGTTGTTTCACCATCCATCGACGCATTCGTGGCAATAATAACTTCTTTGACTTCATTATGTTGCTTCAAGCGGTCAATTAAACTTGGAATATTAATATCCATCGGTCCTGTGCCTTCACTTGGTGAAATCGTTCCATTTAGGACGTGGTACAACCCATGATATTCATTCATCCGTTCCATCGCCATAATGTCCCGAGGGCGTTCCACCACCAGAATTTGGCTTTGGTCACGACTTTGATCTTTACAAACCGGGCAGGGATCGTCTTCGGTAATATTGCCACAAATACTACAAAAATGGAGATCTTGCTTCACCGCAGTCAGGGAGGCGGCAAAATTCTTCACGTCTTCAGTGTCCATCCCCAACGTATAAAAGGCGAGGCGGGTCGCTGACTTTTCCCCGATCCCCGGTAATTTCATATAACTATCAATTAACTTCGCAATTGGTTCTGGATACTGCATACCAACTGCTCCTTATAGTCCTAAGCCCCGAGTGTACTTCCCCATCTTAGCTTGGGTGGCTTGATCAACTTTGGCTAACCCATCATTAACCGCCGTTAAGACCATGTCTTGTAACATATCCGTATCTTCAGGGTCAACAATGTCCGGCTTAATTTGCAAGTCGGTTAATTGCTTATCGCCACTAAAAGTTGCTTTCACCATCCCGTTAGGCGCTTCCCCCGTAAACGTTTGCGCCGCTAATTCTTCTTGTTCGGCCATCATTTGCTTTTGCATCTTTTGGGCTTGCTTCATCATTTGTTGCATATTCATTCCACGCATCATGGTTAAATACCTTCCTTTATCATTTAATCATCATTAACAGTAATATTATCGGCACCAAAAATCGCCGCCGCTTCATCAACCACCGGATTAGCGACTGGTTCATGTTCAGCCGGCGCATTTTTAGCTTTAAATTGATCTTGATGTTGCGCCAAGTAATCTTGACGAATTTCGGGCCACTTAGCCGCCGGCACAAACGTCACCGTCCGTTCATTACCAGTTAATTGTTGTAAGCCGGCCGCCATGTGTTGCCCCAGCGGTCCATCAACCGCCCGTTGGAACAAGAATTGGTTATCAAAGGCCACCACCACGCCAGTTGGACTGGCCGCCACCGGTTGCGAAATACTGATCAAGGACCGTTCCGCTGGTACAAGGATATTTAATAAGTCGCCCCACAATTCTTTGACATTGTCTAAATCTTGCCGAGTCGCAGCTCCTAAGACCTCATGAATTGGCACTAAGTTTAGCCGTACGGGAGCCTTTTTAGCTGGTTCCTTAGCTCGCGTTGGCGTCGGCGCCGGTTGGGCGGGGCGAGCTAACACTTGTTGCAGTTGTTGTTGTAATTGGTTAACTTGCGCTTGAAGTTGGCTAACCTGTTGATTATCAACCCCGGCGCTTTGACTTACTCCTAAGTCCGGTTGACTAAGCCGCACCGTTAAAACTTCCAAGTAAACATCCGGGTGATTGGTGAAGCGCATTTCGTCTTGCACATGATTAATCGTATCAATCATCGTGTACAGTTGTGCTGGTTGCGTCGCTTGGGCTAGTGCCGTGAAATCATCACTCGTTAACCCGGTCATGACGACATCAACTAAGTCTCGCGCTTCTTGGAATAACAACACATCCCGCACTAACGTTAGTAAATCTTCGGTAAAACGCTGACCATCTTTTCCCGCCGCTAAAATTTGTCCCATCGTTTCTAACGCCGGCGCACTTTCATGCTGAACTACTTGTAAGAAGTATTGCTTTAATAATTGCTTGGTAACACTTCCCGTGACTAACAAGGCGTTATCAAGGTCCACTTGATCTTGACCGTACGAAAGGACTTGATCGAGAATACTCAATGCATCCCGCATTCCCCCTTCGGCCGCATTCGCCACCACTCGTAACGCTTGTTCATCATACGGGATTTGCTTTTGATCTAAGATGTAGACCATCCGATCAAAGGCTTGTTGCGGTGAAATCCGCCGGAAATCAAACCGTTGCACCCGCGAAATAATTGTTAACGGAATCTTATGCGGCTCGGTCGTCGCCAAAATAAAAATAACATTGGCTGGCGGTTCTTCCAGTGTCTTTAACAAGGCGTTAAAGGCCCCCGTCGAAAGCATGTGAACTTCATCGATAATGTAAACCTTATAATCAGCTAGCGTTGGCGCATACTTGGCCTTATCCCGAATGTCGCGAATTTCTTCGACCCCATTGTTAGACGCCGCGTCAATTTCGATTACATCGCCAAGTTGATTATTCGTAATCGCTTGGCAAATTTCACATTCGTTACATGGTTCGCCATCGACTTGATGATGACAATTAATCGCTTTGGCAAAAATTTTCGCCGCCGACGTTTTCCCAGTTCCCCGTGGGCCAGAGAACAAGTACGCATGGGTCATTTGCTTCGTAATAATCGAATTTTTTTTAAAGTTTTGACGACCACCTCTTGTCCCACCATATCTTGGAACTTTTGGGGCCGCCAAACCCGGTATAACGCTTGATAACTCACCGTTAATTGTCCTCCCTGCTTCGTAATTAACTCTTTTCTATTATACCGACCAAACCGTGGTATTGCTATTAAAAATAGGGAGCCCACCAAAGATGGACTCCCAACTTAATTTCATCGTAACACAGAACACAAATGACATCTTACTTAGTGCTGCTTCCTTCCGGACCTGACACGGTTCGTAAGCACACCTTGTCCTGTGGCCTTACGGCAATATTAATCATACACTACTTTTGTTCAAAATGCTAGTTGGAAGTTAGCTCATTTTTAGCGACCGCTCGGCGGGCTTTTTTGGCCGCCTTTTGCCGTTGCCGAATCGCTTTAAAGAATTGTTTCAGCATTTGACTACTCTGCGCTTCCATCACGTGCGGGTGCACGGTGACTTGGTGATTCAACCGGTCATCTTCTAACAAACGATACAAACTCCTGGTCGCCCCGGCTTTGGGATCATCGGCGCCATAATAAACCGTCTTAATCCGGGCATTCACAATCGCTCCGCTACACATCAAACATGGTTCTAGCGTGACGTATAATTCGCAATCTTCTAACCGCCAACTTTTTAACGCTTGGTTAGCTTCCATAATCGCTAACATTTCTGCGTGATACGTCACATCTTGGAACCGCTCGCGCATATTGTGACCTCGGCCAATAATTTGACCGTCATGCACAATCACCGCTCCAATCGGGACTTCGCCCATTAATTCCGCGGCATGGGCTTCTTTAAATGCTTCTTGCATATAATATTCTGGATTTGGTTGGTTCACAAAAAAAACTACCTTCCTCGCTCTAATTTCACCTTTCATTATAGCAATTCAATCCGCCCGCTTAAAATTTTTTTTAACAAATCTTTTTAAACGTTCCCACCCTTGGGCTAGCGTCATTCCCAGCCCTTATAACCACAATATCTTGTGTCGAAGTGAGTTGCTAACCACAAGATATTGAGTATACTAATATCATTATGATTATATCCTAGGGAGGCATTTAACCATGGAAATTACGGTTTACTCAAAAAAACAATTGTGTCCAATGTACAATGACGAAACGATTTTTAAATGAACACGGGGCCCAATTTAACGAAATCAATTTAAGCGACCACCCCGAATTAATTGACGAACTTAAACAAGCTGGCTTCGCCGCCACCCCTATTATCAAAACGGACACTGGTGTTAGTTTTACTGGTTTCCGGCCCAGCGATTTACAGCAGCTCATTTAACCAAGGAGGAAAGTTCATGGCTCTGTCAGATATCGACGTTACCCAAGCAAAATACTTTGAACTCAACAACCAAATTAACATTCCCAAAAACGGTCAAATTCAACTCGATAAAGATCAAGCGGCCCTAGCCGACTTTCTCGCCACGAACGTGAAACCCAACACGAAGACGTTTAACTCCGTGGCCGAACGCTTAACTTGGTTAATTGATCACGACTACTTAGAAGCTGACTTCATTCACCAATACCCAATGGCCTTTATCGAACGGCTATACCAATACTTAAACGATCAAGATTTTCATTTTCAATCCTTTATGGCCGCCTACAAGTTTTACGCGCAATACGCCTTAAAGACCGACGATAAAGAATTTTATTTAGAAAATTATCTTGATCGCGTGGCCATGAACGCCCTCTTCTTAGCCCATGGCGACCAAGAATTGGCGATGCAATTGGCTGACGAATTAATTCACCAACGGTACCAACCAGCCACCCCAACCTTTTTAAATGCAGGACGGAAACGGCGTGGCGAATTCGTCAGTTGTTTTGAACTCCAAGCAACGGATGATATGAACTCCATTGGGCGGGTCATTAATTCGGCCCTCCAACTCTCTAAAATTGGGGGTGGGGTCGGCATTAGCTTAACTAACTTGCGGGAAGCCGGGGCCCGATCAAAAAGATTAAGGGCGCTAGTAGCGGGGTCGTCCCAGTAATGAAGTTATTAGAAGATACCTTCTCGTACTCCAACCAACTTGGTCAACGCCAAGGGGCCGGGGTGGTTTACCTGAGCGTCTTCCACCCAGATATTATCGACTTTTTAGGGGCTAAAAAAAGAAAATGCCGACGAAAAAGTCCGGATTAAGACCTTGTCCCTTGGAATTACCGTTCCTGACAAGTTTTACGAATTAGTCGAAGCTAATGCTGACATGTATTTATTCAGTCCTTACGACGTCGAAAAAGTTTATGGCCAACCATTTGCTTACGTTGATATCACGGCGGAATACGACCGAATGGTAGCGAACCCCGCTATTCATAAGGTGAAAGTGAACGCGCGGAGTTTAGAAGATGAAATTAGTAAACTCCAACAAGAATCAGGCTACCCTTATATCGTTAATATCGATACTGAAAACCGGGCCAATCCAATTGCGGGGCGGATTATTATGAGTAACTTGTGTTCCGAAATCGCGCAAGTCCAAACCCCATCCCAAATTAACGATGATCAAACCTATGCCCACCTGGGAACTGACGTGAGTTGTAACTTGGGGTCAACCAACGTTGCCAATTTAATGGAAACCCCCGACTTCGGCCAATCCATCCAAGCGATGGTGCGCGCCTTAACTTATATTAGTGACATCGAAAGTTTGGCCACTGTTCCAACGATCAAGCACGGGAACGATCAACTGCACGCCATTGGCTCGGGGCAATGGGCTTGCACGGCTTTTTAGCTAAGCACCACATCCAATACGGGAGCCCCGTCGCCGTGGAATTCACGAGCGTCTACTTTATGCTGCTCAACTACTGGTCATTAGTGGCCTCCCATCAATTAGCCGTCGAACGGCATCAAACCTTCGCTAACTTTGAGGATAGCCAATACGCCACGGGCGAATATTTTGACCAATACCTTAACCACGACTACCGGCCACAATCAACGGCCGTGCAAGCATTATTTGCCAATCATTTCCTACCAAGTCCAGCTGACTGGGCCACGTTAAAAGCGCAAGTGATGTCGGATGGTTTATACAACGCCTATCGCCTAGCGGTCGCTCCCAACGGCTCGACCTCTTACATCGGGGATTCCACGTCCAGTCTGCACCCGATTATCAACCGGATTGAAGAACGGCAAGAAGCTCCATTGGAAAGATTTACTACCCAGCGCCATATTTAAGTAACAATACGTTGCCATACTATCAATCTGCCTATGACACGGATATGCGCCACGTGATTGATACTTACGCCGCCGCGCAAGTCCACGTTGACCAAGCGTTATCCATGACCTTATTCTTGCGCTCCACGATTCCAAGTGGACTCTATGAATGGAAAGCTGGCCGGACGGAGAAAATGACGACCCGGGATTTAAACATCCTCCGCCACTATGCGTTCCAAAGTGGCATTAAATCCATTTACTATATCCGTACATTTACGGATGACGAGAGTGAAATTGGTGCGAACCAATGTGAAAGTTGTTCCATTTAGCTTATAATAAGATTATTAACTAACTTAAAGGAGCCACGCATGAACTTAACAAATTATGATGCCATCAATTGGAACCAAGTATCCGATATGATTGATAAGGCAACTTGGGAAAAATTAACCGAACAATTTTGGTTAGATACCCGGATTCCAGTCGCCAATGACCTTGGTGAATGGCGGGAATTAGATGATGATCACCGTTGGGTCGTTGGTCACGTTTTTGGGGGCTTAACCCTACTTGATACCCTGCAATCGGAACAAGGGTTGGCCGCGTTACGACAAAACGTTCAAACGCCCCATGAAACGGCGGTTTTAAATAACATCCAATTCATGGAATCCGTCCACGCGAAGAGTTACTCAACGATTTTCTCGACGTTAAACACCAATGAAGAAATCGATGAAATCTTTGAGTGGTCAAACACCCAAGAATTCTTACAAAAAAAGGCGATTGAAATTGGTAACCTCTACATGGATTCCACCGTTGATCCATTAAAGAAAAAGGTTGCCAACGTCTTTTTAGAAACCTTCTTATTCTATTCTGGTTTCTACACCCCGCTTTACTACTTAGGTCACAACCAACTAACCCACGTCGCTGAAATTATTAAGTTAATTTTACGAGACGAATCGGTCCATGGAACTTACATTGGCTACAAGTTCCAAGTCGGGATGCGCCAATTAACTGATAATCAACAACAAGATATGCGGGATTGGATGTACAATTTCTTATACGACTTATACGATAACGAAGAAAAATACACCCACCTGTTATACGACACGGTTGGTTGGTCTGAAGACGTCTTAACCTTCATTCGTTACAACGCCAACAAGGCTTTAATGAACCTCGGGCAAGATCCGCTCTTCCCAGATACAGCCAGTGATGTTAACCCTATCGTGATGAATGGAATTTCAACGTCGACGATTAACCACGACTTCTTTAGTCAAGTCGGGAATGGTTACCGGCTCGGCGAAGTAGAAGCAATGAACGATAACGATTACCGCGTCCAACGTCCGAACGCCAATAAAGACATCAACCAAGCTGATTAAATAACAAAACCGTCGCTGCTAAGTCGAACTGACTTAACAACGACGGTTTTTAGTTAGGCATGTTTTTGGCGATACCATTTGTATAATTCATACAAATTATCACCAATCACCATAACCGGTAACACTTTAAAAAAAGAACAACGATCCTTGGTCAAACACCCAACCATAAATACCAGCGACTACTCCAACAACTAAGAAAAATAAAATTACCCCTAATTCCTTATCCATTTATTTCGTCACCTCCATCATTAAACTTTTGTCTAATTATACCTGATTAGCTAACGTAATAATCAAAAAAATTTTAAACGTCACGTTTTTTGCATTAAGCGTTAAAATTCCCTCTTTAGGCCACAAAAAAAACCGCCTTCCCAAATGGGAAAGCGGTTTTTGAAGCATTAAGGGTGAAATTACTTAAGCGTAATCGTAGCACCAACTTCTTCAAGCTTAGCCTTGATGTCGTTAGCTTCGTCTTCCTTAACGTCTTCCTTAACGGCTGCAGGAGCACCGTCAACGATAGCCTTAGCGTCCTTAAGACCAAGACCAGTGATGTCCTTAACAACCTTGATAACCTTAACCTTAGCAGAACCTGCTGAAGTTAATTCTACCGTGAAGCTGTCCTTGGCAGCAGCATCGCCACCAGCAGCACCAGCAACGGCAACTGGAGCAGCAGCTGAAACGTCAAATTCTTCTTCGATTGCCTTAACTAAGTCGTTAAGATCTGAGATTGATGCTTCCTTTAATGAAGCAATGATAGCATCCTTATCAAAAGCCATGTTATTATCCTCCGAAATATCTTATATAGCTATTTGTAAATTAAAATTATGCGGCCCAAAGCTGATTATGCAGCTTCTTCTTCGGCCTTGTCGGCAACTGCCTTGACAGCCCGCGCGATCTTGCGCATTGGGTCTGACAATGCAGAAGCAAGCATTGAAAGTAATTCTTCACGACCAGGCATGTTGGCGTATTCGTTAATTTCGTCAAGCGTCTTAACGGCACCTTCAATGAACCCACCCTTAATTTCAAGGGCTTCGTGGGCGTCAGCGAACTTCTTTACAATCTTGGCTGGGGCAATTGGATCTTCATCTGAAGAAACGATAGCCGTAGGTCCAACAAAGACATCGTTCAATGCTTCGTAGTCCGTACCTTCAACGGCGCGGGTCAAGATCTTGTTCTTAATAACTTGCATCTTAACACCGGCTTCACGTAATTGCTTACGTAAATCAGTAACTTCTTCCACCGTTAAACCACGGTAGTCAACTACTAAGGCCGTTGCAGCGTTAGTTAACAATTCGTTGGTTGCCTTAACGGCTTCCGCCTTCTTTGCGATTGTTGCTTCACTCATTTCAATTTCACCTCCATTCTGTCTAAATTTGATTTGGATTTAAAAAAATCCCTATGACAAGCAGACATAGAGAAGAACATTTACACGTTTCTTCCTCGGCAGGCAAAATTAAGACTATCATAGTCGCCTGAGTCTTAGGTCGAGTCATATTTAATCAACTATTAAAGTTTAGCAAACTCCGCTGCTATTGACAAGGAAATCATCCCATTTTCTTCAAATTAAATTTTGTCTCATATTCTTAGATTTGCTATAATAATCAAACTAATTATATGGAGGAAGATTATATGCCTGGACTTGGAACAATTATTAACGCCCTTGCCATCATCGTCGCTGGCTGCGTTGGAATTGGCTGCCAACGCATCTTAACCCCAGCGATTCAAAAAAACGTCCTACAAGCCATCGGGATTAGTGTCATTTTCGTCGGAGTCACCGGGACGATTGCTAATAGTTTGCTTTACCAACACGGTCAATTTAACACTCAAGGCTCGATTGCTAGTATCATTTCACTTGCCCTTGGAGTTGCCCTGGGGACTTGGTGGGATTTAGATGGTAAATTTAACCGCTTTGGGATTTGGTTACGACATAAAGTTAACCGCGATCACGATTCTCACTTTATTGATGGCTTTATTACCGCTAGTTTAACGGTCATCATTGGGGCCATGGGGATTGTTGGGGCCTTTCAAGACGGGCTTGACCATAATTTAACCACCCTGATTACCAAAGCAATCATTGACTTTATTACCGTCGCTATGATGTCAGTGACCTTTGGCGTCGGCCCTTTATTCAGTGCCTTTCCGTTGGCAATTTATCAATTAACAATGACCTACTTAGCCGTCATTTTAAAACCCTTACTCAGCGCGACCATGATTACGGGGATTTCCTTGGTTGGGTCCATCATCATCACTTGTATCGGGCTCAATCTCGCCTTTGACACTAAGATTAAAGTCGCCAATTACGTCCCGGCTTTAATCGTGGTTGTATTATATTTAGCACTTTGGCCATTATAGGGGTTGCACATTAAAAAAAGACCATGATAAAATTCTAATATACTTTTAATTTAAGGAGGACATACCAATGAACAACACAAATCAAATCAACTTATTCATGCTTAACACTTCCTCCTCCTCATCTAGTTTGACATAACTGGTTGAGGCTTTTTACCATGCATTAAAAGTAAAACATTAATTTGCAAACAAAAACCATTAACCAGTTAATCGTCTTATCGAACGACGAACGCGGTTAATGGTTTTTTTTCGTTGCACGAAAGGAAGGAATTAGCATGAAGAACACAGACACACCACATTTACAACGCTCGCTCGGCTTTACGTCGGCCATCTCGATTGTCATCGGGACCTTAATTGGATCAGGGATCTTTTTCAAACAAGGGTCGGTTTTAGAAAATGCCGGTTCATCAAGCATGGCGATTTTCGCTTGGATTTTCGGGGGGTTAATCACGTTAACTGGGGGACTCACCGTTGCTGAAATTGGGGCACAAATGCCGGAAACCGGTGGTTTATACGCCTACATCGAAAATATTTATGGCCGCTTACTCGGTTTCCTCTCAGGCTGGATGCAAATCATCGTTTACGGGCCGGCCATTATCGCCTCGGTCGCTGGGTTCATGAGCATCCTCATGGTTAACTTCTTTGGACTGGGACCGGAATGGAAGATTCCATTAGCTGTGATTACCGTGATTGGGATTGGGGCCTTGAACTTACTCGAAAACCGGGTCGGCGCTGCCTTTTCGGTCATCACGACCATTGGGAAAATGATTCCAATCATCGCGATTATTGTCTTTGGGATTGGTTGGGGACATTATGATGCGCTCGGCCAAACGATGACGACTTTAACCCACAACCACGGTGGGTTTGGGGTTGCTGTCTTAGCCACTTTATTCGGTTATGACGGGTGGATTTTAATTGCCAGCCTCGGGGGCGAATTAAAGAACCCGCAAAAATTATTACCCCAAGCCATTGTCGGCGGGATTTTAATCGTCATTGCCATTTACACATTAATTACCATTGCCGTTTTGAAATTCATGCCCGCCAACCAAATTACTGCCCTTGGTGACCAAGCCGTCGCCCATTTAGCTACGAGTGCCTTTGGTCCCTTAGGTGGAAAGTTATTGTCAGCCGGAATTATCATTTCGATGATGGGAACGATTAACGGGAAAATCATCACCTTCCCACGGGTTGTTTACGCAATGGCCAAGCGCCAAGATATTCCGTTTGCTAAGACCTTAACGTACTTAACTCCAAAAGGTAAGTCACCCGTCTTAGCCACTGGTTTCATTATCTTGTTAGCCACAATTATGATGTTCTTATTCGACACTGACCGGTTATCAGACCTCTGCGTCTTCACGGTCTACATTTTCTACTTACTCGCGTTCTTTGGCGTCTTTATCTTACGTAAGCGTAACCCGAACCAAGCACGCCCATTCTCAACGCCACTCTACCCATGGGTGCCAATCATCTCAATCTTAGGTGGGATCTTCGTGATCATCAGTGAAATCCAAAACGATCCCGCGGGGTACTTCTATTCGTTGGTACCGTGGTGGTCGGCTTACCAATTCTCTACCTTGTGAAACGTTACTATCAAGGTAAGTAAAATTAAAAAAATCAGGCCACTTCGGCTGATTTTTAATTTAATTTAAACCAGCGTTGCATTAACCACGCAACGAAGACCGCCATTCCTAAGTAAATCGCGTCCATCACTGGCAACTGGCAAATTTCCATCATCATCACCAGCGCCATCCACGGCGCCCGTTGGGTTACTGACAAGACCGTGGTGGCCCCCACGATACCTGCTAACACGGGATTAAATGACCACCCCGCTGGCATCAAGATACACGCAATCATCAACGCACTAGTCGCACCGATGGCAATCGACGGCGCAATCACCCCACCATAGGCGCCGGCTTTTAGCGTTCCCAGCGTTAACAAGGCTTTGGCCACCAACATGACTACTAACCCACCAAGCAACATCAAACTCGGCTTTGTCGTCATCGCAAGTTGCGCTAACCCCCGACCATTGCCCATCACTTGCGGAAATTTTAATGCTACAAGCCCGGTTAACAAGGCCATCACTGGCAATTGCCATAAAATGTGACGATCCGTTACGTGATGGGCTTTAGCGGTCGTAATTCCGTAGCGGAAAACTACCCCCACGAATGTTAACAACGTGGCTAACAAAATCACCCACGGCACTTGTGACCAATCCCACGTCGGCTTCACGACCGCATAATATGGCGACCAACCTTTCACACTCGCCCCAATCACCGTCGCAATCCCACTCGCGATTAAGCTAACCACGACTGAATTAACGGTGACTTTCCGATACAACATTTCCACCACAAATAGCATGCCGGTTAGGGGTGAAATATAAACCCCCGCAAACCCGGCCCCCGCTGACGTGGCCATTAATAAACGTTGTTCGTCAGCATCAAATTGCCACCGGGGCCAATGGCGACTTACTTGTTGCCACACCATCACTGCTCCTTCTCGTGGTGCTAATTCCCGTCCGACCGAACCACCAGAACCAACGTAAAAAAATTTGGGTTAAAACGTCTAAAATGGTCGCCTTCACTGGCATCACTTGTTGTTTGAGGGCCTGATTAATATTAACTAATTTCCGCTGTCGTTGCAGATAGTACCAACTGATGGCAGCGATGATGCCCGCAAGCGTTACCGATAATAAGCGCCACCAGGGATTCGTACCGGTCGCAATCGGATGGAGATTAGTTTCATGATAATGCAACATCACGTGTTCCACGCCATCCAGGAATAAACTCAAACTAGCTGCCACTACCCCAGCAAGGATCCCAATCACCATTCCTGCCCCCACTAAGGGCCATTTTAATTTTTGCATATTCGCTCCTTTTGGGTACAAAAAAGGCGAGAATCACTTCTCGCCTTTTTTACTATCAATCGACTTAGAAATCAGTCAAGTCAAGCGTCACACTTGGACCAAACGTTGAAGCAATTGATGCGTGCTTAACGTAAGTCCCACGTACAGAAGCTGGACGAGCCTTAACAACTATGTCTTGGATAGCCTTTAAGTTTTCAGCTAACTTATCAGTATCGAATGAAGCCTTACCAAATGGTACAGCCACGTTTCCGTCCCGGTCAGTCCGGTAAGTAACCTTCCCGGCCTTGGATTCAGAAACAGCCTTAGCAACATCCATCGTCACCGTCCCAGTCTTAGGGTTTGGCATCAAGCCTTAGGACCAAGCACCCGACCTAATGCCCCAACTTGTGGCATCATGTCTGGCGTTGCAATGGCAACGTCAAAGTCTAACCAACCATCCTTGATTTGGTCAACTAAGTCTTGGTCACCAACAACGTCGGCACCAGCTTCCTTAGCTGCTTCAGCGTTAGCACCCTTAGCAAATACGATTACCTTTTGGTCCTTACCAGTCCCGTTTGGTAATACAACTGCCCCCCGTAATTGTTGGTCAGCTTGCTTCGTGTCAACGTTTAAGTTGAACGCTACTTCGATCGTTGAATCAAAGTTGGCGAAATCAATATCTTTAACTAAGTTGATTGCGTCGTTAACAGCGTATTCTTTGTTGCTGTCAACCTTCTTTAAAGCTTCTTGGTATTTCTTACCGCGAGTTTTAGCCATCTGTGTTTTCCTCCTTGCAAATGTGGTCTAACGGGATATTCCTCCCACGAGAAATTCCGCTTTCACGAAATTTCCGGCCTACAACGAATTAGTCTTCGACAACGAAGCCCATGCTCCGTGCAGTACCTTCAATCATGCGCATCGCTGCTTCAACGTCAGCGGCGTTTAGATCTTGCATCTTAGTTTCGGCGATTTCCTTAACTTGTGCCTTGGTTACCGTAGCAACCTTATTCGTGTTAGGTTCACCGGAACCCTTTTCAACACCAGCGGCCTTCTTAAGTAATACAGCGGCAGGTGGAGTCTTCGTAATGAAGTCGAAGGAACGGTCTTCGTAAACCGTAATTACAACGGGGATGATCATACCCTTTTGATCAGCCGTCCGTGCGTTAAAGTCCTTCGTGAACCCCATAATGTTGATCCCTGCTTGCCCAAGAGCTGGACCTACTGGCGGAGCTGGTGAAGCTGCACCGGCAGGAATTTGCAATTTAACAATATTTGCTACTTTCTTTGCCACGAGACAAAACCTCCTTAGTCCGTGTTGTGGTAATGATGAGACATCTTGATTTATCTCTCCCACGTATGACGATAGCATACAAGAGTAATAGTATCATAGCTGTCTCAAAATTTCAACTTTATTTTAAAGTATCAACTTGTTCAAAGCCGAGGTCAGCAATTGTTTCCCGACCGAACATTTCAATTGACACCTTCAACTTCATCTTATCATGATCAACTTCCGTTACCGTTCCAGTCATGTCAGAGAAGGCCCCAGCAATGATCTTAACTTCGTCCCCAACTTCAACATCAATATCCGTCCGAGCCACTTCCATGCCCATCCGCTTCATAATGCGATCAACTTCTTCTGGCAACATTGGAGTTGGCTTAGAACCACCCCCGTGAGAACCTAAGAATCCAGTTACTCCGGGCGTGTTCCGGGCAATATACCAAGCTTGGTCCGTCATAATCATTTCCACTAAGACATAACCAGGGAACGTCTTTTCTTCGATTTGCTTGGATTCACCATCTTTGACTTGGTTAACCGTTTCTTCTGGGACCACGACTTGGAAAATATAATCTTCCATGTTCATTGATTGAACCCGTGATTCCAAGTTACTCTTCACCCGGTTTTCGTAACCGGAGTAAGTATGTAAGACATACCATTGTTTTTCCATCGTTTCCACGTTGCTTTCTCCTTTTTTTACGGTTGATTAGCAGTAAAATAAAAAAACCTCGTACAACCACGAAGTTTTCCTTAACAACACTAATTATAGCAGTTTTTACTGAAGTTGACTACTTCGTCAATAAAAACAACCCTTGCTTAATTAACCAATCAAATAATGCAAAGAACAACATAAAGAAAATGGTAATTGATAACACCACCCGTGTATCCCGCGCATTTTCTTTCCGCGTTGGCCAAACGACTAAGCGCATTTCATGGCCGACACTTTTAATGAATCGGATCACGTTCCTCTACCTCCAGACTTACCTAGCGAGTTTGTTGATGGACTGTTACTCGCCCACATTGTTTACAAAATTTATTCAACGTCAGTCGTTGGTCGGGCTTCCCACTAATGGGCACCGAATAATTCCGCCGACCACAAACCGAACAGGCTAATGGTTCTTTTTGTTTCCCCATTTTATCACCTCTTTAATACTATCCAAGCTTACACGTAAATCGCCTAAATTGCAACTAGCGCTCAAAGAGTTCGCGTTGAAAACAATGTTTAAATTTTAAGCGTCCCCGCCCAAAACACCGGCGAACTTCGGGCATCGTCATCGCTTGCTTGGTTGCAATCTCGCGCATTGAATATCCCGCCCAGCGTAATTGATAAACTAAATATTCTTCCTGCGTGACCATCGCTTTAAAGCGCGCTATCGCCCCTTGAAGGCAGAGTTGTTGTTCAATTTCATGCACCTCATCTTTCGGCACATAGTACAACTCACTCGCTAAATAATCATCATAGTCCACTTGATTTTGGCGTGGCCACTTTTTCTGGGCCGTTTCGCGCCGTAATAAATTCACCCACCGATTATGCAACGCTTGTTTATAGTAACTCCCAAAGGTCACCGTTTGCTGTTGGTCATACTTCTGCCAACTATCATAGAGCGTTACCCAAGCTTCTTGCTGCCAATCAAGATACTCCATCCCCAAAATCGGGTGCCGGCGCCACATCGACCGGACTAACGGATAATATTGCTGCATCAACTTCCCTAATTCATCCGTCACTTGCGCTTCATTTTGCCAATCTAAATTTCCCATTTGCTAATCCCCCATTAACAAATTCAAGGCACCAAAAACAATCACAAGGATATATATAAACCGTGGTGCATCAACGTTTCTCCCCACATCACTATATCAAACAACGCCTAAATGCTCCACCTAATTTTAATGATTTCACCTAAAATTCCGCCAACCCGAACACTTGTTCCGATAAATAATTCTTACTATAATAGAACCAATAAATATTCACGATTAACGGAGGTCTTACCAAAATGCGAACGTATCTAGCGATTGATTTAAAATCATTTTACGCATCTGCTGAATGCGCTGCCTTAGGTCTTGATCCGTTAAACGCCAATTTAGTCGTCGCTAACGCCGCCCGCACTGACAAAACCATTTGTCTCGCCGTTTCCCCAGCCTTAAAATCTTTCGGCGTCCCTGGACGCCCACGGTTATTCGAAGTTAAAGCGACCCTCCGGAAATTAAATCGGCAACGCCGCGCCTTTAATCACTACGAATCAATTTACCGCGACGAATTACTCAAACATCCCCGGCAACAAATTACGTTCAAAATCGTACCTCCCCGGATGCAATATTATCTCGAATTAAGTAATCACATTTATGAAATTTACTTACGCTACTTTCAATCCAAAGATATCCACGTTTATTCCATCGACGAAGTCTTCATTGATATCACTGATTACTTAGCCACCCACCGGACCTCTGCCCGCCAAGTTGCCAAACAAGTTATCCTAGCGATTCAGACCGAAACTAAAATTACCGCCACTGCTGGCATTGGCGAAAATTTATACTTAGCCAAAGTCGCGCTGGATATCGTGGCCAAAAAAAATTAACGGTGATCACGATGCGTCCGGATAGCCCAGCTAACTACCACTAGCTACCGGCAACTCCTATGGGCTCACCAACCCTTAACAGACTTTTGGCGCGTTGGCCGTGGCTATGCCAAACGCTTAGCCAAACTCGGCCTCCACACCATGGGTGATATCGCACGTGTAGCAGTGGCCCCCTTAGATCAGCCATTAAATCCCGAAACGCTTTACCAAACTTTTGGTAAAAACGCTGAACTCTTAATCGACCACGCTTGGGGCATCGAAACGGCGACCATTGCCGACATTAAAAGCTACCGCAACCATGATCATGGCATTTATTCAAGCCAAGTGCTCCCACGACCATATCATGCTGACGAAGCCAAAATCGTGGTGACTGAAATGGCGGATGATTTAGCCTACCAGTTAATGAAACGGCGCGCCACGGTCCAACAACTCGCTTTACGAATTGATTATGATCCCCAAAGTTTGCAACAACCCGGATACGACTATCCCGGCGAATTAAAAACCGACTTTTACGGGCGCCAAGTTCCCAAAACCACCCAAGTTAATCTAACGTTACCGCGCTATACTGATTCTGCCCGCGAACTAAAGCGTGCCTTTGCGCAATTATACCAACAAGCGTTTAATCAACACTTGTTAATTCGCAAAATCACCGTTATCGCCAACCAATTATTCTTAGAAACTAACCCTAACCACCAAACGCGCAGTGAACAACTTGATTTATTCGCCCCCACCCCATCTAACGATCAAACTACGAAAACTGACCATCAACTCCAACAAGTTATTATGAAAATCCGCGACGAGCATGGTAAAAACGCCATCCTCACCGGAACCGACTTACTTGATGGGGCCACTGGAAAGAAACGCCACAACGAAATTGGAGGGCATGACGCATGAACCGCCACGAATTAGCCGATTTATTTCCTGACACAAGCGAATACACTGATTTAATCGATCAGCCGGCCCCGAAAGTTCCTGGGCACTATCCAATGAGTAACAATGACCGGGCGATGCAATTCGCCCCTTTCGCCGCTTTAACGGGCTACCATGAATTAATTCAGCAAACTAATCAACGCTTTGAACGCAAAACTTATTTAACCGGCGCACAATTGCGGCGTCTTCAATCGCAAATTTTATTACTTGCTGATAAATTACCCCTCCAAGTCCAAATTGAGGCCTTTAATCCCTCAAGTGGTTACTATGAAACGAATACCGACACCTTAACCGCCATCCAACAACAAGGGCAGCAATTAGTCCTTGATCAACTCGGTAACGTGAGCATCTACAATTTACGCAAAATCACCCCAAAGTAAAACGGGACCGGCCATTATTGACCGAGTCCCGTTTTTTTCGTAATTAGCAATTAAAAAAACAGCTACCAATCGGCAGCTGTTAATTAGTTGGGCTAGCTGGATTCGAACCAGCGCATGACGGTACCAAAAACCGTTGCCTTACCGCTTGGCTATAGCCCAATAATAAAATGGGGGAGAGTGGATTCGAACCACCGAACCAAAAGGAACGGTTTTACAGACCGTCGCGTTTAACCAGACTTCGCTACTCCCCCAGGAGCTTAATCACGTATTCGCAATTAACAAATATTATATTACCGTATCCCCCCTCTTTGACAACCCCTAATTTGAATAAAATTAAGTTATTTTAAGATTAGTAAATAAAAAAAATGCCAAGCACTGACCAAACAGTCAATGCTTGACATTTTAAACTATCATCACTTATGCCGGCGTCGTTGCCAAAGCGCGTGTAAGCCGCGCTTAATCCCCTGAAAGAACGTTAATGATTTAACCATCCGTTCAGCTGGTACATGTTCGCGAATTGCCCGTAACACCACTTTCGGTTGTGAACTAGCAAACGAATACGTCCCGTTTTTCTTTGTCCGAATCGCATATCGCGGAATCCAGCGACCACCAAATAAAACTTCAGCAATCACGTAATCTACTTCTTCCCAAGGAATTTGAATAAAGTTTTTCCGATCACGTTCATCATAAAATTCAAATCCGCGATCACCAACCATAATTTGGCCGTAACTACTCAAGCCTAAATAAGACGTCCCTGACACGACCACCGTAGCCTTTGTATTTAATGACTCAACCATTATTAGATTAACCTAACAACCCGATAACGTGGAGTAAAATTCCGGCTGCAAAGATTCCGATAATGATCCAAATTGGTGAGACCTTCTTCTTCAAAAGCCACATACAAAGGAACGTTAATAAGAGGGCTGCTAAACCAGGAATTAATTGATCCAAGTTATCTTGTAAAGTAACAACCTTCGTACTTGAAAGGGCAAGTCCCTTTCCCATGTTCCATTGCGTTAAAGCTTCTTGGATTGCATGTGCACCACCAGGTAACTTGTCCCAGTGAATGTAGGCATCTGGTTGTAACTTCGTCTTAGAAACCACTGGGGTAAAGTTAATTGAAACCCAACGTTCAATCAACGTCCCTAAGATGAACATCCCCATCATTGCGGCCCCACGTGAAACGGTTTGAAGTGACAATCCATTAGAATCATCCGTAATCTTCGTCCCAGCGCGGTAACCAAATTCTTGCGTGTACCACATAAAGGCAATCCGTAAGACATTCCAAATAACAAAGAATAAAATTGGTCCTAAGATGTTCCCTGAAATCGCCAATGAAGCACCTAACCCGGCAATAATCGGCCGTGCCGTGTACCAGAAGATTGGGTCCCCAACCCCGGCTAATGGTCCCATCATCCCAACTTTAACCCCAGACATCGTTGCATCTGGAACTTCAGCTCCGTTAGCCTTATCTTCTTCTAAGGCTAACGTAACCCCGATAATTGGTGAAGCTACGTATGGGTGTGTGTTAAAGAATTCCAAGTGACGCTTAGCAGCGGCTGCTCGGTCTTCCTTAGTCTTGTAAAGCTTCTTGATGGCTGGCATCATTGCGTAGGCGTAACCACCGTTTTGCATCCGTTCGTAGTTCCATGAACCTTGTAAGAATGTTGAACGCCAGCAGACATCCCAACGAGTCCGCTTGCTTAATTTAATTTCCTTTTCCGCCATGATTTGACTCCCCTTCTCTTCTAGTAATCATCTAAAATGTCGCCAAGTGGATCACCTGTCCCACTTGCACCATTTCCGTTACCTGAACCGCCTTTACCTTCTAATTGGAGGTAGAGCAACATGAATGCCGCCCCTAAAGCCCCAATCGCAATTAAAGTTAATTGTGAAATAGCGGCTAAGACAAACCCGATGATAAAGAATGGCCAAACTTCACGCGTTGCAATCATGTTAATAACCATGGCGTAACCAACGGCCACAACCATTCCCCCACCGATGGTCATCCCTTGTGTTAACCATGCTGGCATTGACCCAAGGAAGTCCTTCACAACACTAGCAGGAATAAACGTTAAGGCAATTGCTGGTAACATAATCCGCAACCCTTGCAAACTCGTGGCAATTAATTGCCAAATTTCAATTCCACGTAAGTCACCAGCTTCGGCACGCTTGTCCATAATATGAGCGATGGCAACTGAAATCGTCCGCACAACCATCGTTAAGAATAAACCAGCCACAGCTAATGGCACCGCCAACCCAATGGCCGTCCCAATGTTCTTCGTGTCAGCCCCACCTTGAACAAAGATGATGGCAGAAGCAACAGCGGCTAAGGCAGCATCAGGGCAACCGCGGCCCCAATGTTAGCCCAACCTAAGGCGATCATTTGAAGTGATCCCCCTAAAATAATACATGGTACTAAATGACCAGTAACTAAACCGATTAATGTACATGCAATTAAAGGTTGGTGGAATTGGAATTCATCCAAAACCCCTTCAATCCCAGCTAAGAAGGCCACAATAGCCACTAGGATAATAGAAATTGTTGACATAATAAGTTCTCCTTCTAACTATTTTTGTTCATCCACTAATTGTTGTGCCCGCTTTAATAAAGCATCCGGATCTTCAGGCGAATCAGATGGCACCTTCCGAATATCTAACTTGATACCCATTGATTGCAATTCACGAAGCGTATCAATGTCATCTTGGTTCATTGAAAGCACTTTGTTAACATTGACTTTTCCTTCACTATAAGCCATGGAACCAATGTTTAATTCTTTCAATTCAACCCCGCCCTTGATAGCAGCCAAGGCATCTTGTGGCGTTTCGAACAGCAACAGCGCCTTGGTGTTCCCAAAACGTGGATCCTTGGCAACTGCTTCCATTTTCTTCAATGGCACCGTGTTCGCCCGAACCCCAGCCGGCGCTGCTTGCCGAATCATATCTTTCCGTAATGTATCCTTAGAAACGTTATCAGAAACAACAATAATCCGGTTTGGATTCATCGCCTTGGTCCAACCAGTTGCCACTTGCCCGTGTAATAGTCGCGTGTCAACCCGCGCAAAGACATACTTAATCTTCCCATCACCAATAACCGTACCTTCTGGGATGGCTCCCGTAGATTGATCATCAGCTGCCTTTTCAGCTACTGGCGTCGCTTCAGCTGGCATCAAGCTTTCTGGTTTCGTCTTGACCCCATCTTTAGCTACATCAACAATATGGGTTGCAATTTCTTGGGCTGATTCCATGGAGAACCGAGAAGCATATGCTTCAATAACCATTGGTAAATTCATCCCCGATACAATTGCCCACTTCTCATGACCATCCATCAAATTTGAAACTTGATTAAATGGTGTTCCTCCCCATAAGTCAACCAAGAATAAAACTTCTTCTTGATCGTCAAACGAGGCGACTGCATCTGATAATTTTTGGAAAATATCTTCTGGACCTTCAGATGGCTTTAAAATCACCGCCGCAACATTGTCTTGGTGACCAAAAATCATTTCACCAGATTGATAAATTCCTTCGGCAAAGCCACCGTGACTTGCCAAAACAATTCCAACCATACTTTCTTCCTCACTTCCACTATATTCGTCTCTTGTTGAAAGCGTATTCATTATACGCCTTTTTTTTAATCGGTTGACAACGATATTCACAAAAAATCATCATATAACGGTAACCGCTTTCATTTATTTTATGTATGGATTACACTGGCAGTGTCAAGTTACTTCACAAGGAGGATTTCACAATGAATGCGACTGACTTAATTACTTTAACCCCTGTTTTCCATCGTAAAATGTGGGGCGGGCAAAAATTACGCACTGATTTTCACTTTCCAATCAAACCAGAACCAACTGGGGAAGCTTGGACCATTGGCGCCCATCCTAATGGTGATTGCGTAATCAAAGCTGGTCCCGGGGGTGGTCAAACGTTGTCACAACTCTACCAACAACAACCGGCATTATTCGATAATCCAACAGAGACCACTTTCCCGTTATTAGTTAAGATTCTCGATGCTAACCAACAACTCTCCGTGCAAGTCCACCCCGATGATTCATACGCCTATGAACACGCCCATGAACGGGGCAAAACCGAATGTTGGTACGTTTTATCAGCCGAACCAAACAGTTACCTAATTTACGGCCACACCGCCCAAACGAAAACTGACCTCGAAACAATGGTTAATCACCAACAATGGGCGGCGCTTCTCAAAAAGCGCTACGTTAAAACCGGCGACTTTGTGTACGTTCCTAGTGGTACCCTGCATGCAATTGGCCCCGGCGTAGTCGTGCTAGAAATTCAACAAAGTAGTGACACCACGTACCGTTTCTACGATTTCGATCGGGTTGATCCGGCGACTGGCACTACTCGTGAATTACACATCGCTGATTCACTTGCCTGCACAACGGTTCCACATCACGATCCAGTCTTACCTGATCCAGTTCATCATCCAGGCAAATCTGAAACCCTTTTAAATGAAGCTAACTTTCACGTCATTCGGTGGCAAGTTGATCAAGAAACGATTAACGCCCATCATCATGGTGCCCCATACACCCTCTTATCCGTAATTGACGGAACGGGTGCAATTATAATTGGTCATGAAACTACTCCAATTACTAAAGGCGACAGTTTTATTGTGCCAGCAACGATTGACGAATGGCAATTCAGCGGTAATTTAACGGTCATTGGCGCTGAACCTACTATTAAATAAACCGACCAAAAGGGAGCGTGACAGAACTAAAATTGCTAAATTTTAGTTCGTCTTCACGCCCCCGAAAGCGCGAATAGGGCTCGCATCGTTCGAATTTTCGACGTTGCGAGCCCATTCGCGTACTGCGCTGTTCGATTTTTTTCAAGAGGTTGCCTGACTTATGTCACATCCTCTTTCTTGTTCCCTACTTTCAAACGGCAACTTATGTTGATAATTAATGTTCTACGGCAACCTTGTAACTTCGTTCGGCGGACAGCCACCAAGTCATAACGCAAAACTGACGCCGACGGATATGCTATCCGCCAACGCCAGCTTCAACGTTATGATAAGGTGGCCTTTACGTCCGCCTCACGACCTGATTAGTAACTACGCTCGCCGAGCAAGCGACTAGGACTAACTGAAACGGACTCCGACGTGTTACCACGTCAAAGCCCGTTTCCACGTTAGCCTACCGTCGCTTTTGATGCTCGGCTCGCGACCTATTTACCACTATCACCATAGTTTGCTAAGACCCGGGCACTTGGATCATCAACATCCTTTAAGGCATCCCATTCCTTGTTTGGCATCCAGAAATCCTTAATCCACATTGCCTTACCTGGGAAGAATTCTTCAAAGATGTCCCGGTACAATAATGATTCCTTCGTAAACGGCGTTGCATAATCGTACTTTTCACCGGCCTTAGCCACATCTTCATCCGTGTACAATTCTTCGGCGTATTCCTTCAAGTCATCAACTAATGAGTGCCCCACAGCATCACTAAAGGCCGCCTTTTCCCGTAATAAAATGTCATCTGGTAAGTAACCTTGACCAGCAAAGGCTTGCCGCAACAAGTACTTCCCCTTACCATAAACATTCATCTTCATTGCCGGATCGAGGGCCATTACATAGCGAACAAAGTCGCGGTCCGCAAACGGCACCCGTCCTTCAAGGGAGTTCGATGAAATACAACGGTCAGCCCGCAACACATCGTACATGTATAATTCACGAATCCGTTTTTGTGATTCCGCTTGGAAGGCCGCTGGACTTGGTGCGTAATCAGTGTACTTGTAACCAAACATTTCGTCGGAACATTCCCCCGTCATCAAGACCTTTAAATCAGTCGTGGCATGGATTTGCTTACATAACAAGTACATCCCAATTGAAGCCCGAATCGTCGTAATATCCCACGTTTCAAGCGCATAAATCACTTCCCGTAACGCCCCTAAAACGTCATCTCGCGTCATAATAAATTCCGTATGGTCAGTTCCTAAATAATCAGCAACTTCCCGCGCATACTTCAAGTCGATTGGGTTGCGGTCCATCCCAATCGCGAACGTCTTCATTGGTACATCCGGATGGTTCTTCTTGGCAATCGCACAAACTAAAGATGAGTCCAAGCCCCCTGACAACAAGTAACCTAATGGCGCATCCGCGTGAATCCGTTTTTCAACCGCCGCCACTAACCGATCATGAATTCCCTTCGTGGCTTCTTCAATCGTCGCTGGTACCATCGCTTGGCTTAATGACAAGTCGTTGTAGCTGACGAACTTTTCGCCATCATAGTAATGACCAGGTGGGAAGGGGAAGATTTCATCACACATTGGCATTAATGACTTCGCCGTCGAAGCAAAGGCAATCGCATGGTCTTCCTTGGTGTAACCATAAAACATTGGCCGAATCCCCATTGGGTCCCGGACCGCCATCACCTTATCCGTCGTTTGGTCATGCATTACAAGGGCAAATTCACCATCAAGCAACTTACTCATAATATCAAGGCCATACTTCCGGTAAAGTGGTAATAAAACTTCACAGTCACTGCCACTTTGAAATTCATGGATATCCTTAACTTTAGCTTCTAAGGCTTGGTAGTTATAAATTTCCCCGTTGCAGACCAACGTTACCCCATGATCTTCAAACGGTTGCATCCCATCCGGACTTAAATCCATGATTGACAGGCGGTTAAACCCAAATTTAACACTACCAGCATCTTTAACCCACGTCATATCTGGTCCCCGCCGCGCATCCAGGGCTAAACATTTTTCAAATTTGCTCATATCATACTTATCAGCACTAACTGTTAAAAATCCACACATAATTTTTCTCCTGTTTTTTAAGGTCAGAAGGGAAAATTAAAAAGCCTTCCCGTCCCAGCTCTACGCTTGGGACGAAAGGCTTTTTTTCCGCGGTACCACCCAAATTGTTAGGGAAACTCCCTAACCAACTCATATCAAGTACAGACCGCACAAGTACAATCTCATACTTGTCCGATGGTAACGGTTCGGCAATCCGTTTAAGCCTACTCTGACAATGGTCATTTGGGTTAAATTGATCGAAAGTGTTTTTCATCAGCCACAGGGTTATCACCTTCCCACTCCCGGTGACTCACTGGTTAAATAATGCCTGACTACTCGTCTTTCTCATCTCGTTTTAATATTTGTTTAATATAATATCACTAATTCCGAAGTTTGCAAGGATATTTATTAAAAAAGTTCGGCGTGTTTACAAAGTTGGTCGTAATGCCGCCAAAATTTTTCTGAATCCGCGTGGGTGACTAAGGTTACCCCCCGGCCGGTTTCATCACGCTCAAACCGAGCCGCGGATGATCCAGTGGTTAAGACCGTTGATTTCACTTCTTCAGTAGTAACAATTTCAGGGAACAACGCCGCCATCACCGTTAACACATCCCACAAATAATATTCCGTATCAACTTCGGCTGAATTAACTAAGGCATAAATGTTCCCCAGTAAATCAAACGCTTGGTAGCGCCGATTCGTGGCGAAGTGTTGGTGCATTGCCGGCGTGACGGGTAACTCTTCACTTGATTCCAACCCAATTTGATAAATATCCAAGTCCGAATCCCACACTGTTGCACAAGCCGCCGGATCCCACCAGGCATTCCATTCTTGCGTCCCATCCGCGTTGGGCATGTGAACATTGCCACGCCCATTTTGCGAACCGCCCATCCAATACAACGTCGCAATTTTATGTGTAATCGTCGGATCAGTTTCTAACGCCCGCGCTAAATCCGTTAATGGCCCCGTAAAGACTAACGTTACCGGTCCCGTCGCCTGATGCAAACATTCAATTAAATGTTGATGAGCCGGTAAATCACTCAGGGGCGTCTTGACACAGCCATGTTCATTTAGCAACGGAAATTGATTGACCGAATACGCCGCCACGCGCCACGCATCTGGAAATTGGTGCACCGCACGCGAATTCGATTGAGCGACTGTAATTTCATCATGACGTTGATTAAACCGATCAATAATTTTTCGCGACGCCGCTACGGCTGGTTCGACGTATCCGTCCGCATCCGTAACCCCCACTCCGATTAAGCGAATGTCCGGGGCTAATAACATCAGTAACAACGAGGCATAGTCATCCATATTACCATCGTGATTTAAATAAAATTCGCGCATCTGTTTCTCCTTCATGCTGTTTGCGACTACCATTACGGTTATTATACGCACATCATTCGGAAAAACACGCAATTATTTTAATTTCTCAATTAAATCATTCGTATTTAACTATTTTTTCATCATTCACCATTGCTAAACGTTCGTCAAACTGAAACTTTGGGCAATTAAATCTAACACCGTCGTTGACTCGACGACAGCTAAATCAATCGACACCCAGTGTTGCTTATTCATATGATACGCCGGGTAAAAGCCGACGCCTTGGGTTAAAATTTCAATTTCCGTTGGGTCAATTTTCACGTTCACAATCAACTTCAGCTCATGACTTGGTCGCCCCAATTTATCCCCCGCCACTTCCATCACCAACGCAAACCATTTTCGATTTCGTTGATGACGAAAAATAACATAATCAGGATGTTTTTTTAAATAGCTGTTCTGGTTGAACTTGATAAGTATCAACTAATGATTGCGTTAATTCATCAATCGTCATGATTACTTTCTCCTCTATCCGCTAATTGATTAATGATTTCCACAATAAAGTTAATTGCTTGGGCTTGTTGGGTTTCATCACGATGCTGACTATCAATAATCATTGACGTAACTCCCCCCGCTAAAAATTTAATCATTAATTCGGGTTGCGTAGCTTGTTTTAACATTTGAATAATCGGATCACATTCAACGGTTTGATTCGCTTCATAAAATAACGTCATCGCTCGTTCCACCATCCGTAAAAATTCGACGTGGAAATTCGCCCGTTGTTGATTCGATGGATTTAAATGGCGAATGATTGCTTCATTCCGACTCACAAAGCGTTGCACTCGTTCCAACACCAACCCATCTACCGGATCCATTAAATCACGCATGCCCAAATATTCAATTAACGCTTCGGCGGCGGCGTATTTATCTTCAAAGTACCGATAAAACGTGCTCCGCGTTACTAGCGCCACTTCACAAATCGCTTGAACCGTAATTTGTTCAAAGGTCGTCGTCTGTAAAATTTCAGCTAACGCCAAAATAATATCGCGTTGGGTTCGGGATCGCTTTTGTTCATTCATCAATTTTTCTCCCATTTTTTTGAATTTCTCTTATACTACACCCCGTAAGGTTTTCATTCCATTTTCATTTCACCAACCACAAGATATAGCGTTCGATAACAATTTAAACCACAAGATATTGTGGTTATTGTTTAATTTTTTTCCCTTGTAGTTTATCCGTGGTTAGTTTAAACTGTTTAAAGCGTCTTGATGACAGACGAAATATTTCCAAAGAAAGAAGTTGAAGATTATATTGATTACTTTAAGTGGGATCATCGGATCCGGAAAAACCAGTTTAACCACCCTATTGTCAGAAAAGCTAGGAACGAAAGCCTTCTTTGAACCAGTCGATGACAACCCCGTCTTACCATTATTCTACAAGGGAAATGAAATTGCGGCTGAAAAACGCGCCAACGGGGACAAGGAAGCAACAAACCCTTACGCATACTTACTTCAAACCTTCTTTCTTAATCGTCGGTTTGCGATGATTAAAAAGGCCATGGCTGATGACAACAACGTCTTAGACCGTTCAATCTACGAAGATGAAATCTTTATGCGGATGAACACGGACATGGGAAACGCCACACGGGTCGAATACGACATTTACAAGTCCTTACTTGAAAACATGTTGGAAGAATTACCATACGCCGCTCACAAGAAGGCACCTGATTTGATGGTCATGATTGATGTTTCCTACGACACGATGATCAAGCGAATCAAGAAACGGGGTCGGGAATACGAACAACTTGAAAACGACCCATCATTAGTGGAATACTACCACACCTTATTGAAGTACTACGATGTTTGGAAGACGGAATACGATGCTTCACCATTATTAATCATCGACGGTAACAAGTACGACTTCATGACCAACGAAGCCGATCGTCAAACTGTATTAAAGATGATTTACGATGAATTATTAAAGCTCGGCTCTATTGATGACAATAAGCATGCTGAATTAATGGTCGATTTAAACGCCTAAGTCCTTTTAACCCTGACCTTGGAGGAATCAAATTATGAAGAACATTGATGCACAACCAATTACGAAAATCTACCTCGCTACGAGCTTCTTCAACGATGAACAAAAAGCCCGTGTCGACAAGGCCTTAGCAGCCTTGGAAAAGAACCCAACCATTGGGGTAATTCACCAACCATTTGATTTCCAATACAAGAATGCGTTAATCGACAACGACCCTGAAGGCATCTTCGGGACGCTTGAATGGCAAGTTGCTACTTACAACAATGATATCAACGCCGTCGGCAATAGTGATGTCTGTGTTGCCCTTTACGATATGGACCAAGAAGACGTTGGGATTGCTTTTGAATTTGGAATGTTCACGGCCCTCGGCAAGCCAATTGTCTGCATCCCATTCACGCAAAAAGACGATTTAAGCGAATATGAAATGAACTTAATGCTTGGTCGCGGGGTTACGACTTGGTTAACGCCAAACGACTTTGATCAATTAAGCACCTTCAACTTTAATCACCCAATGGCCCAACCGGTTTGCCCATTCCCAGTGATTTAATTGATTCCAAATAATACATAAAAGCTCCAATCGAGAATTTTCTCAGTTGGAGCTTTTTGTTATGATAAATTCAATAAAAATAATCCCGGCTCCGTAGAACCGGGATTATTTTGTTTTCGACGGCAACCTTGTAACTTCGCTCACCCAGCAGACGGATATCCTATCCGCCAACGCCAGTTTCAACGTTATGATAAGGTGGCTTTTTTGTCCGCCTTACGACCTGGATGTAACTACGTTCGCCACGCGGAAGCCTAGTGCCTAACTATGACAAAAGCGTCGACCCTAGCTTTGCTAGTGCCAACGCCTTGTCTACGTTAGGCCACAGCTTCCTTGATGCGTGGCTCACGACCTAACCTATACTAATTCACCATCGACCAAATGATATGTTCGATCAGCATACGGATTCAATCGGTCGTCATGCGTCACGACCACAATCGCCCGTTGCTTGTCATGCGCTAAATTAGCTAATAATTGACCGACTTCCTTCACCCGTTCACTATCCAGTGATGCAGTTGGTTCATCGGCTAAAATAATTGCTGGATTGGTGTATAAAGCCCGCGCAATGGCAACCCGTTGTTGTTGCCCACCAGAGATTTGATCCGGATATTGATTCTTCAAGCGACTAATATCCAAGTCATCCAATAATTGATCTAATTCGGTCGCACTCAGATTTCCTTGTTTCCGGACCCGATCAACTAATTCAAATTGTTCCGCCACCGTTAAGTAAGGTACTAAGTTATAGGCTTGTAGGACAAAGCCTATTTTGTTAAGCCGCATTTTTTTTCTAATGCTTTCCGGTTCATCTTTGCTACGGGTTGGTCATCGACATACACTTCACCACTATCAGCCGTTTGAAGCCCACCAGCAATGGTTAGAAAGGTACTCTTCCCCGACCCGGATGGCCCTAAAATTAAGACTAATTCACCTGGTTCAGCGGTAAAGTTAAGGTCCTTTAACACATGAACCCGCCCCAAATCGTGACCGAAAAACTTGTTAATATTTTTTTAATTCAATCGCTGGCATCATTAACCTCCAATCACCGTTACCGGATCCACTTTAGCCACCATCGGACCGGAATTAATGACCCAAGTAATGACATCACAACAAAGCCAAGGCTAATCAAGGCTAGCCAAACTGGTTGAAAGGCCATTGGGACAGCCGCTGGCAACGCCATAGCCGTTAAACCACTTGCAATTAACGCAATGGCCACCCCAAGTACGGTTAATACCACGGCTTGAGCTAAGGTGGCCCGAATTAACAAACCACCTGGCATCCCTTGCGCCCGGAGCACCGCGTAATTACCGAGTTTTTGCATTGTAATGATGTATAAGAAGATGGCAATTACAATCAGGGAAATGATTAATAAGAACCCAATCATGAACCCAAACGTCATATTTTGGGCTGAGTAACCAGGTAACTTATCAATTACTTTTTGAATTGGATAACTAGCTAACGTTTGATCATGAACCGTGACCTTAGCTTGTTTTGAAACGACCGCACTACCGGCAAAGACATTCCCCGTTCCGCGGTTCGCTTGCCAGACCGGAATAGTTGTGTAAACCACCGGCGCAATTTGGAGCATTGAATCCTTGGCAAACCCAACAATCTTATACTTGGATTGATTAGGACCTAAGGTAATCTTGTCGCCCAACTTGTAACCTTTAGTTTGGTAATTAGTATCCACGATGACTTGGTGATCACCATTAATTCGGTGCCCAGCCGCCAATTGGACTGACTTGGCCACAAATTGATTTTCAGGCGTCCCCACTAACGTCGCCGCTACTTTTTCCCGGCCCTTGGCTTGCGTAATAATCGAACTAATGCCGACTACCGCCGTCTTGTCATTATCAGCTTGTAACTTTTTAACTTGGTCCGGCGTCAAGGTTGATTGCCGCAATTCTTGATCAGAACTCTTCGACAACACTACGCTTCGAACGCCCCACGTATCCAAGGCCTGATAACCCTGTTGCGCTAATCCTAAGGCGAGCGCTGCTAAAACGAATACCAAATAACTAATTAAGGTAATCATTAAAGCGACCAGCCCGTACCGTAATTTTTCGTGCTTCATTTCCTTTAACGCTAGAAACATGGTTGCACCTCCTCATACCGCCAATATATATTTATAATCGCCAGTATTATACACCCATTCGAAGCGTTTTCAACACTAATTTGCTCTCATCTTTACCAAATATTAAGGAAATGTTGCATCAGTAAACTAGCCACCGTAATTCCGAACCAACAACTAGCCCCGAGTAACAACGGTTTGCCACCGGTCCGAATTAATTTAACAACATCCGTATTCATTCCAATCGCCACCATCGCCATCACAATCATAAACTTCGCTAATTGCTTAAAAATGTTAAAAGTATCTGGATTGGCACCAAACCCATGAACACTAATTGTTGTAATCAAAGCCGCCAAGATAAAGTACAAAATAAACATTGGGAACGCCCGTTTCAAACTAAAATGGTTATCCCCACTACCACGATGTTGCCGAACTTGGTAAAGTGCTAACCCAAAGGTAATTGGAATAATTGCTAACGTCCGTGTCAATTTAACCGTCACGGCCGTCGATAACGTTTGTGAACCTAAATGCCACATACTATCCCAGGTTGCTGCGGCCGCCGTGACAGATGACGTATCATTAATCGCTGTTCCCGCAAAAATTCCAAACGCATGACCAGTCGTCGTTGAAAAGCCAAGCCAATGCCCCAGCCATGGGAATAAAATCGCCGCAATCACATTAAAAAAGAAGATTACCGACATAGCTTGGGCAATTTCATCATCATCCGCGTCAACGACTGGAGCCGTAGCTGCAATCGCTGACCCACCACAAATTGAAGAACCAACCCCTATTAAGGTGGCCGCATTCCCCGTTAACCCTAGCGTCCGGTGCAAAACATAAGCAATCACTAAGGCGACCGTAATCGTTACGACAATAATCGGCAGCGAGGTCACCCCGGTTTGCCAAATCACCCCGAGATCCAGACCAAACCCTAGCAGTACCACGGCCACTTGTAAGACCTTTTTTTCCCGTCCAGTTAATTCCATCTTGGAAGATCCCCTTATCAGGCCACAATTGGGTAATAATCATCCCCAAAATAATGCCCAGCACGGGTCCCCCAATAACCGGCCACAGATTTCCTACCCACCAAGCTGGAATCGCTAATAATAAACATAACCCAATCCCGCTTAACCGTTCATGTTCCATTAATATTTCCTCCTCTAAATTCCAATATCTGTTTCATTGTAACACTCCCAACTAACCCGGGCGGCACCCAATTTAAAAGGCCGGTGAAAAACTCACCGACCTGTTAAAATAATTTACGCTCGCTCAACTTGAACCCCAGTTGCAACTGACGTTAATACTTGAATTGGCGCCTGTAAACCAGCTCCTTGAATTGCTTGGACCACCTTGGCCGTACAATCAGGGCCACTCAATATCATAATCGTTGGTCCCGCCCCACTTAAATACGTCGCTACCGCTCCGGCTTCGTGCGCCAATCGGCGAATTGTAGTTAATTCCGGCACTAAGCGTTGCCGAAAAGGTTCGTGGAACTGATCCTGTTCTAACAATTGCGCCACAACCTCATATTGTTGCGCCACTAAGGCCGCCGCCAAGGTATTGGCAATAGCACTCGCATGCGTCGCTTCCTGAAAGGATAACGTTGCCGGCAACACCGCTCGGGCATCCGCAGTCGCTAAATTATACGCCGGAATATACGTAATTAAATCCCACGGTAACGCTGGGGCAGGAACCGCTAAAAACTTTTCTCCCGCCTTCGTCCCAATCACCAGGCCACCTAAAATCGCTGGCGCCACATTGTCAGGATGCCCTTCAATTTGACTGGCAATTAAAACTTTTTGCTCAGCTGGCAACTGTAAATCAGCCAATTGGTTGGCTAATTCAATTCCGGCGACGATTGCACTCGAACTACTTCCCAGGCCATGCGCAACCGGAATTTCACTCGTAACTTGTAAATGATGAGGAGTTAAGTCTGGCGCCACTTTTAACGCCGTTTGCACAATTAAATTGGTTTCATCGTGCGGTAAATCGCCTAAATCATGCTCAACTTGCCAAGCCGCCGCTGGTTCGATAACTTTCACCGTTAAATAAATCGAAACCGCCATCCCAATGGAATCAAACCCAGGGCCTAAATTAGCACTCGTGGCTGGTACTTTAATCGTTAACATCCCATCCTCCTAATTTAAAACTTTATAGGCTGCTTGTAAGGTCAACGTTGGTGATTGTTCAATTCGCGCTTGAAAGGCGTGTAATTGTTGTTCGTCCATCGTATGCGTAATAATTACCACGTGCGCCGTTTCCCCATCAGAAGCTGGTTCTTGGGCAATTTCACTAAAACTTGCGCCTAAATCCGTCATAATTTGCGTTAATTGTAGCATTTGCCCCGGAATATCCGGCATCGTTAAAGATAAGTAATATGGATATTTAACATCCGTTGGGGCGGCTGGGACGTAATGTTGATGATAGTTATTAAATTGGTTCCCGTTGGTTTGTAAGACCAAATTCTTCGTCACCGTCGTAATATCACTCAACACACTATTGGCGGTTGGCAAGCCCCCCGCACCCGGACCATAGAAGAGCGTGTCACCGACGGCCTTCCCGGTCACCATTACGGCATTGTTTTCATTTTGCACCGCCGCTAATGGATGCGATTGGGCTACTAACACCGGGGCGACTTCCACAAAGACGCCACCATTGGCCACTTGCGCAAGCCCGATTAATTTAATTACATATCCAAAGTCTTGGGCTTTGGCAACATCAAAGGCTTGTAATTGATCAATCCCCGTGACTTTAAAGTCGCTGGTTTGGACATCCGTTCCAAAGGCAAACTGACTTAAAATCACCATTTTATAAGCCGCATCTTTCCCCGTCACATCATTAGTCGGATCACTTTCCGCAAACCCTAGTTCCTGGGCTTTTGACAACGCCTGGGCGTACGACCAATGTTGTTGCGTCATTTGGGTCAATATATAATTGGTCGTCCCATTCACAATTCCCTTCACGGCCGTAATTTCATCGGCGGCAAAACTATTGGCAATCGTGCGTAAAATGGGAATCCCCCCAGCGACACTGGCTTCATACATTAAGTCACAGTGATTCGCTTGGGCCAATTGACTTAACTGTGGTCCCGCCACGGCAATTAAGTCTTTATTGGCCGTCACCACGTTTTTGTGTTGCTTCAGTGCAGCTTCAATATATTCTTGGGCCGGATGAATCCCTCCCATTAATTCGACAATAATTTGAAGGTCATCATCATTTAATAACTCATCAACGTCACTCGTTAACGCCACTTGATCAGCAACCGCTTGGTAATTTTCTGGGTGCCGGACTAATACCCGTTTCACCTTTAATTCACAACCGGTGACCTTAGCTACTTTAGCTTGGTTTTCTTGAATCATTTGTAAGACCCCAGATCCAACAGTCCCTAACCCAAGGAGGCCAATTTGAATGGTTTTCATCTTCCGTTACGCTCCGCCTTCTAATCTTATTTTAATTTTAGATTGTATCATACTTAGCTTTCAGGTTACAATATGGAATAAGAATGCCGATAATACTTTAACGGAGGTTTAATTATGCAATATCGTAGCACCCGCGGAAATATTAAAAACACATTAAATTCAGCCCAAGCGGTCATCCAAGGACTCGCTCCGGATGGCGGGTTATATGTGCCCGTTGCCTTTCCGCATCCCGATGTTGATTTAGCTCAACTCAGCAATCTATCCTATCAAGAATTAGCCCAAGTCATCCTTAGTTGGTTCTTTGATGACTTTACTGATGAACAATTAACCACCATCGTCAACCAAGCCTATGGTGACCAGTGGGAAGATGACGCAATCGCGCCGGTCTCCGCCCAACACGATGGTAATTATTACTTAGAATTATTCCATGGTCCCACGCTGGCCTTTAAAGATATCGCCTTGCAAGTCTTACCGCGTTTAATGACCAAAGCCGTGACCCTTGAACACGTTGGTAAAGATATTATTATCCTAACCGCTACTTCGGGGGATACTGGATCAGCTTCAATGCATGGTTTTAGTGACCAAGCCAACACCCAAGTAATTGTCTTCTACCTGCTGGTGGGGTTAGTCCAGTGCAATTAAAGCAAATGCTTAGCTTACGGGGACAAAACTTAACCGCAATTGCGATTGAAGGGAACTTTGATGACGCCCAAACAAAGGTCAAAGAAATTTTCAATAACCATGATTTTGGCCACCGATTAGCGGTTAATGGTTATCAATTCTCATCCGCCAATTCAATGAATATTGGGCGGTTAATTCCCCAAATCGTGTACTATTTCGCCGCCTATGGTCAATTAGTCCAACGCCATGCAATTACGGTGGGGGACCAAGTTAATTTTGCGGTGCCAACTGGGAATTTCGGTGACATCCTCGCCGGTTACTACGCCCAACAACTCGGTTTACCAATTAAACACTTAATTTGCGCGTCTAATAAAAATAACGTCTTAACCGATTTCTTTAAGACGGGGACCTATGATCGCCAACGGCCATTCTACTTAACCAACGCCCCAGCAATGGACATCTTAGTTTCTAGTAATTTAGAACGGTTGTTGTTTGATTATTATCAAGGTGACGCCGACGCAGTAACAGAATTAATGGATCACTTAACTCAAAGCGGCCACTACACCGTCACGGCGGAAGTCCACGACCAATTAGCTCAAACCTTTCCGGCCGGCTTTGCGACTGAAGCTGAGGTCCGCGCCGAAATCAAACGCCTCTATGACCAAACTGGGTACTTAATTGATCCACACACGGCCGTGGCTTCACACGTCACCCATCAATACCAACAAGCCACGAACGATCAAACGCCAACGGTAATTATTGCCACCGCTAGTCCGGCAAAATTCCCCGAAACCGTCTTAACGGCCCTGAACGGTCAAGCACCAACACTACCGGTTTGGCAGCCATTCAAACCTTATTTGACCAACTTGGGCAACCACTTTCGCCAAACGTCCAATCATTATTCGACCAAACACCCCGGCCAGAACAAACGATTGCGACGAATGAAATGGAAGCAAAAATTGCCCAACTATTGAAGTTGGATGATTAACTAAAAAAACTCACCTAACTAAAAGCAGCGCCGAAACTAGTCTCACTAGTTCCAACGCTGCTTTTATTATTACGCCAGCCGGTCTTAACTACGCTCACCGAGCAAGCGACTAGGACTAACTGAAAACGAACCCCGACGTGTGCCACGTCAGAGCCCGTTTCTGAGTTAGCCTATCGTCGCTTTTTACGCTCGGTTCGCGACCTGATATTAACTACGTTCGCCACGCGGAAGCCTAGTGCCTAACTATGACAAAGTCGCCGACCCTAGCATAGCTAGTGCCAACGACCTGTCTACGTTAGGCCACGGCTTCCTTAATGCGTGGCTCACGACCTATTTAAAAATCAATTGATACGCTTGATACTTATCACGCTTTTCATCATCCCTAAGTGCGTCATAACATTTAACCAACGCTAAGGCATACTCAGGTAACATAAAATATGACTCTAATTGATGCACCCGATCAATCCCCGCCTGCAAAACTTGCGCAGCTGTTTCATATCGATGCTGATCGATTAAAAACAAACCGTATTGATAATTAACAACATTCAAATTTTCACGCTGATAATCATAACTATTTAATGCCGTAATAGCCAATTTAAACAACTCACTGGCTTGTTCATCATCCCCTAACCGATGACTAATAAAGGCAAGCGAATTAATTAATAGGAGCTCAATCTCATTTTGTGGCTGTTTTACCTGCCCCGCCATGGTATATGCTAATGCCATTTTAAGATAATGACGCGTCAGTAATTCATACCCGGTCACTCGAAAATAGGCACATCCGTAATAGTAATAATAACTTGAAAATCATGATTATTCGTTAAGCCGTTAATAACTGCTGGTGAATCAAGATACTCCAACATTTCAGCATATTGGTGCTGTTTGCATAAATTAAAAACATGTTTAGAAAATTGAGCTTGTAAGCCAAACTGAAGACTGGTTTGCAAGAATTCATGATCTAACGAAATTTCTAACCGCCGGCATAATTCAATAAACATCGATGCATTTGGCAGATAATTTCCTTTTTCGATACTACTAATCGTTGGCTGCGAGCAAATTCCATCTGCCAACTGACCTTGCGACAAGCCCATTGCTTGCCGGCGCTGTTTAATGATTTGCGCAATTTCGGTTTCTAATTCCTGCATTACACCCTCCCCTAAATCACATGGTTATTTCATATCAATATACCGGATTATGACCAGCTAAGCAAATTTCGTCCTCGTGATTTTGCCTGTTGATAAGCAATTGCCTCCTCAATTGCTTGATACCGAAACGTCTTATCAATTGGTAAATATAATTTATCCATTGCTAACAATTCAATTAGTTCTTGATACCCCTTTGGCAACAACGGTTCACTAATAAACTTCACGCCGGGTAGTTGATTCCGCGCAATCGACCAAACTGGAATTTTCGCCTTTAAATACTCATTAATTTCAGTTAAATATCCTTGATTGCTGAGATCAATCACAACGGGCCGCTTTCCGTGACCACGAATCAAGGACACATTAGCTAATGCTAATTGATGATTAAAATATGCTTGCGACTGTTCCCGAACAAGCGCCTGAATCGGAATTGGATCGTCAATCGCTAATAATTGAATTAAGGATAGTCCAACAACTGAATTGGCGCCCAATAAAATCACTTCATCCACTTGCAACTGTTTTAGTTTATGCTTCAAAACCATGGCAATATCAGCACCACCAATCAGCGCCGTGGCCTGTAAACTATCAACAGTATCAGGCAATTGGAAACAGTATAACGGAATTAGGGGATAGTTAAATTGCTGAAACGTCCCACTTGGATTTAGAAATAAGACGCGTTGGTTTAGTAATTTGGGTGAGCGAAATATTCCAGTTTCGACTACCGTCCCAACACCCCCATATCCCATTACCTTTGGATTTGAATTTCCCAATTGTAATAAATCATAACGTAATAGTGGCGTATATTCTGTTTTAATTTTAATCGCCGTGGGACTAACAGGCGGTTCTTCAACTTCAACCATATGCGGAGGCATGGAATTAGCGATGACCTGCATTAGTAGATTGCCTCCATTGTTTCGACTACCCGCTTAATCCCAGTTAAATTATCTTTAAAGGCATTGCGAATCACTGGTTTCAACATTAAAGCCACTCCGTTTAATGCCGTTGTTGATGTTAAAGATAGTGTTTGTTTCAGTCGTGTTTGATGCCTTGACAACGATTCAAGCTCCCATTCAATCAAACAATTAATGGTCCCATCAAAAGATTCATATTCAATTGTGTTACCACGCTGAGTTACTTTAATCGTTTCAGTAGTATTTAACGCCCCCCCATGCCGTAAAATCATATACTCATCATGATCAATTGTGGCGACTTGTTTAATTTCTGGGTTCCATTTAATAATATTTTCTAAATTTAGCAATAACTTTTCAATACGTTGATTATCTGCATCGATTAAAATCTCATTGGTAAATAATTCTTTGGTCATTCGATTAACCTCCATCTGCTGATGACATTAAAGTATGTTGGCCATATCATACTGACAACCTAGCATTTTTACTAATCGAGACCCTAATATTGATTATTATTATCGTAATATTTAGCCAACTAAAAAGGACCGAAGTCAAAAAAACTTCCGTCCTTCTAATTCTACTCATCCACTTTAATCTGGCTCGCAATCCATTGCACACCTTGTCGTTGCGTTGCACTTTGATAACTACTTGCTAATAATTCCTGCTTCGAAATTGTACTTTGTTCGTAACCTTGTTGATAAGTTGGTAAATCAGGATCTTCCTTAATTTTCCAAACTGTTATCTGATCACCAGCTACTTTAAAGAACAAATCACTAGCGGCAGTGCCAAAGCCAATTTGCTGCCGTCCTTGATTGTCTTTGGTCAAAATCATACTGCTAGCACCAGTCAGTTCTGTCTGCGGATAATATTTCCAATAGAGCATTATTGCTAATTCCGCTGGCGAAATCTCATTCGTTGATGATGCTTGACTGTTAGTTGCTTGCTGACTACTAATCTTAGCTGGAGGCATTGAATCCAGCGGTTGATTAGCTTGATAGTGTTCATAGCCACAGATTCCTGCGACCGCAATCACGACGAACCCGAATAACCACCAACCAAGGTATCGATGGCTAACTGGTTCTGCTACTTTAATCACGTTCGTTGCCTTCGGGGTTGGTTTAACTAACGTTCCACATTTCCCACAAAATTTAATTCCAGGCGTTAATTCACTTTCACAGCGATGACAATATTGCATTACTTCGCTCCTTCTTTAAACTGACAACTGACTAAATGATCATTCACGAGTCCAATCGCTTGTAAATACGAATACGTCGTCACCGGTCCCATGAATTTAAAGCCGGCTTTTTTTCAACGCTTTCGCTACCGTTTGCGCCACCGCTGTTTGACTCGGAACATCCGCCATCGTTGCCGGATAATTAATGATCGACGCTGGAATTAATTCCGTTAACAACGCCCCTAACGTTTGCCCTTGTTGATGCCAAGCAATTAAAATTTGGGCATTATTGATCGCCGCTTCAATTTTACCCCGATGACGAATAATCCCCGGATTTTGGAGCAAGTTTGCAATGTCAGTTTCGGTAAATCCTGCCACTTTAGCCACCTCAAAATTAGCGAATGCTTGGCGAAACGCAGCTCGTTTCTTTAAGACAATTTCCCACGACAACCCCGCTTGGAACGATTCCAATACCATCATCTCATAAAGATAGTCCTCGTTTAAATTTAGTTTTCCCCATTCTTGATCATGGTAAGTTTGCATTAATTCACTTGTTTGGGCCCATGGACACCGACTTTGATTTTCCATTTTATCCTCGCTTCGTACTTATATATATAAATTATGATTAGTATACTAAATTCTAGTTGTTTAGGCGAATTTCCCGGGAAATAACCGCCAAAACCACTGACGGAGAAGTGGCGGGTGACTGGCGGAAAGCTGGCGTGGCATTTTGAGTCGTTCGCCGTATAATTAAGACAAAGTTAAGTAAGGAGGCACTACCATGAGTGACAACAAAATCAAGACTTTTCGGAAACAACAAAATCTTTCACAAGAACAACTCGCCGAAAAAGCCCAAGTTTCCCTTCGCACCATTCAACGCTTAGAAGCCGGCGAAGAAACTAACACCACGACCTTAAACTTAGTCGCGGGGGCATTAGGCGTTGAAGTTAGTGACCTTGCTTCCCACGATGATTCTGAACAACATCAAGCTAAATTAGCGGACGCTGACGAACAGCTGCAACTCCAACTCCATGATCGCCATGATGAGTACAAAATGTATCGAACTTTCTATACCGTGGGCTACATCATCGTCATGTTTGCATGGGGCGCTTGTTTACCGCTCGTCCATAATGAAATTGCTAAATCCATTATGGGAGTCTTTTGGATTGGTGGTTGGATTATTTTTGGTGCCGGTCGCCGTTGGTTAACCTTATATAAACTCAATCCTAAATTAGATCAAAAATACCCCCTCACCGTTAATCGCCTTGATAAAAATAAATAATTTAACCCTGCGTCTAACTTCCGGCGCAGGGTTTATTAATTACTGATTGTACTTAATTACATCTCGGTAAACGTAATTAAATGACAGTTAACTTGTTTGGCTAATTGCTGACATTGCTCCGTAAAGCCATGTTTAGCAAATAAATAGAAGTGTTTTTGCGGGTACGAAAACAACCGACTCCGTTCAATTAATTTTTCTAAAACTGACACTGGCACTAATTCATTACGCCACTTACATTCACCAAAATAACCATTTAATGCCGCTTCATCAAAACCAACAATGTCCATTTCCACTGCCTCACGTTTTTTTGGCATCCGTCCCCCACCAATTACCTAATTCGATAAATGGGGTTGGTACTACTTCGGGTTGATATATGTGGTCCCACAAGTAATTCTGCGATAATTTTTCAAATTCTGGACCCATAAAGTGAGGTAGCAATTGCATAATTTGATCCAAGACGGGTTCAATTAGTCCTCGTTCAATCTGACTAACTCGTCTTCCCACAAAGGTATACCAAAATCGAAACATTCCATCGTTAATAACATACACTGATTTCCGGCTGCGTGCCTTCCCCAATTCCGTCACCGGAACTTTTTTCGCAATAATTCCTAAATCAATTAAATTATCCAAGTACTTACTTAAGCCCCCACTAGCAATCCCGGTTTTCGTTGCGATTTCTCCTTGGCGACTTGCTCCAGCTGCGATAGCTGAAATAATTGAATTGTAATTAGCTGGTTCCCGCAGTTCTTGATTTAAAAGACTGCTTGGTTCCGCAAATAAAATCGCATTGGGATTTAAGTAATTATCAGCAATATTATCCCGAATCCCTTTATTAGCTGACATCAACGATAAGTACATCGGAATGCCACCCGTAATTGCATTCAAGATAAAGACATCCTCCGCCGGCAAACTAGGAAAGTAGGCTTGGGCCTCAGCAAACGAAAATGGTTGCAGCTTAATTTGAGCCGTCCGGCGTCCATACAGCGGGCTTTGGTACCCTAAGACTTGATTTTCCATAAACGACATCGAACTACCGCACAAAATAATAAATAAATTGGTTTGCTTAAAATATAGATCAATATACGATTGCAACATTGAGCTAATTGGCGGGTAAGCCTGTGCCAGATACGGAAATTCATCAATTACTAATACTACTTTTTCCCGTTGTGAAATCCGAACTAATTTTTTTAAAGGCTTGCTCGAAATTAGCAAAACTTGGCGCATCTAAACCATCATCATCCCGATAATTATTAATAGCATCTGAAAAACGTTCTAAATTTTCTGTCGCACTTTCCTCTAATCCCGTGAAATAAATTGTCGCTTTATCTTTAACAAACTCATTAATCAGTGAGGTCTTCCCAATCCGTCGGCGTCCATAAACAATCGCACACTGGAATTGGTCAGCTTGGTATAAATCATTTAAAACTTGTAATTCTTTTTTTCGACCAATAAACATCTGTGGTCACCTCCTCCCTAAATTATATTTAACTATTTCGCATTTTACAACCTTACGATATTGTAACTTATGATATTGCAGAACGTACGGTTGCTATTTGCAGAAAAATTAACAATCCGAGGCATTAAACATCAAATCATAGCCCTGCAAACTAATTCATTGCCGAGCTAGGATTTTTAATTTTACAAACTCAACCTTAAAAAAAGCTGAAAATCTATTTGGATGCCTTTATTTTTTTATTAATTTCACTCACTACTCGTTTTTGTTCCAAAACAATGATTACCCAAATCACAACATAAATCAGAAGGAACAAACAGATTGATTGCCAATTAACCGGCCAACTATTAATTACTACCATGATTAAAAACAAACTAAATGTTCCTAATAAATGAATCCCCATGGAAATCATTAATGGTAAATCAGATTTTAAAATCATTGATAAAATCCCTATCAACCCTGATATCACAAATACTGAACCGACCCCAGTTACGGTTGGAGCTACCCCCGGATATAAAAACGTTAATATCAACAAGTAACTACTAGCCCCAAAGCCAATTCCAGTCACTATATACTCCAATACTTTACTAATCCACTTCATTTTAAAGCCCTAGTTTCCTTTCTAAATTCACCAAATATCGTCTTGAAATATCCGATCGTAAATTAACGGCTAGCATCGCCACCATATTGCCCGCAAAGCCACTTTCAATCGACTCCAAATAATTCAAATTAATAATCGAATGCCGAGAGACTTGGACAAAATCTTCGCTTAAATTTTCTAATACTTGGTATAACCGGCCATTAGCTTTCACCACCTGCTGCGTCGTGTAATACATTAAAACATTTCCTTGAACTTCAACTTTAACTAACTGATCAACTTTAATCGTAATAATCCGCTCAAGCGTCTTAACCGGAATTATACGTTGTTCCTGTGGTTTAAAATTACTAATATAATCAATTAATTTATCAATCGTATCAGTTTGGGTGGCCGCTTTAATTTCGATTTCGATTTCATCGTCTACTGATCCATTTGGTTGAAAGGTAATTTTCAATTTTTAAACGCTCCTTCTCCGGTTAAACAGCCATGACATGATAACAATAATAATTATTAAAATTAACATCATCCCCAGCATAATATAAAGATCATCAATCCGTTTTAATTGATAACCGTTAATTTTAAAGTAGATTCCCAAGTAATCAATCATTTGGTATCTAAGTTTAGCTGATAAATCATGCTGACTGACTTGATTAAGCAACAAACTCCGTAACGCTGCTGCTTCATAACTACTTGGCACTAATTTTACCAAAGCTTGTGTATGGGATGTCAACGCTCCATATGGTAAATAAGTGGCAACATCAAAACCCGCAATTGCCCCAATAATGGATGATAACCGACTAAACGTCGTTGATGAATGAATAAACAAAATAATAATGAGGTTTAATAAAGTAGCAACTAACGAACCAAGCCCCATATATCCTAACGACGGCCAAATCACTCCCGTAGGAATCAAAATTCGATCAACCAGTTTGAAATACCCCATCATTACCAATAGCGTAATAACTTGCATCATAAAACTAATTAGCGTCCCTGATAATACATACGCTAAATTTTGCTTAACTACGGATACATCGGTCAAACTCAAATCATCAATCGTCCGGGATTCTCGATCTTTAACTAATTGTCCTAACGCTTGAAAAGAAGTTGTAATGCCAGCAATACTGACAATTCCCGCCGTCATCCACAAATCTAGTAATTCCTTAATATTAGAAATCAATTTCCAATTAGCTTCCAAATTCGATTGTAAAAAACCAATAAAGATAACAAAGGAAATTAACGCGCCTAAACAAGACATTACCACCCCAGCTCGATTCGAAAAATAAATTTTAATATTTCGTTGGACTAATGCCACCATTATTGCAACTCCTTTCCTGTTACTGCAATGAATGCATCATCAATTGATCCCTGGCGATATTCAAACTCAATAATGTCCGTCTGAAATTCCTGCAATAACTTTAAAACTGCTTGCGTTGATAATGAACTTACTTCCACCTTTCCGGCATTAATTACTTTAGCTTGATAATTATTCAATAACTTTTCTGGGTTCGCCATTGCAATTGTTAATTTCGAAGGGGCATATTGCTGCTTAATTTCACTCGCTGACCCTTTAACTAACAGCTGACCATTTTCAAGAATATACATTTGATCTGCATTGGCAGCTTCTTCAAGATAATGCGTTGTCAAAAAAATCGTTAAACCATACGCTGTTTGTAATTGTTGCAATAAATTCCAAATGGCTAATCTAGTTTGCAAATCCAGTCCAGTGGTCGGTTCATCTAAAAATAATAAATCTGGTTTATCAATCAGAGCCCGTACAATATCAACTCGTCTTTTTTTGACCACCCGACAACATTCCATATTTCTGAGATAAAAACTTTTTCACCCCAATCACCTCAATCAATTGCGCCAACCATTCTTTAGAGGCGTGTTTATATAATCGTAAGCGTAAATTTAAATTATCACTAACGGTTAAGCTATCATCTAAAACACTAGTTTGAAACACGACCCCCATTTTTAAATTTTGGGCATACGTAATCCTCCCCTCTGTTGGGGCTAATAATCCCATTAAAATATTTATCGTGGTCGATTTTCCCGCTCCATTAGTACCTAAATAAGCAACTAATTGTCCTTGATCAATATTTAAATTAACATTCTTTAAAACCGTTTTTTTACCGTAACGTTTCGTTAAATTTCTTGCTTCAATCAACATTTCAAGTTAATTTCCTTTCTTGTCTATGTTGATAGCATACAAATTTAACCATCATCCGTATCGCGTAACTTGATAACTGGTTTAGGTATTGACATAAAAGGTATTAATTCATACATCAATTTGAATTTCAAATCGATAAAAATTAATTTGACCATGTCATTAATTAAAAATCCACCACTTAGAATATTAAAATTCTGAATGGTGGATCTCATTTTAAATCTAATCTATAAAAACTACCAAAAACTGCTATTATTTTGTTGAATCCAATAATTACCTTAACGCCAATTACCCAAACATCTTATAAATTATGTTTAAAAAAAATTAACCGTATCGAACCATGAACGATAGGCATCTTGCATTACGCTTACTTTATTTCTTTTGCTATATCTATTATTAGGCTGAAAAGGTATTGTTAACATATGTCCACTATTCTGAAAACTTTTGATAACCACACTTACATTATTATGGTTATTTTCTATTCTGTTCTTTAGCAAAATGCACGATTTATAGGAATCCCAAACCTCATCTTCAACACTACAAATAAGAGAATCTAATATATTTTGAGTTGATTTCTTCTTGACATTCGTATGAATACGTTCTATATTATTAGAAAATTCTAATCTTTTTATAATGATGCGTTGATGAGAAGAGTAAGGGTAACTAACTTCTAACAGTGACTACTAATGGTGAGAAGGTAGGTATTTGGTTACCGTGAAGATGAGCTCTGAGCAATGATGAATGGTCAGAACGACTGGCTATGATTCCGGAAGGATCCGTTACCATCCCTGGTATTTAAGATTACTTTCTTAAGTACTGTTGAGGCTGATAGTAATATCAGTGAATTTGGGTGGTACCACGTTATTGACGTCCCTAGGTGAGATTTCTTACCTAGGGATTTTTTAGTTAAGGAGGAAATAATAATGACTGAATTTAATACCAAATTAGTCCATCAACCGGCGCAACATGATAATAATACCGGTGCCGTTACCGTTCCAATTTATAAGGCCACGACCTTTAAATATCCAGAAGTGTGTGCACAAATCAAAGACGATTATTCACGTTCAGGTAACCCAACGCGACGGGCGGTTGAAGAGCAATTAGCTGCTTTGGAGGAAGGCGATTACGGCTTTTGTTTTTCGTCGGGAATGGCAGCGATCCATGCCGCACTGGCAATCTTTAAAAAAAAGGTGATCACTTGCTTGTTGGAAACCAGATTTATGGCGGGACATTTCGGCTACTTCATGAATTCTTTAAGCGGTGGGGGTTAACGATTACTGCTGTTGATACCCGAGATTTAAGTGCCATCGAACAGGCGATTCAGCCAAATACCAAGGCAATCTATTTTGAGCCAGTTACTAATCCGTTACTTAAGGTAACTTCAATCAGTCAGGTTTCCCAGTTAGCGCATCAATATAATTTATTAACAATTGTTGATAATACCTTCTTAAGTCCTTATCTGTTGCGACCACTGAATCTTGGTGCAGACATCGTCATTCATAGTGCAACAAAGTATCTTTAGGGGCATTCTGATATTTCCGCAGGAGCAGTGGTAGTTAGAGACCAATCTTTGGCAGAACGGGTTTACTTTATTCAAAATGCTCTGGGTGCAGTTCTTTCTCCTGAAGACAGCAATGAGCTAGCAAGGGGAATCAAAACACTCGGGATCCGTCTTGAACGTCAAATGGAGAATGTAAAAAGGATTATTCATTACCTTCAAGAATCAAATGCGGTTCAAAAAAATTTACTATCCTGGACTATCCGATCTTCCGGGATACCAAGAATTACGAAAAGAGGCCCGGGGAGCTGGAGGAGTATTTTCATTTGAGCTTACTGAACAGGTTAACCCGAGTGAGTTCGTTAACCACCTTCAACTATTTAAGTTAGCAGTTAGTTTAGGTGCCGTAGAAAGCCTGGTGGAGCTTCCAAGTAAGATGAGTCACGCTGAGTTAACCCCTGAAGAACAACTTGCTGCTGGTATTAAGCCGGGATTAATTCGGATGTCTGTCGGAATTGAAGATTATCGTGACCAAGTTAGTGATATTCAACAGGCATTCGAAAAGGCCCACAATTAGGAGGAAATCTTTATGTGTAAACAATCAATTGAAACAATCACTGCTCAAGCAGGAAGTCACTTAGACGGAAATAAGGCAGTTGCTTTACCGTTGTATTTTTCCTCAAATTATCGTCACGAATCACTAGCAGAGGCAAAAAGCTTTGATCCCCATCAAGGCTACACTTATTCACGAATTGCTACGCCTAACCGTTCCGTCCTTGAGCAAACGATGGCAAAACTAGAAGGTGGCACTGCTGGATTTGCCCTTAGTTCAGGGATGGCTGCTATTCAACTAGCCCTCAGTATTTTGAAAACAGGCGATCAATTAATTTCTTTGAATGACTTATATGGTGGAGACTTTCGTTATTTCCGTTATCTTCATAAACATTTTGGGATTAATTTTGACCAGTGGGATGGCCAACGGATTAGTGATTTACTACAGAAGATTACTCCACGGACAAAGGTAATTTGGTTAGAAACGCCATCTAATCCAACGATGAAAAAACTGAACATTGCTAAAATTGCTGCAGCAGTTCACAGTAAAAATACGCAAATTTTGGTGATCGTTGATAACACTTTCTATACACCGGTTTATCAGCGACCACTAACTGAAGGGGCGGATGTGGTTGTTCACTCGGCAACTAAGTACCTTTCTGGACATAATGATCTTTTGGGCGGAATTCTGGTTTGTAAGGACCGGAAGTTAGCGAAAGAATATTTTGAGTACTATATTACGACTGGTGATACGCTTGATTCTTTTGATTCATGGTTATTATTGCGAAGCCTGAAAACTCTAACAATCCGAGTTAAGCAGCACACGAAAAATGCCCAGGCAATTGTTAAATACTTAAAGGATGAACCCCGGATTGATAAGGTCCTTTATCCGGGGCAAGGTGGTATGATTAGTTTCTATGTAAAGGATGAAGCGGATGTAACAAGACTCCTTGACAATGTCAAAATTATTACTTTTGCCGAGAGCCTTGGTGGAGTTGAAAGTCTAATTACAATCCCGTACTACCAGACACATGCCGATGTTGAAATTGAGCAACGCCAGCGACTAGGAATTACCCCAAAGTTGCTTCGGTTGTCGGTAGGACTTGAAGCAGCTGATGACTTAATAGAAGATTTAAAACAAGCATTGGATTCTTGATAAAAATAATGACCTTTAGAGTTCAGACTTTGCCGAGCTCTAAAAGGCCTTTTACGTATTATATAAGTTTTATTTCGGCAGATTGTAAAATTTAAGTTGAACATTTAAGTGGACAGAAAAACCCATCAAGGACGTTTCATGAGATATATCGCTAACTACTTAGGCTTTAGTAAGACCACGATCTTTAACGAACTTCACCGGCTAATCAGTCACGGCCGCTAAATTGAGGAGCGGCCTCATAAAATCGAAACTCGCCAGGAATTTGGTCACTTTGAAGCTGACACCGTGCTTTCTGGCAAACGTAAAGGTCAAGCTGTGGAGCGTAAGAGTCGCCTGACCATTGTTAAACGGCTCCATGGTCGCTACAGTCAGTCCTTGACTCAAGCCGTTTTGGAACTAGCTAGTCAACTTCAAGATAAGCTAAAAACGCTTACTGTGGATCATGGAAAAGAGTTTGCTAATTACCAGGCAATTGAGCAGCTAACTGGTACTAATGAAATGAATGTTTCAATACAACTAAACTTGATACGTTTTTTTATTTCCTCAAATGTCAAATTAAGTTAGAAAAAGCACCCAGCTTTTACACTGAATGCTTTCTTCATATGGCAAACACTTTGGCAAACAACCATATTGAATTAACAGTTTTTTTCGTAGGTATTCCTTTTTCTAAAGCCTATAATAACGGCTTTCCCCCACCAAGTTATATTATATCTTTATTCCCATTCAATCGTGGAAGGCGGTTTACTCGTAACATCGTATAGAATTCGGTTCACATGATCAACTTCATTCACAATCCGTGTCGAAACCGTTTGGAGAACTTCCCATGGTAACTTAGCAAAGTCAGCCGTCATCCCGTCAATACTCGTGACCGCGCGAATCCCGACGGCATAATCATATGTCCGACCATCACCCATCACCCCAACGGATTTCATATTCGTCAAGACGGTGAAATATTGCCAAACGTCTTTGGTTAAGCCAGCTTTTTTAATTTCTTCCCGTAAAATGGCATCACTTTCGCGGACAATCGCCAATTTTTCGGGCGTCACTTCGCCTAAGACCCGAATCCCTAAGCCTGGGCCAGGGAATGGTTGGCGCCAAACGAGGTCATGTGGTAAGCCAAGTTGTTCCCCAAGGGCGCGCGCTTCGTCCTTAAAGAGCGTCCGCAGTGGTTCGATTAACTCAAAGCCTAATTCTTTTGGCAATCCTCCAACATTATGGTGCGACTTAATCGTTTGGGCGGTATCAGTCCCACTTTCAATCACATCCGTGTACAACGTCCCTTGGGCTAAAAAGTCGGCATCCTTTAACTTGCGGGCTTCGTCATTAAACACTGCCACAAATTCGCGCCCAATGATTTTCCGCTTTTGTTCGGGTTCAGCCACTCCTTGCAGGGCCGTTAAGAACCGTTCACTAGCATCAACTTTGACAATTTTAATGCCCAAACCATCCGCTAAGGCCGCCATCACTTGATCGGCTTCATTTTTCCGCAACAGTCCGTGGTCAACAAAAATCGCCGTTAATTGATCCCCAACCGCACGTTGAAGTAAGGCGGCCGTCACCGAAGAATCAACCCCGCCGGAAATCCCAAGAATTACTTTTTTTGTCCCCAACTTGTTCGCGAATTTCCGCCACTTGGCGCTCAATAAAGTCGGCCATCGTCCAATTAGCTTGAGCACCACAAACTTGCTTGGCAAAATTAGCTAACATTTGGTTCCCAAATTCCGAATGCCGGACTTCAGGGTGGAATTGTAACGCATAGAATTGGCGCGCTTCATCCGCCATGGCTGCCACCGGACAATTTTCACTCGTGGCAATCACTTTAAACCCAGTCGGGACGGTGGTTACTTTATCCCCGTGACTCATCCACACCGTTTGCGTTGTTGGCAAATCCTGAAATAGCAATGATTGTTCATCCGTTACTGTAATCGCCGCCCGGCCATATTCCGAATCATCCGCGGCCGATACCGTTCCGCCTAATTCATTGGCCATTAATTGCATCCCATAACAAATCCCCAAGATGGGAATTCCCAACTTAAAAATGGCCGGATCAACTTTAAACGCATCGGTCGCGTAAACACTATTGGGTCCCCCCGAAAAGATGATTCCCTTCGGATTAAAGGCCTTAATTTCAGCAATACTCATTTGATGTGAGCGTAGTTCCGAATAAATGCCGAGTTCTCGAATTCGCCGGGTAATCAATTGATTGTATTGACTTCCGAAATCGAGGACTAAAATCTTATCAACATCGACTGCTTGTGTCGTCATCATCAGTTCTCCTTTTTAATTAACGAGGGGTGGCTAAAATTATCCGTATTGTACGTTCATTTCTCTCCTAGGTCAATCACTGATAGATAAATTTCGCAATTAATTCTAACTTGCTATAATTTAATCAATTAATTAGAGGAGTTAACTTATGAATATTTATGGTGACCAGGCACAATATTTGCCGTTAATTTTAACCGATTTAGAAGACCGCTTAACCGATCTCAATCAGGCCCAACCAACTAAATTATATGAACATTTAATTGGCCGCGTAAAAGCTGAACCTAGCATGATTGAAAAATGTCACCGCAAAGGGTATCCAGTCACTGCCCACAGTGCCCTGCGTGAATGTAAGGACGCAATTGCCATCCGCCTCGTTTGTCGCTTTATCGAAGACGTCTACACCACGGTTGCCGTTTTAAAGCAACTTGATTGGGCGCAAGTCGTAACCGAAAAAGATTACATTAAGAATGCCAAACCCAACGGCTACCGGAGTTATCACCTGATTTTAGCGGTTACTACCCCGTATCCCGACGTTGATGGTCACACGCCCGGGCAATACTTTGTCGAAATTCAACTCCGCACGATTGCCATGGATTCATGGGCCAGTTTGGAACACGAACTGAAGTACAAACAAAATATCGACCATCCCGAACGAATTGCCAAAGAATTGCAACGCTGTGCCGAAGAACTGGCAGCGTGTGATTTACAAATGCAAACCATTCGCCACTTAATTCACCAAGATGAGGAGGCCTAACGATGAAAATTTTAGTTGCTGAAGACCAAGCCGACTTGGCCCGCTTACTCCAAATTGCCATTGAACGCCAAGGTTTTACCGTTGACATTGCAAATAACGGCCAAGTTGCAGTTGACCTCGCCACGCAACATGCTTACGACGTCATGATTTTAGATATTATGATGCCCGTTAAGGACGGCTTAACCGCCCTTAAAGAATTACGTCAAGCCGGCAATGATACCTATGTAATTATGCTTACTGCGATGGCGGAAATCGATGATCGCGTAACTGGGCTCGATGCTGGGGCCGATGACTATATGACGAAACCCTATTCGATTCAAGAATTAATGGCGCGGCTCCGCTCCCTTGATCGCCGCGATAAACAATTTGAAACCGGCCCAATTAACATTGCCAATTTAACGTTTGACCCCCAAGAACAACGCTTAGTCGCCCACACTTCGGTCCGCTTAGGGGCAACGGAAACGCGTGTCTTAAAACTGCTCCTTGCCAACCCTAATAAAGCCATTCCCGCCAGTCAATTACTTCAAGTTGGCTGGGAGAGCACTGATGGCGCCGACGAAACTGATTTGTGGATTACCGTTTCATATCTCAAGCAAAAGCTGGCAGCGATTGATGCTCACGTGACCATCACTGGGGAACAAAGTGGTCCCTTCACGCTCATCACCACGGTAGGTAATCATCATGATGATTAAACGGCTCCGGCAAACCTTCATTATTACCGCTTCGGCCGCCTTATTGCTCGTCATGTTAATCATGGGGGGCGCGATTGTCGGGATTGCCAATTGGAAAACCGAAACGCGCGCCGAACAAATCATGACCATTTTAGCCCAACATAATGGCGAATTAAGCCACGCGCAGGCTACCCAACTCGCCCATCAAAAGCTCGGCAAGGACTTCACCGCTAACAACGTTTTTCAATACCGTTACGTAATTGCCAGTGAAACGAGTGATCACCAATTAGGAATGATTGATCAGGCTAATTTCCCGAATTTACCTCGGGAAATTATCGCCACCTTAGTAAAACGTGCCCAACAAACCCCCGATAATCACGGGGTGTTATTATTAGGGAAAACCCAATATCGCTTCCAAAAACTAACCGGGCAACCGACGCGGTATTTATTCTTAGATCAAACTGCCATCGCCCAAACGCAGCGTGATTTAACGCGCTTTAGCGTACTGATTGGCTTAATTTGTTGGATAATTTTTACCATCGTGATCATCCTAATTGCCAACCGGGTCTTACAACCCATTATTGCCGCCGAACAACGCCAAAAACGGTTCATCACTAATGCTGGCCATGAATTAAAAACGCCCCTCGCCATTATTAGTGCTAATAATGAAATGGCTGAAATGTTGGACGGTCAAACCGAATGGACCACCAATAATACCCAACAAATCAAGCGATTGACTCGCTTAATTAACAATTTAATTAATTTAGCCCGTTTAGACGAAGATCCCGAAATTAAACTCACCAAAATTGACGCCTCAAGCTTGGTGAATCAAGTTGTCAATGACTTTAAGCCATTACTGGAGAATCAAGGCCTCAAGCTAAATTACCAAGTTAATCAAGGGGTCAAAGTGCTAGCCAACGCCAATTATTACACCGAACTTTGTAATATCTTGCTTGATAATGCCGTGAAGTATTGCGATCAAAATGGGACCGTTACCGTGACCCTAACTAAGCATTCCCGTGGCAGCGAATTAGTCATTGGTAACACTTATCAAGCCGGAGCTAACCAAGATTACACCGAATTCTTTGATCGGTTTTACCGGCAAGATACGGCCCATCAAATTGACGGCCCCGCCGGCTTTGGCATTGGGCTCTCAATGGCGCAAAACCTCGCCACCATCTTTCAAGCTAAATTAGCCGTGACTTATCAACATCAGCAGATTTTCTTTCATGTTAAATTCAGGTCGTGAGATCAGCTATCAAAGCGCCTATTGGCGTAACGATATAAATGGCGTCGGAACTGGCATCGCCAGGTTCGGAGTCATTTTGAGTTAGGCCCTAAGGCGCTGCTGAGCGAACGAAGTTAATATCAGGTCGTGAGCCACGCATCAAGGGAGCCGTGGCCTAACAAGACAAACCGTTGTCACTAGCACCGCTAGGGTCAGCGGTTTTGTCGTAGTTAGGCACTAGGCTTCCGCGTGGCGAACGTAGTTACAATGCTGCCGTCGAAGGTTATCTGCTACGGCAACTTAGTAACTTTGCTCACCGAGCAGCGACTAGGACTAACTAAAAACGGCACCCGATGCATTCGCATCAAGTCCCGTTTATCAGTTAGCCTGACGTCGCCTTTAACGCTCGGTTCGCGACCTAGCCTCACGACCTAGTCCTCTCGTAACGATACCTGGTCAATCACATGATGTTTCGTTTTATGCAAAATCACATCCGCGCGATTTCGAGTCGGCAAAATATAATTATCTAAATTCGGTTGATTGACCGTTTGCCAAACCCGCTTCGCCGTCGCTAATGATTCCATACGCGGTTGTTGCGCCATTTCGTGATAGTAGTTAGTCGGATCTTGAAAGGCGGTTTCCAATAAGGTTTCAAACCGTTCCAAATACCACTGTTGAATCAACTTCGCATCCGCATCAATATAAATTGAAAAATCAAAGAAATCACTCACATATAACCGCTGATTACTTGGCAGTTGTAAAACATTAATTCCTTCCACAATCAAAATGTCTGGTTTCGTAATCACTTGTTCTTTCCCATTAATCACATCATAGACTTGATGGGAATAAACCGGAACTTTAACCTCATCTACCCCGGCGTTAACATCATTTAAAAAGGTCAACAACCGTTCCATGTCATATGATTCGGGAAACCCTTTACGGTGCATAATCCCGCGTCGTTTCAGTTCGGCATTCGGATATAAAAAACCATCCGTCGTCACCATCGATACGTTACGCCACGGCATTAACCGTTGCAGCAGCAATTGTAACAACCGCGCCGTCGTACTTTTACCAACGGCCACCGAGCCGGCAATTCCGATAATAAATGGAATCCGGCGACTCGGTTGGTGTAAAAACGTTAACTTTTGCAGTTGCATCTGTTGATAATTTTGGACTTGCAATTGAATCAATTTAATCAATGTCAAGTAAATTTCTTGGACGTCCGCCAACGAGATTTGATCGTTAACCGACTTAATCGCATCGAGATCGGCTTGCGTTAATACCGGAGCTTGGCCCGGATAAAAACTGTGCCAAGTTGACCGATCAAAGTGGTCATAATTAATCCATTCATCCATTTTAGGGAATCTCCTTTAGACTAAAACAGCGGTCAGACAAGTCCGTCCACCCCGCTGCTAGTTTCCTTATTTAGTTGGGAATTTCAACGTCACCCCATTTAATTCTGGAGCATCCGTTTCGTAATCATCAATTGAATTGCGATGATCGTTTTGGTCGCGCCAACTCGTTGGGTGATCTTTTTGCTGTTGCTTCAAGGCTTTAAGCCCCTTCTTCAAGTTATATGAAACACCCTTCTTTTGCACTTTTTCAAACCCTGGCAAGTGATAGAACCGTAATAAATCCCCGTTTAAGAGCTTATCAGATAAGCCTAATTCCGTCGTCACATAGGCTTGCGTTTTATCAAAAGCTCGTTGTTGGGCCTTGGTTGGGTGCTTAATTTGCTTACCCGTCTTAGTATCAAAGTAATCACCGCCGGCTTCGTGTATTGCGGGGTGACCCAATCACCATTTCTAAACGGCACAATTTGATTATTTTGCGCTGACAATAAGTCTTGCCCAAATTGGATATACTTATCAGAACTAATCCCTAATAAGTCTTCAAGGGTTGGTAAAACATCAATTTCACCACCGTAAGTATCCTTGATACCCCCGTCAATGCCTTCCCCATTAATCATAAATGGGACTTTTTGCCACATCGCCAGGTCGTAATTAGTCACCGACTTCTTCCCTAAAATCTTGGCAATCGCATCCTTATGGTTTTCCGAAATCCCGTAATGATCACCATATAAAACTAGGACCGTGTTTTTCCGCATCCCCGTCTTATCTAAGTAATTTAATAATTCTTGGACTGATTGATCTAAGTAATGCGCGGTTTGCACATATGGATCAACCGTCTTATCCCCAGTGGTCAATTCCGGAAAATCAGTATTCTTCTTATCAATCAAATATGGATAGTGATTCGTCACCGTAATTAACTTAGCGTAAAACGGTTGTGGTAATTGATCTAAGTACTTTGCCGAATACTTCAAGAATAACTTATCTTTGGTCCCATACCCCATATCGGAATCCTTAACTTCTGGGAAATATTCCTTACTAAAGAAGTATTGGTACCCAAATGACTTGTAGGCGTTATCCCGATTCCAAAAACTTGGCACATCCCCGTGGAATGAAGCTGATGAATAACCGAGCTTTTGTTTTAAGAGTGCCGGAGCTGCTTGGAACGTGTTTGACGTCCCATACGTACTCATCGCTGACCCTTCTGGTAACCCATAAAGGGACGTTTCCAACATCAATTCGGCATCACTCGTCTTCCCTTGCCCAACTTGGTTAAAGAAGTTGCTGTATGCTAACGTATTTTGATCGTGATACAACTTATTAATCGTTGGCGTCACTTCCTGGCCATTAACCTTATAGTCAATTAAGAATTGTTGGAAACTTTCCAAGTGCAACACAATAATATTCTTACCTTTGATTTTGCCGTAGTAAGCTTGGTTCGGTTGCGCATAATTCTTCTTGATAAACCGTTCAATTGGCTTCATATCTTGATTGTCAGCTTTTGACCGAACCACACTCGTGCGCGTTGTTTTAATCCCATCATAAATCGTGTAGGCTTCAAGTCCTAAGTACTTCACGATGTAATTATTATCAAACGTCCGCGTTAACAATTGACTTCGATCTCCCTCGGCCATTCCTAGGTTAACCCCAAACAATAGCAATGATAAGGCTGAAATAGTCGCTGCATACCGCCGTTTAAAGGGCCGCATATCAAAGCGAATCACTTTAAAGGCCAATAATAAGATTACGAACACCACATCAAGGTAGACGCAAAAGTCAGTCGGCTGAATAATTTGACTCAAACTCGTGCCTAAATTCCCCGACGCACTTCCGGAGCCTTTAATTACGTTCAAGGTTAAAAAGTCAGAAAATTCTCGGTAGTACAAAATATTCGCTAACAACCACGTTGACACAATGGCATTAACAAGCAACATTAACCAATATGATAACCGGCCCCGGAAATACAGCGCCACCCCTAAAAATAGCAACGCTGCCGGCAACGTATTAAAGGCTAATAAGAATTCTTGCACTGGGCCCTTAACCCCGAGATTAAATTTTGTTTGATATGCCCAGTACATCTTAAGGGCAAATAAGACAACCGTGAACACGAAGAAACCAATCTTCGTATTCAACCCGTTACGAATTTTCTGCCAAGCAGATTTCATGAGTTTTCCTCCGCATATTAAAAATACCAACGCTTATATCATACTATAATTGCTAAATTACAACCTATTATTTTTAACATTCCTAATTTTTCTGATACAACTTTTGATCAACTTGACGAATCAACTCCGTTACCGGACCAATACTCGTCACCGTTAAGTTATGCATTGCCCGCGAACAAATGGTATAAATCAATTGCCGTTCATGGTCCCCCTGGTATTGCGTTTGATTAGCATTCCACACAATGACGGCATCAAATTCCAACCCCTTCGCTAAGTACGATGGCACCACAATCGTTCCTGGTACTAACCGTTGATTTTCCGTCCGAATTAATGTCACCTTTTCGCCACGCGCTTGGAGTAATTCCGTAATCCGCTCACTATCCGCCAAGGTCTTGCCGATAATTGCCGTTGTATCATTGGCTTGACGATCAGTTTGTAGCGTCGCCATCACTTGATCAACCGCCGCCTTTTCATCCGCCAATTCATAAATCAGTGGCAATTCACCTTGCCGCGCAAAGGCTTCAATTTGCTCCCCATCAAGTAACAATTGCTTCGTGAAATCAGTAATTTGTTGCGTTGACCGATAAGATTTCGTTAATTGCACCACCTTCGTATCATCATGACCAAACATTTGACCTAATTGTTGCAACAAAGTATGACTTTGATCATGAGTAAAGATGGCTTGGTTTAGATCCCCTAACAAGGTAAATTTAGCTTTCGGGAAATTAAATTGCAAATAAGCTAGTTGGAAGGCATCGTAATCTTGCACTTCATCGACAAAGACAAACCGCATTTCCCGTTGTCCCCGTTTCCCCGTCAATAAATCGTATAGGTATAAGTAAATACTTACTCCCGCTGCACTTAATTGGCGCTGCTTTAACTTAGCGACTTGTCCGTCAACGTAATTTGTCCAATCAGTAGGGGTTAAGCCGTACGCACTTAAATCGACTAACTTCGGCGTCACCCGTAATAAGTGAACATATTGGGCATTAATATTTAACCACCGGTGATGGTCAATCGCTCGCTTAACGGGCAAGAGCGCTTGCATCACCACCCGCCGAGAAATATATTTATTTTCCGCCGCTTCACTTTCTAATTCACCGGGGTGATCAGCCATCATTTGCCGAAGTTCTTCTTCGCTCAGGGTTTGAATAATTTCTTCCACCCACTTCGCCTTCATTTCGGTTCCTAAACGACCATTGAGGATCTTCATTAATTGTTCTTGCGTCGCATCAATCCGATTTCCCAGGTGATAATTTTGGTTAAACGAATAATAAATTTCAGCAATTTTTTTCCTTCGTAAAGTAGTCCCGGCCTTGGAATTTAATCGGTTTAACCCGTAAATGACCATCACGCCCTAAGCGTTTCGCATACCGGGTGACCGCATTAAAATATTGCCAACTCGTGAGCAGTGCCGTGATTTTTTGGTGGGTCGGAGCTTGATCCGCTTCGAATCGATCTTGAATCGATTCAATTTTAAACTTTGGAACCCGCCGGCTTAAATATTGGAAATACGTCATTTGGACCATATTATGTTCCCCAAGTTCAGGCAAGACTTGATCAATATAGTCATTAAATAATTGGTTCGGGCTAAACATAATCACTTGTGACGCCGTTAAATGTCCCCGATAACGATATAACAGCCACGCTACTCGTTGCAAAATCGCGGCCGTTTTACCGGATCCCGCGGCCCCTTGAACAAATAATAATTTTGCATCCGTATTCCGGATGATTTGGTTTTGTTGCCGTTGGATGGTCGTCACAATGCTCTTCATCTTAGTGCTGGAATGATTATCCAACGCCGCCAAAAGCATTTGGTCGGTCACCGCTTCTTCGGTATCATACATCGTCACAATCACCCCATCCTCAATTTGGAATTGGCGCTTTAATTGGACGTTGACCGTCTGTTCCCCATCTGGCGTTTGGTAAGCAATTTCACCTAACTCACCATCATAATAAATCGATGAAATTGGTGCCCGCCAGTCATACACTAAAAAGTGATCCGGCGAATCAGCAAATGACGCTAACCCAATATAAATCGTTTCGGCGGGCCGGTCGGGAGTTTCTTGAAAATCAATCCGAGCAAAGTAAGGCTTCGCTTGCAAGCGTTCAAGCGTTGTCACTTGATCAGCCGCATGTTGCCACGTATTTTCCCGTTCATCGAGTAATTGTTGTTGCGCCCGCACTGACATGGCGGTATCCATCATCCCCGAATACGTTGAGGTATTCATGCGAATATCATCAAATCCCTTTTGGATATCTGACATTTCGCGCTTGGTTTTCCCTAATTTTTGTTGGGCAACTTGTTTTGCGTGGTCAATTTTTTTCAATTACGTCATCCAATCGATGTTGTTCATAACTTTTAATATCCACGGTTATTTCATCCTCGCTCTGTAAAAACTTGATATTCTATTATATCACCTTAGCAGTGGTCACAAGGGAATTATGTTAAAATGGAAGCAAACGATTACGGAAAGGAATTTATCTTCATGGTAGTAAATGTTTACTTTGTTCGTCATGGACAAACTTATCTCAATGAATTCAATAAAATGCAAGGTTGGTCAGATGCCCCATTAACTGACAAAGGGTTAGCAGATGCTGACCACGCGGGGGACGTTTTAAAGGCTGTTTCATTTGATTATGCTTTTTCCAGTGACTTAAAACGGGCCGTTGATACCGCCAAGCACATCTTAGCGCGTAACCCTAGTGACCACACCGAACCAATCACTGACCCGGCCTTTCGGGAAGTCTTCTTCGGTTACTTTGAAGGGGACCACAGTTCCCTAACTGCTACAACCGTTGCTGGCATGACCAGCGTCAAAAGTTGGGAAGACTTAATCGCCATGGTCGGCATTGAAAAATCCCGCGACCTGACCAAAGCCGCCGATCCATTTAGCCGCGCCGAAAACGACGAAGAATTTTGGCATCGCTTAACCCCGGGGTTGGACCGCTTACGGAATTTACCAGATGGGAGCAATGTTTTGGTCGTGGCCCATGGGATGACGATTCGGTCGTTGATTAGTCGATTTACGGATACGAAAGCCTATTTAGACGCCCCAAAAAATGGTTCAATTACCAAATTAACTTTATCACCATCAACAACGACGGTTGATTACTATAATCACTTGACTTTAGGAGGAAACCAATAAATCTATGGAAAATACTGCGCAGCCGATTGATCAGATCATTATTATTGGGCTTGATAAGGGAAGCCCCGACTTCAGTTATTCAATGGACGAATTGCGAGAATTAGCTGCTGCTAATCACATGGAAGTCCTCGATCAACTCATCCAACCACTGGACCGTCCGAACGCAGCCACTTACTTTGGAAAAGGGAAAGTTGAAGAGCTCGCTAACCTTGCTGCTGCCTTAAATGCAACGACAATTGTTGCTAATGACGAACTTTCCCCCAGCCAAATCAAGAATTTAACTGATGCCACCAAAGTCCGCGTGATTGACCGAACGGCATTAATTTTAGAAATCTTTGCACAACGGGCCAAGTCTAAAGAAGCCAAGATTCAAGTTGAAATTGCCCAACTCCAATACCGCTTACCCCGTTTACGGACAGCTAGTAACATCACCCTCGACCAACAAAGTGGCGGGGGCGCTGGCATGTCTAACCGGGGGGCTGGGGAAACCCAAATGGAATTGGATCGCCGGGTCATCAAACGTCATATTAGCCACCTGCGCAATGAATTAAAAGAAATTCAACGTTCTGAAGATACAAAACGAGTGCAACGGGATAAAAGTCAAATTCCTACCGCTGCTTTGGTTGGGTATACTAACGCCGGTAAGTCAACGATTATGAATCAATTCGTTAATCGTTATGGGATTTCGGCGGACAAGCAAGTCTTTGAAAAAGATATGCTCTTCGCCACACTTGATACGAGCGTCCGCCAATTAACTTTTAATGACCAAAAACGGTTCTTATTAAGTGATACCGTTGGATTTGTCTCGAAATTACCCACGACGTTAGTCGAAGCGTTCAAATCAACGTTAGCTGAAGCTGCCCACGCAGATTTATTAATTCAAGTCATTGACTACTCTGACCCCCACTACAAGGAAATGATGGCCACGACTGAAAAAAACCCTCGCCCAAATCGGCATCACGGACATCCCGATGATTTACGTCTTTAATAAAGCCGATCGCACGGAATTTGAGTATCCATTAATGGAAGGTGAAGACCGCGTCATTATTTCAGCTCGTGATGATGACTCGATTGACTTATTAGAACAAGTCATCCGGCGTCACTTATTTAAGGATTACGTCACCACGACCTTACTAATTCCATTCACCGATGGTCAAGTTGTCTCATATTTAAACGAACACTGTAACATTTTAAATACCAGTTACGAAGCTGACGGTACCAAATTAGAAGTTGAAATTGCCAACGCTGACCTACCACGGTTTGAACAATACATGGTTGTTGATTAATCAACTAAACAGGAGGGATCAAACATGAACGAACAACGCGTCGCCCATATCAACGGTTACTTAGGACTCTTAATTACCTTATGTTTATTGGCCGGTGCCACTTGGCTAGGATTGCATGATCACTATGTTGTAACTACCACCCTCGTAGTTATCGCCGCCATTTTATTAAGCTCCTTAACGATTGTGAATCCCAACGAAGGAAAAGTCGTTACCTTTTTTGGGAGTTACTTAGGAACCATTCGCGATAGCGGTTTGTTTATGACCGTCCCATTCACCTATAAACAAACGATTTCCTTACGGGTCCGGAACTTTAACTCCCAAATTTTAAAGGTGAACGACTCCCAAGGGAACCCGGTTGAAATTGCCGCCGTCATCGTCTTCAACGTTATCGATACAGCCCAAGCGCTCTTTAGTGTTGATGATTACGAAGCCTTCGTTGAAATCCAAAGCGAAGCCGCCATTCGCCATGTGGCCTCGGAATACCCATATGATACATTAGATGACGACGATCAATTAACCTTGCGTGGTAATCCAACCGAAGTTTCCGCTCGCTTAGCCCAAGAAGTGCAAGAACGCTTGCAAGTCGCTGGGGTTAAAATTATTGAAACGCGGCTCACCCACTTGGCCTACGCGACTGAAATTGCCAGCGCCATGTTGCAAAAACAACAATCGGCCGCCATTTTAGCAGCGCGGAAAACGATTGTCGATGGAGCCGTTTCCATTACCAATGACGCCCTCAATCGCCTCGCGAGCGATACCGGCTTAACCTTAACCGAACAACAAAAAAATCGATGTCATTAACAATATCATGGTCGCCATCATTAGCGATCGTGGCGCGCAACCAGTCTTAAAAGTTGGAAAATAAATTTTACAAATTAAAAAGGTCGGTCCTTTCCCTACCATCATGGGAAAGGCCGACCTTTTTAGCAGCCATTTAATTAAATTTCTGCTTGCATCTTTTCTTCATCCTGTTATACTAAATAATCGTTGCAACACAACATATAGTGTTAGATCTAACCACCAACCACAACATATAGTATTTAGACCACAGAAAAGAGAATATCAATGCTTAATTATTTTAAATTTTTAATTCACCAATTACAAGGTTGGCCCAAGCAAAATTATTATTTATTTTACTTTAGTTTCGGCTGCCAAGTAATGACTTTAGTTGCCAATCCGATCACTTGGATTACGGTTGTAACCTTTATCGGGACGACCCTGGGAGTTTTATGCGTCCTCGCCATTAACGCCACCAAATCCATCAACGGGTGGCTCGGCCTTGTATCCGCGGCTTGTTTTATCGCCGTGGGCTACCAAGCTAAGAACTACTTGAGTATCGGGGAACAAATTGCCTATGTCTTAACGCTTGATCTCCCTGTTTTATTATCTGCCACTTGGAATGTCAATGTGGCCGCCAAAATCCGGAGTTTTACCCCTAAGTCGTGGACCGTGGCCATCTTAGCCACGGGGGTAGTTTACCTCGTCTCAGGCACGTTAATCGGCCAATTAACCGACGACCCTCGGCCTTGGATCGATGCGATTGCCTTCTCCATTTCCCTGACCGCTGGGTGATTTGTTTCTTGCGTTACAATAACCAATTCATTTGGTGGACGGCATCGGGAATTGCCCAAATCATCCTTTGGTACGTTTCTTATCAACAAGGAGCGGCCACGTTAGCGATGGCGGTTAACTCCTGCATTTACTTAGCGAATGATATCTTAGCCTTCACCGTTTCGCCATGGTATAACCAAACCGAACGGCAACGGATGATTAAACAAGAAACCGCTTATCAAGCCCAATTATCTTAATTTAACCTTACGAAAAAGACCGTCCGCAGACGGTCTTTTTTTTAATCATCTAATTTAACGTGGTCATTCACTTGCTTGGCAGCCGTTAAATCATCCCCATCAATCCGGGAATCTACCGCCCACCAATAAAAACCAATTGAGGCGATAATAATAACGATGAAGTCATATGGATACTTAATCCAATTAATCCCACCAAAACCTTCACTCCCAAGGTAAGAAATAATGGAAATAAAGACTAGATATACTAACATCCACAAAGATCCTTTAACTTGCTGGCCTAGGGGACGCTTGGTGTAGCGCATTTCATAGTAGAAATAAATTGGTAAGCCTAATAAGACCACCCCAATGACTTGAATCGTCGTTGGCCACATCGCCCAATAAATCACCAAGCCCGTTAAGATAAAGGAAACCGGTGCCACCCAGGCTAAGTGTTTGGAATTAAAGGGCCGGATAAAGTTCGGCCGCATTTTCCGCAAGGCTACCGCCGTTACCGGACCAGTTGCGTAGGCCACAAAAGTTGAAATTGAGACGACTGTTGCTAACTTACTCCAGTCCCGGAAGAAATAAACCAAGACCATGGCAACTAAAAGGTCCGTAATCATCGCAAAGCGCGGGGTTAAGTAACGCCGGTCTAAGCGGCCTAACCAAGCTGGGACATTCCCATTGCGCGTCATTGCCGCTAACGTTCGCGATGACGTGGCTACGAAGGTTACCCCCGTCCCAAACGGTGAAACAAACGCATCCATGTACAACAGAATTGATAACCAACCAATTCCTAACAAGACAGCTAAATCGGCAAATGGCGAGGCAAAGTTAACCCCATGCCAACCATGACTGGCAATCATGTTCGTTGGTACGGCGGCAATAAAGGCCACTTGTAAGAGAATGTAAATCACCGCTGTAATTGATAAAGAAATCCAGACACCCCGGAAAATATTCTTCGACGGATGCTTCATTTCCCCCGCCATGTTAATTACTGTTTGAAAGGCATCATATGACAAAATAATCCCCGAAACAGCGACGGCTTCAAAAATTCCGCGCGTACCAAAGGGCATGAAGTTACCAAAGTTTTGTCCGAGGTTATTCGTTTGGAAACCAGAAACCAGTAACATCAAAACTGTCAGACTTGGAATTACTAATTTAAATACGGACACTAAACTCGTAAACCGGGTTAATAATTTCACCGACCAAAAGTTAATCAAGGTAAAGACAATCATAATCGCAAAGACTAATAATAACCCTTGCGTCGTAATCGTCCCGTCGTGCATAAATTGGCGCGTCCAGTTGGCCCACTCCCAGGGCCACGTACTCATATATTGAACACACGCTACGGCTTCAATCGGAATTAACGTGATTAATGACACCCAATTGGCCCACGCCGCAATAAAGCCCAGCAACGGTCCGTGACTATATTGCGCAAACCGACTCATCTCCACTTTCGGGAAACATCGTCCCTAATTCAACATAGTTAAAAGCAATTAAGATCATCACTACGGCCCCGATGATCCACGAGATAATCGCTGCTGGTCCGGCAACCCGGGCCGCGGCCCCAGAACCAAACAACCACCCCGATCCAATCAGGAACTTAACGCCAACATGACGCCGGAAAATAAACTAATTTTATTTTTATTCACACTAACTCCTCCTTTTATTAATAATCTCAAATTATAGCATAATTATTTGTTATTTTCCGATTTACACCTAAATATATGCTATAATCGAACATGTAAACGCTTACGAAAAGAGGCAGTATTATGAAAATTGAACAAACACTTTTTGGTGAATACGAAAATCAACCTGTTTACAAGTACACGATGACTAACGACCACGATGTGAAAGCGAGTGTCTTAAACTTAGCTGGAATTTGGCAAGAATATAGCATTCCAACTGCCAATGGTCACAAAAACTTATTATTAAGTGCTGACTCCGTCAATGGTTTCATGGGTAATGGGTTATGTTTAAATAAAGCGGTCGGTCGGGTGGCCAACCGACTTGACCATGGTCAGTTCGAAATTGATGGTCATACCTACCAAATCGAACCAAACGATGGTGACAACGTGTTACATGGTGGGGCTCACACCTGGATGACTTATTTCTGGAACGTTGATACCCAAGTTAACACTGATGACGCCCAAGTTATCCTCACCCAAACCTTTACGGAAGCTGAAGATGGTTTCCCTGGGACGGAAAAGGTTAAAATTGTCTTTACCTTAGCTAATGACAACAGTGTCTCCATTGATTATTATGGCCAAACTGATCAACCAACCCTCTTTAACCCGACCCAACACACTTACTGGAACATCAGTGATGAAGGCGATGTCACCAACCTTGAATTACAACTTAATTCAACCCACCACTTAGCTGTTGATAGTGGTAAAATTCCCACAGGGGAAAAGGTGGCTAACGCAAACACCCCATTTGACTTTAGCAAACTTTCATCCCTTGGTGACGCATTAACACAAATGAAAGCAACGACCACGGAAGGTGGCTTTGACGATTACTTTGAAGTCATCCCAACGGACTTTAACGCTCCCCAACCAGTCGCCGTCTTGCATGATCCAAAGACAAATCGGACATTACGGATGTACTCCGACCGGAACTCAGTCGTGATGTACACTGCCAACGGGCTCGGCAGCGACCCAGATTGTGGCTTAACTTTGCCAAACAAAAACTGGGCTGGGGTGGCCTTAGAAGGGCAAACGTTGACGGATGCCATTAATCACCCTGGTTTTGGTGACACGGTTTTACGTCCTGACCAACCAATGCATAATAAGTTACAATTTAAAGCCGAATTTTAAGCAACATAAAGAGGCTGTGACATAGATCAGACAACCTCTTGAAAAATCGAACAGCGCAGTACGCAAATGGGCTCGCAACGTCGGAAATCCGAACGCTGCGAGCCTATTTACGCTTGCGGGGCGTGAAGACAAACTAAAATTGATCAATTTAATTTTAATAGTTTAACTATTTTAGTTCACTGACGATTGATAGCTACTAAGAAAGTAAACTTTCAAGCAGTTGTTCATGTCACGCTCCCTTTCTATTCCTTATCTTTATTGATTGGGACGTAAAGTAAACTTCCGTCATCCAAGATTTCAAGTTGGTATTCATCCGTCACTTTTACTAAATGTTCAACTAACTTGGGCACCGTTAAAATGTAGCTTGTTCCTACCTTCCGATGCCGAACAATAATTGGTTCACCTGCATTCACAACGTGTCGATTTAATTTCTCCATAATCTTTCTCCTACTAATACAATATATATTAAATGTCATTCTTATGTATTTAAATATATCGTTTTTTTCAACAAAAAAAATTACTGAATTATGTTTCGATGATAAAAATTTTTTTAGAAATTTTCATCATTGTATTAAAAAGCCAACCATGTTTATCAAAACATGATTGGTTAACTCCAATTAATTATCCTGATGACGGAACGTAATCATTCCAACCATTAAACTAAATAGTACCAAACCTAGTCCTACTAAGTTCCACTGGGTGCAAGTCCCGGTTTGTGGCAAGCTAGTTAATAAACTTGGCACTACCACGGCCGTTACTTTTTTATTCACCAACAACGGCGTCGGTAGCGTTAACTTCGGTAAATCATACGTCGGATAATCTCCTGGAATCTTCGTTACAATTAACGTATCTTGGGTCTGACTGACAGGAATTTCAATTCGAGTCGCACTATCATTTCCAATCGTAATTGTAAATGGATTAAACTTCGCATATCCAGTCGGTGCTTTTGTTTCAGTTAAGGTATATGTTCCCTTTAACAAATCACCGCTCGTTAACACAGCTTCCCCATTGACATCCGTTGTTGTCGTTAAGTCAACCAATTGGCCAAGGTTATTTTTACCAACTAAGTTAATCGTGGCACCAGCTAATTGTTTTTGATCTGACCCAATTTTGTGTACCTTAACTTGATAACCTGCCCCTGTTGCTGAACCATTCGTTAAGAACACCTTATCAAGTAAACTCGTCGCTGGGGTTTGATTCGTCGTCGTTAACGTTGCTTGGTTTCCATACTCACCATTAACCAAACGATTACTTGGTACATCAAATTGTACTGAATATAGCAAGACCGCTCCTTGCGCTAAATCACCTAAGTTCAACTTAAACGAACGCATATCAGTGGCAAATGTTAATAAATTCGTCAACGAAGGGGTTAAGGATTCGGTCATCGTATACGTCGTCCATGCTTTCGTAGCAGGATCCCAATCCCAATGAACCAAATCCAATTTAAATGACTTGGGATCATACGTCGTTCCTGGATAACCACTTAATTGATCAGTGATAACGGCATTAGTCAACTTGGCTTCACTAGCATTAATGCGTAAAGCCCAATCAGTCCCATTGTGCGCCGTTGAATTCATTTGATATTTCGCAAATATTTCATGCGGATTATCTTTAGGCACCACCGCCGTTACTGACGATGACTTAATTACTGGTTGATTATTGACCGAAATTGCCGTGTTAACCGTGGTTCCAGGAATCGTCGTCGGTGATAACCGTAATTGGAATGTTAGATTACCTTTCACATTTGAACTCGCCGCTGCGCGATCAGTAAAGCTAACGTTAACTCCATTTTTAATTGCTTCAACGTTGACATAATCATTCAAACTTAATGAATTGGGTTGAAAATTCAAATTATGATCCCAAGTCAATGCGAAGTAATCGCCGGCGACAACTGGTTGTCCTTGCGTATCAAAGTCAACATTCACTTGAACCGGTGTATACGAATCCAACGTGCGATCGTCAGGTATTCCTTTTACCGTCACTGTTACCTGCGGATTAACCTGCTTAGTTTGAACGGTTGGCACCATCGAGTCCGTCGTTAACTTAGTTGTCATAGTGGTTTCTGATGATTCTGGTCGTTGCATAGTGATAGCTGCTTGCGCAGTAATTCCGCTCCCTAACAACATCCCAAAGCCACAAATTAAACCTAACCATTTAAACTTATGATGTTTCATTACTTAACCTCCTTTCCAAAAATTTGTATCCAGCATATCTTGGAAGATTGTGCTAAATATATATATTTTAATTTTATTAACTTAAGTCTTAAAAAAATACATAATTTGTTCATTGTTTTTTTACAAATTACGCAATTTTATGGTTATTTTTAGTCCCATAATTTAAATCATATATATCAAATAAGGAATTCTTATCTATGATTAATCAATATTGGGAAATGAAACATCAACAATTTAAACAATTACTTGACCAAAAATTATAACCAATCCAAAAGACTCAGCCCACAAAGCAGGCTGAGTCTTTTTAAGTAAGTTAAGATTTATTAATTGCGCTTCCGCTTGAATCCAAGCATCAACGAGGTTGATAAGCGACTTGCACGACCAAACCAAAGTCGGCATCCGTCAAAATCGCATTGCCACTGCGTCCCGGTACTTTATGGGGTCCCCCGGTTAAATACACGTTGGCCAAATAAATTTGATATTGTTGCATGGCTGCTTGAACTGGGGTCAATCCTACTTTTGTAAGTGTTGCCACCGGTTGGGCGGTCATTTGATTTACCCCAATCCAAACTTGCGTCCCCCGGAGTTCAAAGAATGGCGGCTGTTGGCCGCGATCCAAGGCATCAACTGGCTTGCCCGTTGTTTGGTATTCTTCAGCAATTTCGGTATCAGTGAAACCATTGTAGTTCACCTTAAGTAATTGTTGACTCACCAATTCATCCGTCACCGCCCGCAAATTAGCTTGTTGACTCGCACTAATTACCACTTCAGTATTAATGACATCTTCGTTCGCATAAATCCCATTTGATTGCCGATAGTTAGCTAATTGTTCATGGCGTTCCCGGCGCTTGGCATCTTTAGCTTCCGGCGTTTCTGGGGTAAAACCAGTTAATTTCGTTAACTTCGGTGAAATAAAGTCATACTTTGAGGTCCGATCTAAAAAAATAGTAAATCGCATTTAAGTACACGTAATATGAAATCGCAATAATCGCTAATAAATACAATGATCCCCGCAACCAGGCATGGTTTTTGAGCAACATAAACGTGACGTAAACTAAATATAAATCTCCTAAGGCCGCAATAATCGTATAAATCCGGTTTTTAACCTTCACACTCATATTGAAGTAACCCAAGGAGCCATTAATCATATCTAAAAAGGTAAACATTTATCTACTCGCCTCCTTGCTGGCTGGTTGGTGCATTATTCGTCGTAGTGTTAGTAGTCGTTGGGGTCGCCGTGGTCGTAGCTGACTTAGTATCCGTATCCGCGGTCGTATTTGTTTGCTGTTTACTTGGCGTCGTCGGGGTGGCAGTCGCCCGTGAGTCATCAGTACTCGTATCAGTCGATGACACGCTTGATTTATCGACCTCACTAGTAGAACTCGACCGGTCATCTTGACTTAACGACCGTTCGTCTTGACTGAGACTCGTGGATGTAGTTGAACTAATCGCCGCCCCATTATTCGTATTTGTCGCTTTATTCACCCCATAATTCGTTGCCCCCAAAGCTAACACTGCTGAAACAAGGGCAAACGGGGTTACAAATGGTGGTATTTTCATTCCTGCTCCTCCGTAAGTTGTTGTGCGCAAGTAGCACATAATCCATATAATTCATAAGCATGTCCCAATAATTGGGCCCCAGGTAATTGGTCTTGAAAGTCCGCGGGATCAATTTCTGGCAAGCGGATTTCTTGCACCCGTCCACAACGTTGGCAAATAAAATGATGATGATGCCCGTGAATCGGATCATCACACTTTAATTTCACGGCTTTACCTTGGCGACGTTGGGTAATTTCAACAATCCCTAACTCATTAAATTCCGTTAAATTCCGATAAATTGTATTATGACTAACCCCGGGATAAATTGCCCGCATTTGATCATCTAATTCCGTAATATTTAAATACCGGTCGGGCGTGGCTGCTAATAATTCTAACAAACTTTGCCGTTGTTTCGTAACCCGAATCCCATGCTGCCGAACCGTTGCCAAAGCTTGTTTTAATTGCTCAGTCATTTAGTTCATCCCCTAATTCAGCTTGTACTAAGGCGGTTAGTTGTTGTTTCGTTTCGTCCCAGTCATCATTTACGATAACATGAGCGATATCTTTTAAAGCTGCCGGCAACGTTAAATCACGTTGAAATTCGCGGCTCGTAATCCGTGATTGAATTGAGGCTTGATCATCCCCGCGTTTCGTTAACCGGGTCACTAATTCATCCACCTTTGAAACCGTTAAATAAATCACTACCGCTTGGTCACCGAGCGTTGCCGATACGTTTGCGCCCCTTGCGATTCTAAGACCATCACGGCGGCCGGATGCTTTGCCCAGCCCCGTTCTAATCCTTGCATTGAAGAACCATAGGCTTTGTGATCGTACTCGACGTGTTCTAATAAGTCTAAGTGACTAAAACTTGCCGGGGTTTCAAAATAATAATCAATCCCATTTACTTCACCAGCGCGAGGGGGCCGGGTGGTGTGAGTCACCACCCGGGCAAAATTAAAGGTTTGTTGTAAGTATTCCTGCGCCGTCGTTTTTCCCGTTCCGGCCGGACCAACTAAAATAAAAACTTTCTTCATTACTTTTGCTCCGTCAAATGATCGTTAACCTGATCTAACAAGTTCTTTAAGTTATCATACGTTAACCGTTGCCGGGCTTCTGCATATGGTAACCAAACGGCATCCTTAATTTCCACGGCTTGCAAATCAATCGTTACCGTTGCCGGAACTTGGACCGTAAATAACGTCATCGTTTTATGATTGCCGTTGGGTAAATCATATTCAGTTTGAACGGCATAAGTCGCATCAATGTTTACTTGTAACTGGGTTTCCTCCCGAATTTCTCGGGTTGCGGTCGTCACTAAATCTTCATCGCCTTCGACATGCCCTTTCGGAAAGCCCCAAAAGTGGCCTGGATTTTGACTTTGCAATAATAAATATTCAATTTGATTAGCTTGGCGGCGATATACCACGGCGCCACTCGTTCGTTCTAGCATGATTTCCTCCTTAAAATTACTTTTTCTAATTGTTTTTTTAATCTTTTAACCAGTATAATTTATTCTATGTAATTCTACTACAAGTCGCACTATTAATTAACGGAGATTACTACGCCTATGAATATTTTTCGGAAAGAATCTTTAGATGCTTACCTCGGCGCGGATCGCCGCTTTGCTAAAACCCTCTCAGGATTAAACCTAATGACCCTCGGGATCGCAACGATTATCGGAACGGGGATTTTCATCTTACCTGGGACCGTAGCAGCTACCACAGCGGGACCCGGCGTTACTTTATCATTCTTACTTGCGGCGATTGTCTGTTCGCTGGCAGCAATGTGTTACGCTGAATTTGCGTCATCCCTCCCCGTTGCCGGGAGTGCTTACTCCTATGGAAACGTGATCTTTGGGGAAATTATCGGTTGGTTATTGGGCTGGGCCCTAATCTTAGAATACATGTTAGCTGTGGCCGCCGTTTCAACTGGGTGGTCAGCTTACTTCCAATCACTACTCGCTAGTGTTGGTTTTAAGTTACCAACGGCCCTAACCGCTTCTTACAATCCGGCGCACGGCACCTATATTAACCTCATTGCCGTCTTAATCGTGGTCTTGGTTGGTTGGATTGTTGCTAAAGGAATTCGTGAAACGATGCGGATTAACAACATCATGGTAGTCTTGAAATTAGCTATCATCTTAGTCTTCATCGGCGTCGGTTTGTTCTTTATTAAACCCGCCAATTACCAACCTTTTATGCCTTATCATTTTAGTGGGGTCTTAAAAGGGGCCACCGCCGTCTTCTTCGCCTTTTTAGGATTTGACGTCGTCGCCGCTTCAAGTGCTGAAGTTAAGAACCCCCAACGCAACATGCCATTAGGAATTATCGGCTCCTTATTAGTGGCCGCCCTACTTTACATGGGAGTTTCCATTGTCTTAACAGGAATGGTTAAGTACACGCACTTAGATGTTGCCAACCCCGTGGCCTTTGCCTTAAATTACATCCATCACGGTTGGTTAGCCGACCTCTTATCAATCGGGGCCTTAATTGGGATGTTTACGATGTTGCTGTCAATGACCTACTCTAGTTCCCGGTTAGTTTATTCCATGGGACGGGACGGCTTATTACCAAAGGCGATTGCTAAAATTGATCATCAGCAACAACCACACCGCGCTTTATGGACTGTGGTTACGATTGTAGCTTTAATGGGGGGATTAGTTTCCCTCGATCAATTAGCTAACCTTGTTAACTTTGGGACGTTATTAGCATTCACGGCCGTGTCCTTTGGAATTTTACCATTACGGAAGCGCCAAGACATTCCTAATCGTGGCTTTAAGGTCCCATTATACCCAGTCTTACCAATCATCTCGGGGCTTGCTTGTTTAACCATGATTTGTTTCTTATCCAAAGAAACCTTAATCGCTGCTGGAATTTGGTTCGCGATTGGCTTAATCCTTTACCTAACGTATGGTTACCACCATTCACGACTCAACCAAAAATAATCCAACACCACCGTTGCAATTCCGTTGTAACGGTGGTTTTCTGTATATAGATACTTTTTAAGGAGCGTGGTTTCATATGAAACACTTTTACTGTTATCACAATTGTAGTACTTGCAAAAAAAAGCCCAACAATGGCTTGATACACACCACATCACTTACACAGCCACTGATTTAGTAGCCACCCCGCCAACAGCGGCCCAATTTTTAAGTTGGTTTGAACAATTTGATCATCCGCTTAAATATTACTTTAACACCAGCGGTCAACATTATCGCCAACAAAATTTAAAAGCCCTCGTCCCAACTTTAACACCACAACAAGCGGCTGAATTGCTCAGTAGCGATGGCATGCTCATAAAGCGACCGTTAATGGTTGATGAACACCACTTAACTTGTGGCTTTAAAGTTGCTGAATACACCGATAAATGGAGTGAATAATCATGCCCTATTACCAATTTGCCAAACAGTTAACCCCCATCAGCGATCCCGTCGCTGACCTCAAACGACTCCGCTTCATTACCGACGCTGACGTCAAACTTACTGATGCCAACCAACTATGGCGGCACTTATTGCAACGGGTCGCCGTCCATACCCCAACGGCTGCTAGTTTTGAAACTTGGCTGGGCCAATGGTTAGCCAATCCGACTCTGGATTTAGCCACGTGGCTTAACCAAGCCACCCCCGTCACCAATACCATTTTTACCCGGGTGAGCTGTCAGTTACTCGGATTTGAACCGGGACGTGACTTTGATTTAACTGATCCTAGTACCTTTTTGACCACTAGTAAATTAACCCTGCCCCTTGGTGATGAACCCCTCACGCCGTCCGCCCTGCTCACTAACTTCTTTTGGCTCTTACTCACCCGGGGAAAAAATGGTCAAACCTTACTTGACACTTTAACTGGGGAAGGCTATTTAGCATGGAGTTATGCGCTCCCGGCCACGCAAAAGCCCTTGCTCTTTAACGGTCAACCAACGGCCAATTTTGACCCTGCCCAGTTCATCAATGAAGTCGTCTTCGTTGAAACGGACGTGGATACGGATCAAGACGGTCACGCCGATTTAATTAAAGTTGAAATTACCCGGCCACTTGATTCTAACCAGGGCTTACAAATCCCGGCGATTTTCACCGCTAGTCCATATAATCAAGGAACCAACGATGAGTGGGGCGATGAATTAATGCACAACGTGGACCAACCATTAACCCACGTCAATCCTGATTACCAAGCCCCCCAAGAACCAGCGTTCGCCCCGCCAACAACGCACCAACGGGTCAACGGCACTCGTGAGCAAGCCACGGAAACATTCGCTAACACCCCACGCTACACGTTAAACGATTATCTCCTCGCGCGGGGATACGCGAGTGTGTACGCCGCTGGGATTGGCACCAAAGACTCTGACGGCCGCCAAACCTGTGGCTCACCTGAGCAAACCGCCGCGATGCAAGCCGTCGTCGAATGGTTACACGGTGATCGAACTGCCTTTACTGATCGCACCAGCGGCATTGCCATTCAAGCCAACTGGTGTAACGGCCGGGTCGCCATGACGGGCCGGTCTTATTTAGGGACCCTAGCAACCGCTGTTGCTACGACTGGTGTACCTGGGCTGGCGGCCATTATCGCTGAAGCCGGCATTACGAATTGGTATGATTACTACCGCGAAAACGGTCTCGTAATGGCTCCTGACACGTTCCAAGGTGAAGACGCCGATGTCCTCGCTGCTGAAACTTACAGCACCACCCGTAATCCCGCCCGCGCTTTAGCTGACCACGTAGCGAATGAAAATTACCTTGCTCAAATGCGACAAGCCCAAGACCGCACCACCGGCCAATATAATGCCTTTTGGGCAGCGCGCAATTACCATCCGCACTTATCCCAAATTAAAGCGGATGTCATGGTCGTCCATGGATTAAATGACTGGAATGTTAAGCCTAACCACGCCAAAGCACTTTGGGAAGCGCTCCAAAAACTGCCGGGTGACCACAAACTGATCTTGCACCAAGGACAACATATTTATATCAATGCCTTTCCATCGCTTGATTTCAATGAAATGGTTAATTTATGGTTAGCCGAAAAATTGTGGCAATTTCCGAACCAAGCTGGTCAATTATTACCTGACCTTATTACCCAATCCAATCTAACGCCTGGCGTTTGGCAGCCAGTTTCAACCTGGCAAGCACCATTAATTCCAACTGCCCTTGGTCATCAAATGATTACTATTAATGACCAGCAAGCTGACGCTACCGCTACGACTTGGCGCCACCAACCCCTAACTTGGTTTAACTCCCTGTTAAATGATACTGACCACCACTTTAGCTACCGCGTGACGATTCCCCGCCACGCTTCGTGGTTAGCCGGCACCCCTACCTTAACCGTTCGTCTTAAAAGTAATCACAACGTCGGCATGCTCAGTGCCTACTTAGTCGACCACGGTACCGCCAAGCGCCTCACTACTACGCCACAACTGATTAACCGCCACGGGCTTCAACTTGGCTATCATTGGCATACCGATGATTTGCGGGATTTCAAACTCCAAAACCAACCAACTGAACGCCACGTCATCGCGTTTGGCCATACCAATTTACAAAATCCCACTGGTCCAACTTCATTCCATGATTTACAAGCTGACGAATGGGTGACGATTACGATGCCCTTACAACCTGTGATGCACGAACTAGCTGCCGACCATGAGTTAGAGTTAATCTTATTTGGTACCGACTATCGAATGTCATTTAGAGGCAACCAAGCGCTTACTTACACGATTGACCTCAGCCAAAGTAGTCTTGCCTTGCCATGGACCGATTTTAGCTTACAATAGTAATAGATGTGAAAACGAATTCAACATCACGAGGAGGAATAACTTTATGAAACAAGGAACAACCATTTTAACGTTAGATAACGGGTACCATTTATGGACCAACACCCAAGGAACAGGAGATATTCACTTACTCGCTTTACACGGTGGTCCCGGTGGTAACCACGAATACTGGGAAGACACGGCGGCCCAATTAAAGAAGCAAGGATTAAACGTCCAAGTTCACATGTACGATCAATTGGGTTCATTATATTCCGACCAACCCGATTACTCCGACCCTAAGAACAAAGAAAAGTTCTTAACGTACGAATACTTCTTAGATGAAGTTGAAGAAGTTCGCCAAAAGCTCGGCATCGATAACTTCTACTTAATCGGGCAAAGCTGGGGTGGTTTACTCGTCCAAGAATACGCCGTTAAGTATGGTCAACACTTAAAAGGCGCTATCATTTCATCAATGGTCGATGAAATTGACGAATACGTTACGAACATTAACCGAGTCCGGGAAGCCACGTTACCGGCTGAAGAAGTGGCCTTCATGAAGGAATGCGAAGCCAACAACGACTACGATAACGATCGGTACCAAAAGAACGTGCAAATTTTAAACGAAGAATTCGTTGACCGCAAACAACCATCCAAGTTATACCACTTAATGGATCTTGGTGGCACGGCAACTTACAATGAATTCCAAGGGGATAATGAATTTGTGATTACCGGGAAATTAAAGGACTGGCACTTCCGGGATCAATTACCAAAGATTACGATGCCAACCTCTTAACGTTCGGGGAACACGAAACGATGCCGTTAGATACCGCTAAGACGATGGCTGACTTAATCCCTAACTCACGCTTAGTAACCACGCCTGATGGTGGTCACCACCACATGGTTGACAACCCTGATGTCTACTACAAACACTTAGCTGACTTTATTAAGGATGTTGAAAACGGTCAATTTTAAACCACTAACGCACCCCACGGGAGATTTCCATGAAGTACTTAATTTTTGATGTCGACGGCACGTTAATTGATACCAAACAAATGTATATGCCTGCGATGATTGAGGCCCTCGCTGAATTTGGTTACCATTACGACGCTGAAACCAGTGCTAAATATCAACGTGAATTATTCGGGATTACAGGTTATGATTCATTATTACGAATTGGCATTGATGAAGCTCAAATCCCCCAAATTCTTAAGCGGTGGAATGAACTAACAATTCCCCGTCAACACTTAGTCACGGCCTTTGACCAAATTCCGGAAACAATTTCAAAATTAGCAACCCGCGATGACATCAAGTTGGCGATTGCCACGTCCAAAACCACCCCAGAAATTACTGATTTTAAGGGACAATTCACTTGGGCCGGTCACTTTAATGTAATTATTGGTGCGGATGATACTAAGGAACACAAACCAAATCCCGAACCACTTTTAACGGCCCTGCACAGCCTAGACCCAACTGCATCAGTGGATGACGCTTACTACATCGGTGATACCAATCACGATTTAGAAGCTGCCCACAATGCTGGGATGCACTTCGCCGGGGCGCTGTATGGTTCGGCAATGCCGGAAAAATTAGCTACGGCTGAAGTTAAATTAACGACCCCGAATGATTTACTGCAACTTTAATTACATTTCGGTTGCAAATTAACTCTTTTATTGCCCTCCTTCCCGTGCGCTTGTTAAAATTAATAACATGAAAAAGAAAAGATTCAGTTTAATTATTTCGGACATAATTGCTTTAGCACTGGTTACCTTAGCAATGGGTTATCTCCATGTGTTAACCCACTCTGATAGCCAAACCACTACTACCAAAATGTCCTCCAAACACCATAACGTTACTAAACAAGCCCACTCTAAGCATCAGCAACACCCTGCCGTTGATTGGCGCGCCCCCTCAGAAACGAATCCTTATCCAAATTTGACCAGCGTGCGAAATTTATGGATTAAAGTTTCCATTGCGCAACAACGCGTGTTCATTATGGATGGTGAACAAGTCTTGTACACCATGCTTTGTTCAACGGGAGCCAAGACGACACCTACACCAACCGGGACTTTCCATATCCAAGCCGAACGGGGACCGGAATTTTATAACAAAAAAAGTAAAGAAGGCGCCAAAAATTATGTCTCCTTTAAGGATCACGGTGTTTACTTATTCCATTCAGTTCCAACGGATAAAAAGGGAAACTTTATCGCAAGCGAAGCCAATGAGCTTGGCCATACCGCCAACTCCCATGGATGTGTACGGTTAAGTGTCGCTGATTCAGAATGGTTTTATAATAGTATCCCGGAAGGAACTAAGGTTGTAATTGAAAAATAGGTCGTAAGCCACGCATCAAGGAAGCCGCGACCTAACGTAGACAAGGCGTTGGCACTAGCTATGCTAGGGTCGGCGCCTTTGTCATAGTTAGGCACTAGGCTTCCGCGTGGCGAACGTAGTTACAAATAGGTCGTGAGCCGAGCGTTAAAAGCGACGTTTGGCTGACTTTGAAACGGGCCTTGACGTGGCAACACGTCAGGGTTCGTTTTCAGTTAGTCCTAGTCGCTTGCTCGGTGAACGTAGTTAATAATTAGGTCGCGAACCCAGCGTAAAAGACGCCGGTAGGCTAAGCGCAAAATAGGGGTTGACGTGGCACACGTCGGAGCCTATTTTTGCTTAGTCCTAGGCGTCTGCTGGGTGAGCGAAGTTACAAGGTTGCCGTAGAAGATAGTTCGGTGGTTGTCCGCCGAACGTAGTTAATATCCAGGTCGCGAGACAAAAAAACAGGAGCTCCCCCCAGTAATGCGGGAAGTGAGCTCCTGTTTTCATTTGGCTAATTTATTTATCTTGCATCAGTTGAGCTAAGGCCGCAAACGGTGAATCAAAATCATCATCGTCAGCAGCAGTTGCCGCCCCGGCTTGATGAGCAGCAACTTGTTCTTGCAAGTGGCTCACTAATGCTTGTTCTCCAGCCGTAATTAAGTTGAAATCAATGCGGGCCCCAGCCGCTTCCGCATGGCCGCCGCCACCAAAATAGGTTTCAGCTACTTCAGCCACATCAAGTTCGCCATTACTGCGCAAAGACAAACTCGTTGGACCGGCTACCATTACCGCTTTCACATTTGGGTGTTCCGCTAAGGTCCGGTGACCAAGGTCTGATTTATAGCTGTCCGCATACACTAGCGCCCAGGGTTGACCAGCCAATTCAAATTCAACGACATCTTTTAAGTGATGTTTCAAATATTGTTCCCGGCGTTGGTTCAACGTCTCAATTAACAATTGATTTTGGGTCCGGTAACTAGTCCAATCAGTTGCCAAACAAGCGGTCACAAATTGGGCTGACACATCTAACGGGTAGAACCAGAACAATTGATCTAATTCATCCGCCATTTGGCGCATCGAGGCTGGCATGTCAGCCTCATTTTGCCAATCCCACGTATCGTAAGCCCGAATTGCTTCCACCATTGGGCTAAGGCAGCATGCCGTGCCGGCGTTAGGTTAGCTCCCCAAGCTTCTTGTTGCACCCAATCCCAAACAATACTGGTGGCACTGGCATTTCCTGGTGTCGTCGGGTTAATTACATTCGCTGCGTGTTGTGCGCGTAATTCAGCTTCACTATCATGATGATCAAAAATTAACCAATGATTAGCAAACTGTTGATCAAGCTGTTGAAACGTATATTCATGATCCGGGGTCATATCCATAATATAAACATCCGTCACCAATTGACTTTCCGGACTCCCTAACCAGCGCCCTAAGACTTCATCAACTCGTCCGGCGCCAATCGTTTCAATTTGATACGTGATATCTTGCGCTAATTCTTGTTGGATTTGTGCTAGTAAATATGCCCCAAAGCCATCTAAATCATTGTGTGAAAAGATTTTTACAACTTGACTCATCTTAATTTCCGCCTTTCAAACTTAATTTTTCAACGTCGAGTTCTTTATCAAACCACCCATCCGCAAAACTCGCCTCGTGACTAACGACAATGACGTTGCCTGGAAATTTAGTTAAGGCGGTCTTTAACGCTTCTTTCGTTGGTTCATCTAAGTGATTCGTCGGTTCGTCCATCACTAAGAAATTGGCGGGCGTTAATTCTAGCATGGCTAGTTTAACTTTCGTTTGTTCACCCCCGGATAATAAATTCAGCGGTTTCATCGTATTGGCCGCATTAATCCCGGCCCGGGCTAAGCGTTGCCGAATCGTTTTGGGTAATAAAGTGGGAAAGGCATTTTGAATCGTTTGCAGCGGTGTCAAACTGGGATCATCCCAAATTAAATCCTGATCAAAGTAATTCACCACTACCGACGGGGAAAACTTTGCTTCACCGCCCAAGGATGGAATCACCCCTAAAATCGATTTAATTAACGTTGACTTCCCGACCCCATTAAATCCCTTTAAGCGTAATTTTTCGCCACTACTTAACGTAAACGAAACTGGATTTAACAACGGGTGCGTATACCCCGCGGATAATTCACTCACTTTTAAGGCATTCGCCGAAGCTGAGGCAACATATGGAAATTCAAAATGCGCCGGTAAATTATCACTCGGTGGATCAATCCGTTCCATCCGCGCTAACATTTTCTCCCGCGATTTGGCCATCGTCGACTTTGATCCCGCTTTGTTTTTCCGGATAAACCGTTCAGCCCGATCAATTACTTCTTGTTGCTTCGCGTATTCTCGCGCTTGTTGTTCTTGCCGTTCCCGTTTTTGGCGCATCGCTTGTTGGAAACTCCCGCGATATTTCGTGATTTTTCCAAAGGCCACGTCACAGATGGTGTTCGTGACTTGTTCTAAGAAATCATAGTCATGCGAAATCACCATCGCCGCCCCCGGATATTCATTTAAATAACTAATCAACCAATCGATATGCGCCGTATCTAAATAGTTCGTCGGTTCATCGAGTAAAATCACATCCGGGTCTTCCAGAAGCATCTTCGCCAAAATCACTTTCGAGCGTTGTCCCCCACTCATTTCACTCACCATGTGATCATTACCAAGTGCATCAAGCCCTAGTCCAGTCATCACTTGTTCAATCCGGGTATCTAATTCATAGTAATTCTTCGCATCTAATTCAGCTTGTAATTGCCCTGCCCGCGCCAGCTTTTTATCATCTAAGTCCGTTGCGTATTCAGTATACAATTGACCCATTAGCTCATTTTTGGCGTCCAATTCGGCAAACGCCGAGCGCAAATACTGAATTAACGTCATCCCCGCCGGAATTTCAACATATTGATCTAAGTAGCCAATTTTAGTATTTTTTTTGCCACGTAATCGTCCCTTCAACGGCTAGTAACTGTCCTATTAAAATTTTAATTAGCGTTGATTTACCGGCCCCATTTTCGCCGACAATCCCCATATGTTCGCCCCGCTCTAATTGAAAGCTGGCCGCTTGGTAGAGTTGCTTATCCGCAAAACTCATTGATAAATTTTTGACATCTAATATTGCCATGCCTAAAAGTTCCTTTCTACTGTTCCATCATCATTCGATTTTACCACGTTTTACTTGCACGACTGGTTCAACCACCCTTAAAATAGTTTAGTTAAGATTTCTTAAGGAGCTTCTTATGGATCATTTATTTGAACATACTTCAATCAAAAAAGCCTACTTTACCTTGGCGTTGCCGGTCGTATTAAGTATGATTGTCAATTTAGTTTACAACATGGTTGATACTTTTTTCGTTTCCCAAACCCAAAATCCCGCGTTAGTGGCGGGGGTTTCCCAAAGCGCCCCTATTTTCACCTTCTTAATTGCCCTTGGTGATATCTTTGGCCTCGGGGGGAGCTCGGTAATTTCTCGCTTATTCGGAAATAAAAAAATTCAAAACCGGGCGTAACGTCAGTGGATTTGCTTTCTACGGAGCCTTGTTCACTGGGATAATCACGGCCATTATTTTATTAATTGCCCGAACACCACTTCTTCATTTACTCGGGGCCTCACCAACAACTTGGCAATACGCCAGTCAATACTACACCATTTTAGTATTCGGGGCACCCGCGATTGTCTTCAGTTTAGCGCCCAGTAATATTTTACGGACAGAAGGGCTCGCAGTTTCGTCGATGAAAGCCAGTGTGATTGGGACCGTCACGAACATCATTCTTGACCCCATCTTTATTTCTGGCTTTCACTGGGGCGCCGCGGGAGCAGCTGGTGCAACCGTTTTGAGCCAAATCATTTCTGCCTTAATGTTAGCCTACTATACTGGCGTTAAAAGCCAACGCCTCACGGTTTCCATTCGTGAAACGAAAATTAGTCGCCACCTGCAACGTGAAATTTTAGCAATTGGGATTCCGGCTTCGATTACTAACATTATGATTACCTTCGCTACCGCCGTCACCAATAACTTCTTAATTCAATACGGGGCGGATAGCGTCGCCGCGATGGGCATTGCGACGAAAATTAGTATGATTATTAATTTAATTTTCGTCGGTTTCGCCTTCGGGGCCCAACCATTAATTGGTTATACTTATGGTGCCAAAGATGCGCAACGTTTCCGAGCCGTCGTCAAGTTTGATTTACAAGTCATTATTAGTTTCTCACTATTGATGACCCTCGTCATTTGGCTCCTCGCCCCCTGGTTAATGAGCCAATTCCTACATGATTCGGTAATTATCGCCAAGGGAACCACGATGATTCGCTGGCTGGTTAGTTCTTCCGTTTTTGCCGGAATTATCTTAGTCTTTACCACGATTTTCCAATCCTTAGGTAAAGCACAACCCGCCGGCTGGTTATCAATTTCACGCCAAGGAATTATCTTCGTCATCGTGATCGTCATCGCCCACGCTTTCTTCGGCTACCAAGCGTGATTATGGCCCAATGCTTGGCTGATATTTTAACGGCCTTATTAGCTTATTATTCTGGCTAAAATACCAACCCAAATTCTAACCACATCAAAAGGCGCCCGCTTCCGCGAGGCGCCCTTTTTAATCTCAAGTAAATTAATCTGAAACTACTAAGTACGACTTAATGGTTTCCCGCTTATCCATTGCTTGGTAAGCCGCATCCACATCGTCTAAAGCAAACGTCTTCGTAAAGACCTTTCCGGGGTTAATTTGACCATCTAAGACCGCCTTTAATAATCCGCCCTTCACGTAAGTCGTAACGGAAGCTGGACCCCCAGCAATCTTCACGTTCCGGTAGAAGCTTTCCGCTGGGTTCATGTTGGCCATATGTGGTAACCCAACCCGGCCAATCGTCCCACCAGGACGCACGACAGCCATCGCTTGCGCCGTTGAACTTTCCGCTCCGACACATTCTAAGACCGCATCAGCTCCGGTGCCACCAGTTAAGTCAAGGACTTGCTTAATCCCGGATTCGCCCCGATCAGCCACGACATCCGTTGCCCCAAATTCACGAGCCAACTTTTGCCGATCTTCATGCCGCGACATAATAATGATTTGCGCGGCCCCCAACATTTTGGCTGAAAGTACCGCACATAAACCAACGGCCCCATCACCAACGACTACGACCTTATCACCACGCTTAACATCCGCCGTCTTGGCTGCATGATAACCAGTTGGCATCACGTCAGATAAGGTTAATAAGGACTTGAGCATCCCTTCTGAATAATCACCTGGTTGACCCGGCACCTTAATTAGTGACCATTGGGCATGTTGGTAACGCATGTATTCCGCTTGCGCATCATTTGAGAAATTATCTTGGTGATTTAAACAGCCACCATCAAACCCGTTGATACAAGCAGCACAGTGTCCACAACCATGCGTGAACGGTGCGATTACAAAGTCACCCGGCTTAACGGTCGTAATGTCATCGCCGACTTCTTCAACAATCGCAATTGCTTCGTGGCCTGAGTTATGCCCTTCGGCAACGTGGTCAATCCCCCGGTAGTTCCAAAGATCAGACCCACACACACATGCCCGGACAATGTGTAAAATCACATCATCACTCGCTTGTAGCGTTGGCTTAGCAACTTCATTTAATTTAACTTCTTCGGCTTTCACCATTCCTGTTAATTTCATTGGTTATTCGCTCCTTTTGATTAATCGGGTTTATTCTGACGCTGTGTCATCGATTAAATCTTAGTCCTTTACTTACTAAAAGTCAAATAATTAGTAAAAACCACCGCAGCGCCTCGCACTCCAGTGGTTGTGAAATCTTATTCAGCTAATTTACGGTCTAAGTAGTGAGACAATTGTTGATAATCATACAACCCCGTCACCTTTTCTTTGGCTACCCCATCCCGGAATAAAACCAAACTCGGCATACTCATCACCTTATATGCTTGCGGAATCGTATTGTCTTGATCAACATCGTATTGTAAAAATTTAACCCGATCGCCATATTCTGCTTCTAACTTGGCTAAGACTGGGGCCATCGTTTTACAAGGACCACACCAATCCGCCCAAAAATCGACTAACGTCAGTGGTCCGTCAAGATGATCATGAAAATCAGTCGGCGTTAATGCTTGAGCCATCCTTATGCCTCCTTCTTGCGCGCAGGTGAATTAAAATCGTAATTACAAAGACCGCCACGATAAATAACCCAAATGGTCCGGAACCAATATGAATATTAATCGCTGGAATCGTTAAGAATAACTTCACCGCGATTACCGCGATTAAAATATAAGCCATTGGTTCTAATTCTGGAATCTTCTTCATTAACTTCATAATGAATTCGGCAATTCCCCGCATCGCTAAGATTCCGATTAAGCCCCCAATCAAGACAATCACTGGATTATCTGATACGGCTAAGGCTGCTAAAACCGAATCAACGGAAAAGACAATATCCGTGAATTCGATTTGCGCCACCACGGCCCAAAACCGTTTCCGTCCCGATAATTTATTTAACGGGTGTTTGCTCGTATCTTTGCGTTGCCGGCGGCCGAAGAACTTAGCATGGAAGAAGCGGTACGTCATGTACATTAGGTACACTGCCCCAATCACCTTGATTTCCCAGAAATGGATTAAGTACGTTCCAATCCCAATCACTAAGAACCGGAAAATATATGAACCCCAAATTCCATAGAATAAGGATTCTTCTTGTTCCCGCAAAGTTGGTAACACCCGCGTTTGGGCTGCTAAAACCACCGCATTATCAACGGAAAGTAAACATTCCATCATTACTAAAGAAAAGATGACCACCCAATCTTGACCAGATGAAATCACCGTTAACCAATTATGACCATCAAAAAACGGCCGATACAAATCAACAATAAAAGACAATGCTTTCTTCCTCCATAACTCGTCTTCTTACTTCATAAGACATATTGTACCAAACCTTCATCAAAATACCATTAATTGCCCTTTGAAGTTTTAGTGGTAATATAACAAGGGAATTGTTATAATCTGTAAGTAAACCATCAAGGGAGGAATAACAATGGTTAAAGCAACACGCGAATCACTTATTAAATTAACAATTAAGGAAATTACTGATCACGGTTATCAAAACATTACTTTACGGGGGCTTGCCGCCGAAATTAATGCTACGACGGGGGTTGTTTACTCACATTTTAAGAGTAAGAATGAATTATTCTCCGCTGTTACCTTATCACTTTCTAATGACTTAGCTAGTCGTGATGTCTACAATGATTTTAGCGACTCCAAGGCAACCCTTATCAAAATTTTGGATGATGTTATCAAATGGTATGAAACTAAGCCGAACCTTGTTCACTTTTTCTTAGCCAACCCAAGTCTCAATCATGTATTTGACGATAACAAGTTAGAATTACCATTCTTTGACTTAATCTACAAACACATTGAAAATATCCATAAACAAATTGGCCATGACTTTAACGAACGAGAAATGTACATCCGGTTATGGTCATTTATTTACGGTTACATCATGCTCTTAGAACAAAAGATGGCTACAACAAATCCGGAATTTGTGACGAAGACGGTTGAATTATTAATCAACGAATAATTTAGCAGTGGCGAAAGGATTAGGCGATGCTCAGTTCAGTTCAAATTAACGCCCATAATCACTGGGTCAGCGTCTATGAACCGCTCCCCAATGAACGGGAAACCTTATTTGCCAAATATGAAGTAACCCCGGATATGTTGGAATATGCAATTGACCCGTTTGAAAAATCACGGGTTGAGCTTGACCGCGAAGCCAATATTACCCTGCTCATTTTTGACGTTTTTGTCCCCAATGCCAATCCCGACGATGATATCACGGCGCCCTTAGGAATTATGATTACGAATAATAATGTAATTACCTTTACCAACGCCCAAACTAATTTTGTGAATGGTTTAATTGCCGAACTGTTACCAAAGTTCCCCAATCAAAATCAATCCATCAAAATTATGGATCTCGTTTTACCGTTGCTAATGAAGTTAGCGACCGCTTTTTTTCCACCAATTCGCAAAGCCGATTCCCAACGAAAAGCTTTACAACGTGGGATTCGTCGCCAGAATAACCATGTTTCAATTAACCAATTTATGGAACTTGAAACAAACCTGGTGTTCATTTTAACGTCGCTGCAAGGAAACGTGGCCTTATTACAACAGCTTAAACGTTTGATGGGGTCCAAATTAACAACGCCCCACCAAGAATTACTCGATGATATTATTATCGAAGCGCAACAAGGGTTGAAATGGCTCAAACCACGTCTGATGTGGTAGCGCGCATTTCCGGGGCCTATTCAAAAGTTTTGGATAGTAACCTAAACCAAACGATGAAGTTTTTAACGGTTTACTCAATTATTTTAGCCATTCCACCGATTGTTTCCGGTTTTTATGGCGAAAACGTTGACCACTTACCGTTCGCTAGTCATCCGTTTGGGTGGCAGATTACGATTTTAATCACCTTAATTTTCATCGCCATCTCGATTTGGATTATGTTCAATAAACGATGGTGGAAATAACCAGGTCGTGAGACGGACGTTAAAACCACCTTATCATAACGTTAAACCCGGCGTTGGCGGATAGCATATCCGTCGGCGTCGGGTTTGCGTTATGACTTGGTGGTTGTCCGTCGAACGTAGTTAATAACCAGGTCGTGAGCCACGAATCAAGGGAGCCATGGCCTAACGTAGACAAGTCGTTGGAACTAGCTATGCTAGGGTCGGCGACTTTGTCATAGTTAGGCACTAGGCTTCCGCGTGGCGATCGAAGTTAATATCCAGGTCGTGAGCTCAGCTATCAAAGCGCCTGTTGGCGTAACGATATAAATGGCGTCGGAACTGGCATCGCCAGGTTCGGCGTCATTTTGAGTTAGGCCCTAAGGCGCTGCTGAGCGAACGAAGTTAATAACCACGTCGCGAGCCAACAAAAATAAAACCCGTCCACCTCAAAACGTGGACGGGTTTTATAATGCCACAGCTCTTAACTATTCGTTATAACTAACAAATTTCAAATCGTCATCCGTTAAAATCAACCGGGATAAACTCCCATTTTTTGGTCGTTCGGTAATATCATACTTTCCCGCACCAAACCGTTCAACTAAACTTAAACAGGTATTACCATGACTAACCCATAAAACATTCGCTTCCGCGGGTAAATCTGCTTGCCTGATCTTTGCTAACCCTTGCTCGAGCCGCGCCCAGTATTCTTGATGATCTTCAGCATCGCGGAATGGATCGGCGTCTTTGAGCCAATCCTTAGCCGTATCAATCGAATGCGCCGTGACAATTTCTTTAAAGGTCTTGAGACCGTGTGGTAACCCAGCCATTTCCCAGGCCCATGACATATTTTCACCTTCATACGAGCCGTAAAATTCTTCTCGTAATTCGGGCAACGTTTGCGGTTGGGTCACTGAATCGGCATCATTTTGGCCTAAAATTAACTTCGCCGTTTCCACCGCCCGGCTTAAATCACTTGTAAAGGCGGCATCAAAGTGGATTTCCTTTAATCGTTGCCCCACCCGCACCGCTTGTTCCTGCCCCGTAGTGGTTAACGGACTATTACTCCAACCTTGTAACTTATTGTAACGATTATAAAAAGTTTGTCCGTGGCGAACGAGATAGATATTTAACTTCGTCATCACTAATCCCTCCTATTTCCTTTTAATTGTAACCGATTGCACCAAAATTGCCTAAGGTATTTCCTGACATGATTAGTAACCGTCCATTCCTTAAATATGGTAGAATATGAGCGTTAATCTTAAACCTAAAGGAGTCTCCCATGTTAAAAAAACTGGGTAATTTGGCCAATACCCGTCTTGGTTTATTTATTATCTTGACGGTTTTGTTTTGGCTTAAAAACTTATTAGCCTATTTTGTCGACTTTAATCTTGGCGAAAGCGGGCTCTTACAATTTATTTTATTAATCATCAATCCCCTTGGGAGCGCCATCTTACTCGGTGGCATCGCCTTTTACTTTAAAAAAAATCGCGCTATTTTTACCCCGTTTTATTAGGGATTGAAGCCTTAAATACTTTACTACTATACCTAAATGTCATTTATTACCGCGAATTTACTGACTTTATGACGATTGCCACCATGATGGGGTATTCCAAAGTCAATCAAGGGCTTAGTGGAAGTTCACTGGCGTTAACGCGTCCCCACGATATCTTATTTTGGCTCGATTTAGTAGTTATTATAATCTTAATGGTCATGCGCAAGATTAAATTTGATCCCCGCGCTGTGACACACCGCTTTGCCTTCGCGATTACCTCAATCGCTACGGTGATGATGGCGACCAACTTAATGGTGGCGGAAATGAACCGCCCTCAATTACTCGGTCGGACCTTTGATCGCAATTATATTGTTAAATACTTAGGGATTGATAACTTTACCATCTATAATCTCTTCCAAAGCCAACAAGTTTCTCATATGCGCCGAAGTGCGACCAAATCACAACTGGCCAATGTCCGAAAATTTACCAATGCCATTTATGCCAAACCTGACCCCAAAATGTATGGGATTGCCAAAGGGCGTAACGTAATTGTGATTCACCTCGAAAGTTTCCAACAATTCTTAATTGGCGCCAAAGTTAACGGCCAAGAAGTGACCCCATTTTTAAACTCCTTGACCAACCGCGAAGATACGTATTCCTTTGACAATTACTTCCACCAAGTGGGGCAAGGGAAAACGAGTGACGCCGAAAACTTACTCGAAACCAGTACCTTTGGTCTCCCACAAGGATCATTATTTGCCACGCTCGGCTCGGATAATACGTTCCAAGGAGCTCCAGCAATTTTGAACCAACGCGCTGGCTACTCGAGTGCGGTCTTTCATGGTAATGTCGCTAGTTTTTGGAACCGGAATAACGTTTATAAAAACCTTGCTACCAATACTTCTTTGATGCCAGTTATTTTGACACGTCCGGCGATAAGGCTACCGGATATGGCTTAAAGGATAAATTACTCTTTAAGAATTCAATTCCGTATTTAGAACAATTACAACAACCGTTCTATGCTAAGTTCATCACGGTTACGAATCACTTCCCATTTGATCTGGATAGTGAAGATGCCGATCCGAACTTTACAGCTCCGAATACCGGAAATACAACCGTTGATAATTACTTTGTCACGGCCCACTACCTTGATCAATCTTTGCAAGAATTCTTTAATTACTTGCAAAAAACTGGCCTTGATCAAAAATCGATTGTTATGATTTACGGTGATCACTACGGGATTTCTAACACTGAAAACAAATCCTTGGCCACCGTCTTAGGCAAAGATCCGAATAATTGGACTAACTTTGATAATATGCAACTACAACGAGTTCCATTAATGTTTGTCATTCCGGGAACGACGGGCGGCCACGTTGAGCATACGTACGGTGGTGAAATTGATACCTTACCAACCTTGCTTCACCTATTGGGAATTTCCACAAAGCGGTACACCTTCTTTGGCACCGACCTCTTCTCCCCAGAGCATCGGCAAGTCGTAGCGTTCCGGGATAATAATTTTATAACGCCGAAGTTTACCAGCATCGGCAATACCATTTATGATAATGCCACGGGAAAAGAAGCCAAGTTAACTGCTAAGCAACAAAAACAACTACAAGCCGATGATAACTTCGTCAATAATGAATTAAAACTTTCCGATTCATTAAACCAAAAGAACTTGCTACGTTTCTACACCCCCAAAGGATTTAAAGCCGTGGATCCAACGCAGTATAATTACGCGAATGGTTTGAAGAAGTTGAAACGCTTAGCTGCCAAATTAGGGGCTAAATCAACTAGTCTATGGAGTCAAAACAATGACCACTCGACCGCTGATGATTACTCGACGGATGCACCAGAGGCGAACCACTCCACTACTTCTGATAATCGGATTAAGATTACTAATCCTGATGGCAATAATAATTAACCTACTAAACCATGCTTACCGGCATGGTTTTTTTAGTGCCGTAATTAACGCTGAATGCAGAAAATGGTACGTTCACTGCAAAACGTAATCGTTTATTTTACAAAAAGTTTAGTTTCTACTTTGTATTAGCATTAACGATTTATGAAATGATAACAGAACTTTTTACAAGAAATGATTAAAATGCTGTCAAAACGCCAACACCACGTTACGTGTAAACGACTAATTTGTACCACTATATCTAGTATTTTTAATGAAATCCACCCCTATATCTTGTGTTTGACGGTGGAAATCGGTATACTATAATCATTGAAAATATGATTGGAGGATGCACGATGACGCAAGAAGAAGTAATCAATAATTGGCGCCAATTAGCTGATTGGCAAGTTGAAACTAAAACGGGCCAAGTTGAGCCCTTTTCGGAAATGCGGTTACGCTTAACCATGAACTATCTGCATTTACAAGCGGAAGCGGCTTTTTTGATTCAACAAATTGAAGATGTTATCGTGCGTCTGAGCCTTCACCGAGTTAGTGAAATTCGTGAAGTTGTTTGGCAAGTGCTCAAGACCCACGGGTTTACAGCCGAAGCCGCCGTATATGCGAACCACTAATTAGGCCTTAAAAAACTGCATCATTTGATGCAGTTTTTTTTGTTTTAACTAGTTAATTATTCTTAAAATGATCCCTTAATGCGTGGCTCACGACCTAATTTTCATCGATGAACTATGCATCGCCAACGAACGATCAGGATAAATTGTTTTCGTCATCGCATTAATTGCGGTCACAGCTTCACCGAACCCGGTCGCCATTAAATGCGCTCGCGATGGATACGTCACACAATCCCCCGCCGCATAAATGCCTGCTTGGCTGGTTTGTCCTTGTTGGTCGACTACTAGTTTTTGGTGGTCTAAGTTTAAAGCAACATCCCAATCGCCTAACTGATTATTCGAAGTAAATCCATAATTAACCAAAACGCGATCAACCGTTAAGCTTTTCGTTTCATCACTGCGCATTTTCTTGAGGGTCAATTCAACTTCATTGTGATCATTAACCACGACGCTCGCTGGTAAATATGGCGTCTGTTGCCGGACCGTTGATTCATTTAACAAGGCCACTGAATGTGGTAACGCCCGGAAAGTTTCGCGACGATGGATTAGGTCCACTGACTTGGCGACCGGGTTTAACATCAAGGCCAAATCTATCGCTGAGTTACCACCACCTAAAACGGCCACGCGTTGGTTTTGATAACTGGCCTTTTCGCCGACAAAGTAAGTTAATTGTTCATCACTTAACGTCTCAATACCCGGAATTTTCAATGGTCGTGGTTGAAAAGAACCATTGCCTAACGTAATCAAAACCTGTTTCGTTTGCGTAACACCATGGGCAGTGGTAATTTCAAATAATTGTTCCGCCACCTTCCGGACATTTGTCACTGTTTGACCGGTAACCACTTCAACCGGTGCCACTTGTAATTGCGCTTGCAAATGTTCCGTTAATTCCCGGCCAGTCACGCCTGGTAACCCAGCTACATCCCAAATTTGTTTTTCCGGATACAGTGCTTGCGGTTGGCCCCCTAATTCAGGTAACGCTTCAATTAATTGCGCCTTTAATTGGTGTAATCCACAGTAAAAGGCCGCAAACATCCCGACCGGACCGCCACCAATAATTGTTATATCATATATTTCCATTTTTTTCTTGTCCCCTTTTTAAATTCACCCCTCTATCTTACCACAGCATAGCGTATAATTAAGGGGTGCTAGTTATTAATGGAGCTTTTGAAAGGAGTTCAATCTTTATGGCAACGAAAAAGATAATTTTAGATTTAGATACTGGTGTTGATGACGCATTAGCGATTGCATATGCGTTAGCTGCTCCCGATGTTGATTTAATCGGGATTGTCGCTTCCTATGGGAACAACGTCTTAGATGTTTGTGCGGAAAACAGTCTTAAATTATTAGAATTATTAGGTCGGCCTGATATTCCGGTTTACAAGGGACTTCCTCATTCCAGCACAACTGATCACTTTGACGTGATGCAAGTTTCATTAGACATTCACGGTAACAATGGGATTGGGGATATTGACTTACCAACTCCGCAACGTGAATTAGAAACGATGTCCGGGGTTGATTTCTACATCGAAGCGGCCCACCAATATGGTGAAGATTTAATCATTATCCCAACTGGTCCAATGACCAACTTAGCGGCAGCGTTAGCCAAGGACCCCGAAATTGCCCACTTAATTGGTAACGTTACCTTCATGGGTGGTGCGTTAACCGTCGAAGGAAATGTAACCGATGTTGCCGAAGCTAACATCAACCAAGATGCCGAAGCAGCCAACGCCGTCTTAACTAGTGACTTACCATTAACGATGGTCGGCCTTGATGTAACCCTGCGGACGCTCTTAACAAAGCAAGAAACCGCTAAGTGGCGCGCCCTTGGCACAAAAGCTGGGATTGCTTACGCCGACTTAACCGACTTCTACATCGATGCTTACTACAACTTAGACATCGATAAAAATGGTTGTGCCTTGCACGATCCACTCGCCGTTGGGGTTAGCCTTGATCCAAGTTTTGTCCAAACGATTAGTCTTTTCATGAAGGTCATTTACGATGAACATAACTACGCACGGACAATTGGGGACAAGAATCGCTTAAACGATCCAAACCCGAACACTAAGGTCGCCGTAACCGTTGATAAGGACCGTTACTTAGCTACTTTCATGGATTACTTAACGAAGTTATTTGCACAACACTAATTTAATGCTATAATCATTACGAAAAGTTTATCGATCTGGGGCGCCATTGGGCTGAGAAGTACCCATCGAACCTGCTCTGGTTAGGACCAGCGAAGGGAGATCACATCACTAGCCATTCGTGTTAGTTTATCAACTTAATGATAATTGATCGAACCCGTTATGCTTAACCACGAGCGTAACGGGTTTTTTTTGATTACAATTTCAAGGAGGTATTTACGAATGCAAAAACCAACTTTTTCGTTACGCGACGTGATTTTATTAGCCATTTTAAGTTTAATTTTCGGGGCATTGTATTGGGGCTTCGGCTTTGTTTATAATTTCGCCACCATCATCTTAACGCCCATCGGTTGGGGACCGGCCGCCAACGATTTAACCATTGGTCTCTGGTGTATGGCCGGACCACTGGCCGCCATTTTACTCCAACGGGCCGGCGCCGCTTTCATTGGTGAATTCATGAGTGCCTTTGTCGAAATGATTTTTGGTGGTCAATGGGGCGCCGCTAATCTAATCTCAGGCCTAATTCAAGGATAGGTAGTGAAGCCGGCTTTGCCATCACCGCCTATAAAGCCTTTGATTGGCGTGGCTTACTTCTCAATTGTGTTACGTTAACCATTGCCACCTTTGCTTGGGATTGGTTTAAAAATGGCTATAATCAATTTAACCCAACTACCGTGCTGGGAATGTTAATCATCCGCTTCTTGTCAATTCTGATTTTTGATGGTTTCCTAATTCATGCCATTCAAAAATGCTCACTAACAGCCAAGTTTTAAGTAATTAATTATGACAATTCAATTAACTAATTTAACCTTTACTGACCGCCAGCGAACCATTTTACAATTACCACCGATTGAATTTGCTAGTGGCCAAACACATTTGATTATCGGGAATTCAGGGGCTGGTAAATCAACCTTCTTAAAAATCATTGCCAACTTATATCCTAAATATCGCGGTCAATTAACGGGCACCATTACCGGGAACGACCACGTCGCAATGGTTTTTCAACATCCCGGCTTACAATTTACCATGGATACACCCCGCCATGAACTGAACTTTGTCCTCATGAATCAGGGGGTCCCGCCTTCCCAACAAGCGGAGCAAATTACCACCTTAGCGACTAAATTCGGGCTCACAAACCATTTGGATCAACCGTTCACCACTTTATCAGGAGGGGAACAACAACTAGTTGCCCTTGCAACGGCCATGGCTATGCAACCCAAAATTTTATTGCTAGATGAAGCCCTCGCTAGCTTGGACGTTTCCCATCAAACGCAAATTATCCAGCAACTCCAAACCTTACAGCAAGCGGGCCTCACCATTATTATCGCCGACCACGAACCAGCGATTTACCAGGCTTTGCACCCCAACGTTTATGAGCTCCAGGCCACTAATTTTCGTAAACTGACCCCGGCCGAAACAAATGCTTGCCTGCATCCGCAACTTGATACGGCGACCTTTTCCCTCCCCACTGGTAACGAATCATTAACGGCCACTGATTTGACCATTCAAACTAGTTCGCAAACCTTATATGAACATCAATCTTTTTCCTTGCCAAGCCACGCTATTACTCTTTTAACCGGCCCGTCTGGGAGTGGAAAAACAAGTTTCTTAAAAGCGTGTTTTCAGTTAATTCCTTATACCGGGCAGTTGAATTTCCAAGGGCATGACCTAACCAAATGGCGACGGAAACGACTAACTTACCAGCTCGGTTGGGGCTTTCAACAAGCCGCCGACCAATTCATCCAAATTACCGTCGCCCAAGAATTGGCAGTGAGTCTGAAACACAGTCACCAACCAACGCTTTGGCAAGCACACCAAGCCGATATTTTACAACAATTACGCCTGACTGAATTACTCGACCGCTCTGTCTATACCTTGAGTGGTGGGCAACAAAAATCGTCCAAATTCTTAGTCTGCTGATTTTAGCCCCACCACTATTATTTTTAGACGAACCATTCGTAGCTTGGATCCCGCCATTGCGCAACAAATTGCCAATTTAATTCAAACGTGGCAACAATTAACCAAAATGACCATCATTATTATCAGCCATCGGATCGCCCCCGTGATTCCAATTGCTGATTATCACTTAACACTTCATCAACAACAATGGTCGTTTACGGAGGAGTTAACTTATGAAACTCAGTCTACAATTTAGTTGGGTCTTGATGTTGGCCCTCATCGTAACCTTCACTCATCAACTAACGACGAACCTAGGTTGGCTGCTGGTCATTATTGGGGCCTTGTTCATCCGCCGATTACCCTGGAAATCACTAATTAAATTATCCTTAATCCCCCTTATCCCGGCCCTGGCATTATTCGTTAGCGTCTATTACTTTGGTTCCCATGATTTAACGGCGGCCCTGGTATTAGTTAGTCGGCTTTACCTGTACATTGGAACGAGTGCGCTCCTTTTTGCGCAACGCTCCCCGCAAGCATTGCTGAATACCTTTCAAGTTGAATTAAAACTTCCCGCCACCCTTAGTTACGGAACCTTAGCCGCCATCAACATTTTTCCCAAAATTAACGGTGAATTACAACGGATCCGCTTGGCCGGTCAACTACGTGGCGTGACCTTCCACTTATGGTCACCAGCCTTATATTTTAAAGCTATTTTAGCGGCCATTAATTGGTCCGATCAACTTGCCCAAGCAATGGAATCCCGGGGATTTAACCCCGTGGTCATTGATCAACAGCGGTCGCAAGCTCGTTGGACGACGAAAGATTGGCTCCTCTTACTTGGTGGCAATCTCTTAATTATCATTAGTTACATCATTTAAAAAAACAGGCTCGGCACTATCAATTTAGCGCCGAGCCTTTTAACTACAAGATATTAATAAAACTAGTGATAATCAAACTGTTACAGAAGTCAATAAAGAGTGCCCCGACTAACGGAACCACAAACAAAGCATTCGGTGACGGACCAAATTTTTCGTTGACGGCGGCAATGTTGGCCATCGCATTCGGCGTGGCCCCCATCCCAAAACCAGTCGTTGCCGTCGTGAAACAAGCGGCTTCGTAATCGCCCCCCATAAAATGGAAAACTACATAGTATGCAACGGCGGCAGTTAAGATCCCTTCCGCTAATAAGATGACAACCATTGGTAAGGCCAGATCAGCCAAGAGCCATAATTGCATACTCATTAAGGCCATCGCTAAAAATAAATTCAACGAAATGTGACCAAGCGTATCAATTTCTTCATGCGGAAATGATAAAGCTTCAAAATGATCCCCGACATTCCGCATTACGGATGCTAATAACATCGCCCCAATATAAGATGGGAATGTAATCCCAACTTTTAAGAAGAAGTTATAAATTAACGTCCCAGCGCCGACCGCCACGGCAATCCAAATCGCCGCTAACATAAACCGTTCTTGGTTAATTGAAGGGCGCTTGGCTTCTTCCCGGGCCGCTGCATACGTTAAGACTGACCGTTCATTCGAGTCATTATCGTCAACATCGCGTTGATACCGCGTTACTTCTTCATTCAATGCTTCTTCTTCAAAGGTCATTTTTTCGGGCTTTAAATGTAATTTATTAATCCGGCGGAAGGCTAATGGCCCCCCGATGGCTGATCCAGCCACTAACCCAAACGTCGCGGCCGCAATCGCGACGTCGTTGCTCCGGCGACCCCATTGGCTTCAAGCACGGGACCAAATGAACCAGCCGTTCCCGTTCCCCCGACCATTGGAATTGAGCCCATCGCTAACCCTAACTTAGCATTCAACCCAAATACCTTAGCCAAGGAAGCCCCAACTAAGTTTTGACCGACACACAATAAGCAGACAATCACGAGGAAAACTAAAACCTGCTTGCCCCCGCGCCCTAATTGCTTAAAGGACGCCGTTGCCCCAACTGTACAATAAAAAACGGTCATAAAGAACGTCTGAAACGTCGCATCAAACGTGATATACCCTAGATGCGTGGCATAACCAACTAAATTCAAAAGGGAAAAGATAAATCCCCCCACCACGGGTGCCGGAATACAATACTTCTGTAAAATCGGCCACCGCAATGTCAGCCAACGTCCAACCAGTAAAACCACTGCCGCCACACCAACCGCTTGGTAGGCAGTTAATTTTATAATGTGCATTTTCTCTTTACCTCCGTTTTTTATGATTAGGACTTAATTAAATTAAAATTAAATCAATAAATTAACTATAACGAAAATCTAAGAATTATGAAAGTAATTTACCAAAGCGGTTACAATTAAAAGTTATCGGAGAAAATGGGTTAATAAAATAAAGCCGAGCATTCTTCAAACTAAAGATTATAAGCACGAAAAAAACAGGCCAGCTACCAATTCTGGGCTGACCTGCCATAAAGATAAACTTAATTTAAGCCTGCGCTTGTCGCTTCATCCGGGCTTCCGCCCACATAATGTAAATCAGTAATAAGACGGATAAGCCACAGGCGCCGTACAAAATGGTATTACTTGCCACCCAGCCATAATGAGCGACTAAAATCCCAATTAAGGCCGTTGCTAAGGTTTCCCCGAAAATGTATTGGAAGAAGCCCATGAATCCAGTCGACGAACCAACCGCAAACTTTGGCACGGCTTCATTAACCATTAACCCAACTAGCGTCAATGGAGCATAAATTAAGGTCCCCATAATGAATAGTACCGTCACAATAACCGCATGACTCGTACTAAAGAAGTAACCCGTTAAACAAACAATTAACCCAAGCACACAGGCTAAACAAACGAGCGCTCGCCGATCTTTCAAAAAGTCTGAAATCGCCCCCATTAAAATCACCCCGGGGACAGCAGCTAATTCAAAAATCCCGACTAACCACTTCGCAAAACTAGCATCAAAGCCTTTGGATTGGACTAAATAACTCGGAATCCACGACATAATCCCATACCGCACCAAGTACAATGACATTGAAGTTAAGGTAATCGCCCAAACTAGTGGATTCTTTAATATGTAGCGCACGAAAACTTGACCTAAACTTAAATCTGTTAAATCATTAGCTGACGTTTCACCACCATCGAGAACAATTTTGTCCCCCGTGTATTCAGCAATACTTGGTAATCCAACCGCGGCTGGACGTTCTGACCCCGCCCACAAAACAAAGGCCGCAATTATTAATGAAATTACTGAGGCGGCATAGAAGACCGCTTGAATTGAGCCCGCAAATAAAAACGTTGCTAATTGAACAACAGCCACACAAGCAAAGGCCCCCGCATTATGCGCCGATGACCAAATTGAGTAAACCGTTCCACGCCACCGTTTTCCCCACCAAAGTTGGATGGTCCGTTGACAAGCGGCCGCGCCCATCCCTTGGGCAATTGACATCACGAGCATCAAAATCATCATGACGTAGAAATTCTTCGTCGCCCCTAAGCCCACGTTTAAAAGCGCCGAAATAATCAACCCGGTAGCTAAATAACGAATCGTATTCGCTTTATCACTTAACGCCCCCATGAAGAGCTTGGAAATCCCATATCCAATCCCAAAACAGGATAAAATCAATCCAATTTGCGCCGTTGAATACCCATAGGCATGCATAATATCATTTTGTTCAGTGGTGAAAATCAAGCGAATGATGTAGTAGCCAATATAACCAATACACAGTGATAATAAGACGCCCGTTTGATGCCACAAATAACTCGTCTTAACTTTCCCCGCTGGTACTTTCGTCGTCGCATCCGGCGCCGGTTGTAAAAATTTAAACATTCGTTTTGTCCCCCTCTAATATTCATTTCACTCGTAGTATAACGAGCACACCGCCTTCGTTGCAAGCGCTTTCACGAAATAACCATAGTTTATTTTTAAAGGGGTTTGTTGATATATCTTAGCTCGCCACGGAGCGTGTTATAATTAATAATAAATAACTTTGAGAGGTAACCAACCATGTTTCCAGAACGCTTACGGGCCCTCCGCCGCGGTCGCCAAATCACCTTACGAGGGTTAGCCGATGAATTAAACCGCCACTTAGGCCCCGGGGAAAAACCGAATACCCCCTCACAAATCGGGAATTGGGAACGCGGGATTCGAACGCCTAGCTATGTCGAAGCTCGCAAATTAGCCGAATTTTTCGATGTCAGCCTTGACTACTTAACCGGTCGCACCGATCACGATGAACGTGATTTAGCTAAATTATTCTTCGCTAATGGTGATTTAAAATTTAACGACACGACCCTTGATAGTCAAGATCGCTATGAAATTTTTCAATTAATTACTGGCTACTTAAAAGGTAAAACTGATCGCGATGAAACTGCTACTTTCTATGCCCAACAAGAAGAATTAAACCTTGACCTATGAATCCAAAGCAATTAAAAAAACTCAAAAAACAAGTTAAACACGCCCGCCAAGTTATCACTAAAGCCCCCTATATTGAGCAATTGGAACACTATGCAAAACTTTTTGACCAAGTTCCACCCGTCAAATACTTAATTAACTTAGTCTTAGCCAATGATCATTTAATTAAACAGGGGCTCCTTCCCCAACCAGTGCCACAGATGATGTTACCAGACGATATTCAAGATACCATTTTCCAACTCGTTAACGCCCAATATGCCCCTGGCGATCCAGCTGGCGACCGACTCTGGGACCAATATACGACCGCCTTGCCAAAAGTTGATAAATTATTGCGCGAATACCGAGACTATTTAGAAACCACTTACGGTATGTGGTCCTACCCCAATACTAAATTTATTACCGAACTAAGCCATTACTTACACGGAGCCCCCGTCCTAGAAATCATGGCCGGCTCTGGGTACCTCTCCAAAGGTTTACGCAGTCTTAATCCGACCCAAACCATTATCGCCACTGATGATTTATCGTGGGCCCAAGTTAATACGACCGGCAAACAACCGGTCACAACCATCGAAAATTACGATGCCCTTGCTGCCATTAATCAATTCGCTAATCAAGTCGAGTATGTGATTATGTCCTGGGCGCCGGATCGGGAAACGATTGATTTAGCAGTGTTAAATTTACTGCGCCAATCATATCCAACGCTAAAGTTCCTCGTCATTGGTGAATATCAAGGGGCTACCAACTCGCAAGCATTTTGGCAAACTGCTAAATTAAGTCAACCTGCGGCCCTGCAACCCGTTAATGCCGCCTTACATAGCTTTGACCTGATTGATGAACAAATCTATTTAGCCGAATAAAAAAAACCGTGTCCACGTTAATGGACACGGTTTTTCGTGATGTCTTGATTAAATTAATCGCAGGTTAAGCCAGCCGGTTCACAACAACTCCTTAACCACCCCACCAACAATCCGGTCGGTATTTGGGGCCATCAAATGAAAAATCATCCAACCAATCAATCCTGACTGGTGGCGACCTCTCGACTCATCTGAAACTAATTATACCACGTTCTTATTCAGCTTCACGGTTATTTTGAACTTGCGCCAAATGTTCGGTCACCCATGCCTGCAACGTACCTGAGGTTTCTGTAGCATCCGTCATGACTGCTTCCGCATTAGTTAATTCATCAATTCGCAAGCCAGAAGCATTTACTTCCGGGCCTTCAATTACCATGTAAACGTGAACGGGATAAGCAACTTCTTTGTCCAATAACTTAGGGTCAAGTCGCGCCGCTTCAACCATCGGTACATTAATCAAATTCGTTTCTAAGCGTACGTTAACATCCTCACCTTTAGGCATTGTGACTTGCCAACTAACTTGCGCTAAATAACCACTCGCCAATTGATCACTCAACCATGTCAAACCTTCGTTTAAGGTCGCTAATTGCTCAATTGTCGCCAAAGTAGTTGCTTGCGCCTTTACTTTAACTTGTTCATTTTCAATTTGGGCCAAATAGGCTGCCACTGTTAATTCCATTATTTATCCTTCTTTTGATACCAATTCCGTCGTGCATCTGTCCGCGTTTGGAAACCAATCACTAATCCAGCCCCAGCAGCCAACACGCCAATTAAACTCAAGCCTTGAATTAAAATCCCTAAGCCGGTCCAACGTGGGGTAACATTAATGATTCCGCCCAGCGATAGCACTCCTAAATACAACATCACAAACATGGTCACATAACTGGTTAAGACCGTCTTAAAATAACGGGCTCCCACGGCCACCACTGCTAAGATTAAAACCACTGCTAAGCGTGACCATGGCATTGCTTGGCCATGTTGGGTGGTCATCATGCTAAAATGATGGTCGCCATTAGCCAACTCACGCCCGTAGCTAACGCAAACTTTTGATTTTGATTCATCGGAAAAGCTCCTTTATTTTTACCTTCTTTTCAATTTATCACTCCCATCGATATGAAATCAAGCTTTAAATACGCTATAATAGTCACAATCTATTTGTTGGAGGGAAAGATACATGGAAATCAAGAATTACAAGCGCATTTTAGTCCCTGTTGACGGCTCCGAAGCCACGGAAAGTGTTGTTGCCCAAGCAATTTCATTAGCCCGGGCCTATCATGCCCAATTAGATTTATTAAACGTGATTCAAGTCGCGCAATTTAGCGATGGTCTTGTTTCATCAATGTCTTTATCCCAAGATCAAACGCAAACGTTAGTGACGACGACGACGGATCAATTAAACGATTTACGCCAAGCCGCCTTAGACGCTGGTGTTAGTGATGTGGATATTCATATTCGGTTTGGTAATCCCAAGCAAGTCATTGCCCATGACTTCATTGAAGATCACCACAACGATTTAGTCGTCATTGGTTCAACGGGCTTATCAGCAGTTGAACGCTGGATTGTTGGATCCGTCACGTCATACGTGATGAAAAATGCGGCAGCGGATGTCGTAGTGGTTAAAAAATAGGTCGCGAAATCCAGGTCGCGAGCTCAGCTATCAAAGCGCCTGTTGGCGTAACGATACAAATGGCGTCGGAACTGGCATCGCCAGGTTCGGCGTCATTTTGAGTTAGGCCCTAAGGCGCTGCTGAGCGAGCGTAGTTAGTATTAGGTCGTGAGGCGGACATTAAAACCGCCGTATCATAACGTTGAAACTGGCATTGGCGGATAGCATATCCGTCGGCGTCAGTTTTGCGTTATGACTAGGTGGTTGTCCGCCGAACGTAGTTACATTCAGGTCGTGAGCAGAGCGTTAAAAGCGACGTTAGGCTAACTTGGAAATGGGCTCTGACGTGGCACACGTCGGAGTTCGTTTTCAGTTAGTCCTAGTCGCTTGCTCGGCGAGCGTAGTTACTAATCAGGTCGCAAACCACGCATCAAAGTTACCATTAAAATGAGGTCGGAGAAATTCTATTCCCCGACCTCATTTTATTATGACTAATTCGTCATCACCGCACTATTTCCCCAAACCTTGGTAAAGCTAAAATCAAATGACCATATTCATTACTAACCACAATCCCTTTTTCTAACAACCGCTTGCGGTAAACACTCATTTTACTCGAATCAAAACCAACTTTGGTCCTGATATCTTTCACTCGCGATTCACCTTGAGCTATCACCGTAATCACTTTCCGATCATTGCCCGAGAGTTCTGACCAGATTTTTTTCATAGACTAATTCTTGCATGATTTGATCGAATTGTGGTAACACGGTCGCAATTGATGTTGCTTGAGTTTGGAAAACTAAATATCCTAACACCTGATAGGCAAACGGATAACCCATCGTGAGATTAGCCATTTCTTGTGCTAAGGCCGGGGTAACCTGCAAACTAGTTTGATACGAATGCGCCATTGCCCCTAAGTTTAACGGCGTCATGTAATATTTAGGTGCTCGATATAAAAATGTCAAATCTTTACTGTTCTGCAAATCGCTGACATTCTCATACAAACCCGTCATCAATAAGTACAGAGGCGCCTCATCACGAATAAACATTTGAAATGCACTGATAAATTGTTGCACCGTTAACCGATTAGATACATCATCAACTGTAATTAAAACCCGTTTCCCAGCTTGCGCCAGTTTTTCAAACATCATTTCCAAGACCGTTTCAATATCAACTACGGGAGGTTGATTTTTAATTTTTAAGCCAAATCCAAACGCCGACAAATCAATTTCTGCATTTTCTAGCAACGCATACACTGGCTGCTTCGCGTATAATTTCGCGGATAAACTCGTGAGCATATCCCGCGTTGGATTTAACCCCACTACAATCCAATCATCTTCCGTAGCCAATTCCCGACTAATTTGCGTTAACATGACCGTTTTCCCGGATCCACGCACCCCCGTAAACATAAAGACATTACTAGTTGGATTAGCGGACATTAAATCCGTTAACACGGTTTGCTTTAAATCAAATCGTTCAATATATTCCACTGGCTTTTTACCAAATGATAGTGAAAATGGATTTGATGACATCTTCGCACCCCATTCTTTTATAACTTTTTATAACTTTGAATTTATTTTATAACTTTTTATAACTTTTGCCAATTTTTCCTACCAAAAAAGACGAGGACGTCCTCGTCTTTGGTTAATTATTGGCTTCTACGGCAACTTAGTAACTTCGCTCGCCACGCGGAAGCCTAGTGCCTAACTATGACAAAGTCGCCGACCCTAGCATAGCTAGTGCCAACGACTTGTCTACGTTAGGCCACGGCTTCCCTAATGCGTGGCTCACGACCTGGGTAGTAACTACGTTCGGCGGTTTTAATGTCCGCCTCACGACCTATTTATTAAGTGCTTCCTCAACTTCAAAGCCCATTGGAATTGAAGGCATGGCTCCGTACTTTTGAACGGTTAAACTTGACGCCCGTTGCGCATACGTAATCGCTTCAGCTAAATTGCTCAAGTCAGGATTTAATTGACTCGTCATTGAGCCGATAAACGTATCACCAGCGGCCGTTGGGTCAACGGCTTTGACTAAGAATGGTTCAATAATTTGTCGATCATCACCCTTCGCACAATAGACACCCCGTTCACCAAGTGTAATCATCACTGTCTTAACCCCTTGGCGTTGAAAAGTATCCGCTATTTGGTCCATCGAAGCTTGGTCCGTTAACTTAATGCCTGTTAAAACTTCACTTTCCGTTTCATTTGGAATAATTACGTCTACGTATTGCAGCAATTCCGGTAAAATTTCGCTAGCTGGCGCGGGATTTAGAATCGTCATTACGCCATGCGCTTTTGCCCGCTTAAAGGCTTCTAACGTTACCGCTTGTGGCGTTTCGAATTGGGCAATCATGAAGTCAATATCTTCAAACACTTGATCCGTTCCATTTAAAACGGCATCCGTCATGGCTTGGTTTGCCCCACCATAAACCATGATATCGTTTTGTCCTTCGCTATTTAACGTGATTAAGGCCGTCCCCGTTCCATGGTTCATATCGGTCGTTAAATGCGCCGTGTAAATCCGTTCATCTTCTAAACATTGCCGCATTAACTTACCTTCATCGTCGTTTCCAACAGCCCCGATAAAGTAAGTTTTCGCCCCCGAACGTGCGGCCGCAACGGCTTGGTTCGCCCCCTTACCACCTGGAGCACTTGAGCGTTGTTGTGCTGAAATGGTTTCTCCTGGTTCTGGGAAACGAACCACTTGGTAAGTAGTATCGACATTTAAACTTCCTAAAACTGCAACCCGATTTGCCATCCATCAATTCCTCGTTTCTTCTTTTAATTCACCTACTAGTTTAACAAATAATAACAACTAAAACACCAGCCTGAACTTAATTTCATAGCTAGTTATATCAAAAAAAACGCTAGTTATCCTAACGTTGCTAAATATTGTTTATTCAATTACATTTGCGTTCGTGCCAGTTGCAAACGAGTCCGCAAAGTTTTTAAAACTAATCGAGATCATATCCTCTAACGCTGGTTCCGTAAATGAACCGACGTGTGGCGTTAATAATACCTTTGGATAAAGAGCTGCTAAGGCTTGCACTTGTGGATTTGGCAACTCGTTAATGGACGCAAATTCCTTGCCCATAATGTCTTTTTCCGCTACGAAGACGTCCGCTGCATACCCGGCAATTTCACCTTGCTTAATCGCTTCGATCACGGCTTGATGGTCAACTAATTCACCCCGCGCCGTATTAACGAAGATCGCTGAATTCTTCATTAACTTGAACGATTCGGCATTAAACATGTTTTCATTTTTTCCTGGGAAATATGGCACATGGACAGAAACAATGTCACTTTGGTCCAATAATTCTTCTAACGAAACAAATTCAACGATGTCTTTGAACCGATCATTAGGGAATGGATCGTAGGCTAAGACCTTGGCCCCCATTCCATGATAAAGTTTAGCTTCAGCAATCCCAATTTTACCCGCACCAACAATACCGACCGTTGATGAATGGATTTCTTTACTAAAGTAACTTGGTAGCACCCGGAAATTCCCTTCGGCCGTATTCGCAACGACTGTACTCGTTGACCGGAACATTTGCATTCCTAAGGTCATGGCAAGTTCTGCCACGGCATAAGGAGAGTAATTAGGGACCCGCGCAATTTGGAGCCCAAGTTCCTTGGCAGCCGTTAAATCGATGTGATTAAAGCCAACCGTCCGCGTGAAGACATACTTAATCCCGTAACTAGCAATTTTCGCTAAGTTATCCGCCGTTGCAGCACAGTTTCCCCGAATCAACACGGCATCCATACCTTGCGCTTCCGCCACATTCTCATCATTCATGAAGTCCGGTACTAACTTCAATTCATAATTATCTTGATTTAACCGGTGGAAGTACAGCTCTTCAATTGGCCGCACCCCGTAACATACAATCTTCATTTAATTCGCTCGCTTTCTAACTAAACTATTCTAGTGGAAAATTCCTGCTGAGTTTAAAATACTCAAAATTGCAATCCAAATTGGCATCATCACCACCGCTGAAACCGTTGAAATCAGTGATGAGTTAGACGTTAAGACTGCTTCACGATCATAACTAATCGCATAAGCTGCTGCTACCGTTGCCGTTGGCGTTGCCATCATGATTACCACCGTCGCAATTGCCGCATAATTCAATGGCATCACATGCGTAGCACTTAAAACTAATAATACTACTAAGTTAAATAATGGTACTAACACAACCTTATTAAATGAGTAATACCAAGCTAGCTTGTTCGAAATAGCTTCTTTCAAGGAAATTGAACCTAACGTACACCCAATTGCCAACCAAGCTAATGGGGAAGCTAGTGATGCTAAGTAGTTTAATGGTTTCCACAACCACAACGCCGTTTGATCAATCCGATAGAAAGCTACCGTTGTTGTTGCCCCGGTAGCAACTCCGGCTTTTAATTCTGGCACTGTTACTTGTGGCATCGCTGTTTGGGCAATCCAAAGTACAAATCCAACTAACGTAGAAATCACAATCGGATTTAAAAACATCTTCTTAATGTTTTCCTTTTCCATCTTCAAACCGGTCATCTTAATGTAAGCGTATGAGTATAAGAAAATCCGGTACCCGATATTAAAAATTGAGCTGTACAAGACCCCTTCAGTCCCATAAATAGCGCCCACAATTGGAATCCCGAAGAACGTCGTTGAACCAAAGGTCGTTAAAATTCCCATTACTTCCCGCTTGTCCATATCTTTCCGACTGTACAACAAGGGAGCAACAAAAATCAAAATAATGTAAATCACAAATCCCCATACCAAAATACCAAGCCCTTGATGTAATGACTTTTGGTTAATTGGTTGCATAAAGGAATTAAATGACAACGCAGCAATTGCGACTGATAAAACGACCTTTGTTAAAACTTTTCCGAAGTCAGGGCCAAAGGTTCCTTTTTTTCCGTAAATAAAACCCTAATAAGATAATTAATACCGTTGAAGTAATCGCACTTACGATACTTGGATTAGTAAAGGTTTGCATAATAGCATCACCAATCTTCATGACACTTGATCCTCCAATTTGTATAATATTGAGCAAAGTAGATCTTTTTGCTCAACAATATTTTATGCTTTTGCATCAATGCATTGGACTTGTATACAAATAGTATACTAACGCAAATTCAGAAAAATACAACCCCTTACGACTGAATTAATTCAATATTTCACAATTTTTTTGCCTAGCTACCTGATTTAACTTGAGGTTAAAATCAATTTCACAAAAAAAGATTATCCGGAGTTACCGAATAATCCTATTTAGTTTATTCAAAATAATTCAATGCCTGATGCGCCGTATGATAAACATGATGTAAATGAGATTCAAGCTCAATTTCAGCCTGGGTCAAATCATGCGCTTTGATTAAGTCAATCAACCTTAGATGCTCTTGTAGTGAATTTTCCATCCGTGTTGCATCGTAAGCACTCAACCGTTGAATCCGATCTGTTTGCCCTTGTAAAATCTTTAAAAATTGCTGCAACCGTTCGTGACCCTTTAAGTGCGTAATTAAGGTATGAAATTTAGTATCAACTGCCAAATATTCTTCCCAGCTCTCAACCTTAGCTGCTTGTTTAAATTCCGCGGCTAGTTCATCTAATTTAACCGCTGGAATTAACGAAATCGTCTTCGTTAACGCGTATTTTTCTAATAAGGTACGTAATTCACGGACTTCATCAATCATCTCATCCGTAATGGGAGCAACAATATTTTCGCGCCCATGTAAAATTACTAACCCATCAGCCCCTAATTGCTTTAGGGCTTCGCGAACCGGGGTCCGACTCATCGATAAATCATCAGCAATTTGATTTTCTGAAATAACTTGTTGAGGATGAAAATGATTTAAAATAATTTCTTGTTTAATATAACGATACGCATCATCTTTTAACGTCATCGTATCTCCTACTCTCTTTAATAATTATTTATTACTATATTATCATATTGAAACAGATTTCTTTTTCACAAAGCATTTTAATCGTCTATTTCAATCAATTCATGAACCTGCCCCTGACCTGTTTCAATTTGCTTCTTCCCTCGTTGAATTTTTGCAACTAGTTCTGGATTAGACATAATGTATACGGTCTCCTTCCAACTATCAAATTCAGCTTTGTCCATTATTACCACCGAAGCATGATGATCTGACAAGGTTACTTCTAATAATTTCTTATCATCGACAACTTGATGCAAATAAGTGTCTAGTCCTTCCTTAAATTTCAATTGCGAAAGCTTATCCATCACAATTTCCTCCTTGGTAGTTAAAAAAATGGATCTACCCAGCACGTAGATCCATTTCGAGCACACATATTTAATTACTTGTTAAGCCGGGACTTAACTAATTCGGCAACTTCTTCCGCCGTGGAAAGGTTGATTGCTTCTTCAACTAATTCAGCACATTCCTTCGTGTCAAGCTTGCTCATCATACTCCGCGTCCGTAAGATTGACGTGGCGCTCATGGAGTATTCATCTAAGCCCATCCCCATCAGTAATGGTAAAGCAAGTTCATCCCCGGCCATTTCACCACACATCGCTGCCTTCGTATCGTGACGGTGAGCTGCTTCAATGACATGCTTAATCACACTCAATAAAGCGGGGTTCAATGGTTGGTAAAGGTATGAAACTGATTCATTCCCCCGGTCAGCAGCAAAGAAGTATTGAATCAAGTCGTTCGTCCCAATACTAAAGAAGTCAACTTCCTTCGCCAAAGCGTCCGCATTAACGGCTGCTAATGGAACTTCGATCATCATCCCAATCTTCACGTTATCACCTAAGCCAGGGTGCGTTGCTTGCACTTCCGCCTTAGCTTCTTCGTAAATCTTCTTGGCAGCCCGTAATTCAGCCACCGTCGCAATCATTGGGAACATGATTTGGATTGGACCAAATTCAGAAGCCCGGACTAAAGCCCGTAATTGCGTCTTGAACATATCAGGTTGTTGCAAGCAAATCCGGATTGCCCGGTAACCTAAGAATGGGTTCAATTCTTCTGGCAATGGCATGTAGTCAAGTGGCTTGTCACCACCAATATCCATCGTCCGTACCACCACTGGCTTACCATTCATGCCTTCAACGGCCTTCTTGTAAGCTTCAAATTGTTCATCTTCTGATGGGAAGTGATCACCACTCATGTAAAGGAATTCGGACCGGAATAAACCAACCCCATCAGCACCTTGCTTGGTTGCATCTTCCACGTCATCTGGTGTCCCGATGTTCGCAGCAATTTCAAATTCCTTCCCATCCTTAGAAACGGATGGTGCATCAACTAACTTAGCCCATTCAGCTAATTGCTTTTCGTAATCAGCCGCCGCTTGTTCGTACTTCGCAACTTCTTCTTCACTTGGATTCAAGACAGCATCCCCGTTGAGCCCATCAACGACCATCATTTCGCCGTCCTTAGCGTCCGTCGTAATCGTTTGGGAACCAACAATGGCTGGAATCCGTAACGTCCGCGACATAATCGCAGCGTGACTCGTCCGGCCACCAAGGTCCGTAATCATCCCCTTGACGAACTTAGCATCCATTTGGGAAGTATCAGATGGGGTAATTTCATGTGCCACAATAATAACTGGATGATCGATTCCAGCAATGTTAGGAAGTTCTTTACCCATTAAGTTACTCATGGCCCGCTTAGCCACGTCCTTAACGTCAGCCGCCCGTTCCTTCATGTATTCGTTGTCCATTGACGCTAACATGTCAGAGAACATTGTCGTAACGGTATCAACGGCTTCTTCGGCACTCACCTTGTTTGTTTCAATGCTGTCCTTAATTTGCCCCATCATTTCAGGGTCAGAAAGAATCGTAATGTGCGCATCGAACACGGCTAATTCTTCCGCGCCTAGGCGGCTAGCTGCATTTTCCTTGATCGTTTCTAATTGCTTAATTGACTTTTCAAACGCAGCTTCAACGCGGGCGTATTCCGCAGCGGGGTCGTCAATCGTCTTCTTTTCATATGAAAGATCAGGATCAACTAATAGGTAAGCTGGGGCAATTCCAATCCCATCGCTCGCAGCAATTCCTTTAACAACTTGTGACATTTTAAATCCTCCTTCAAGATATGATAAACGATTATCATATTATCCATTTAACAATTATAAAGCGCTTTCATTCAATTTACAAGTAATTATATAAAATTCAAAAATATTTTATCCCATATATAAAAAGCGCCGCTCCCAAAATGGGAGCGACGCTTTTCACATTATTACAATGTGTTTTAAGTCAATTGTAATTACTTAAGCCCAGTCCACTTCCAGTTAACAACTTCAGGTAAGTCCTTACCTTCAGCGTGAACGTAAGCAGTGTGCTTAGCAAGCATGTTATCCATTTCTTGGATAAATGCCGTAGCCTTTTCTTCGTAACCAGCGACCTTAGAAATTGCCGTCTTAGCAATGTCGAACCGGTCCATGTGGTTCATAACACGAACATCAAAGCTTGACGTGATGTCACCGTTTTCTTCGTAACCGTGAACCGTTAAGTTGTGGTTGTGACGGTCGAAGAAGATACTTTGAAGCATGTCTTGGAATCCGTGCCATGCGAAGACAACTGGCTTGTCAGCCGTGAAGTAACGGTCGAATTCTTCGTCCGTAAGACCTTCAGCGTTCCGTGACGTTGATAACAACTTAAGTGGTTGCACAACGTTGATGAAGCGAATCTTCAATTCAGGGAAGGCGTTGTGAAGAAGGTCAATAGCGGCCAACGTTTCTTCGTTAGGTTCCGTACCAGCAGCTGCCATAACAACATCTGGTTCTTCACCTTGGTCCGTAGATGCCCATTCGATGTAGCCAAGCCCGTTCTTAGCGATCGTAGCAGCTTCATCCATTGAGTACCATTGGTAACGTGGGTGCTTAGACGTAACGAAGAGGTTGATAACGTCTTGGTCATTGAATGCCAAGTCAGATACAGCCAAGAGTTGGTTCGTATCTGCTGGGATGTATTCCTTGATCATGTCTGGACGTTCCTTTTCGAAGAGGTGCGTTAACAGACCTGGATCTTGGTGCGTGTAACCGTTGTGGTCTTGTTGGAATACCGTAGAAGTATCAACAAAGTTCAAGGCAGGAATTGACTTACGCCAGTATTGTTCCTTAGCCTTACGGATCCACTTCATGTGTTGCGTTAACATTGAGTCAACGACACGACCGAATGATTCGTAAGTAGCGAAGAAACCGTGACGACCAGTCAACGTGTAACCTTCTAACCAACCTTCAGCTTGGTGTTCTGAAAGTTGTGAGTCGATTAAACGACCCTTTGGTGCTAAGTCTTCATCTTCTGGTTCGTGAATCGTGTCCATCCATTGACGCTTTTGGTTGTCAAGAACAGAGTAAAGACGGTTTGACTTAGATTCGTCAGGACCAAATCCACGGAAGTTGTTAGGGTTCAATTCCATCATCTTGGAGAGGTACTTACCCCATTCAAGCATGTCTTGAGCCTTAACCGTCCCTGGTTGGTCAAACTTGATAGCGAAGTCATCAACGTTAGGCATAACAAGTGGCTTTTGGTCAGCCCCACCGTTCGTAGCAGGGTTAAGAGCCATCCGTTGTGCACCGTGCGTAGCGTTAGCAAGTACTAATTCCGTAGGTGCCCCGTTTTCGTCGAATAATTCTTCTGGCTTGTATGACTTCAACCAGTCAACTAACATGTCGGCGTGCGTCATGTCGTCTTGAGCAACTGGAAGTGGAACTTGGTGAGCCCGGAATGAGTTTTCAATTGGGTTACCATCAAGATCCTTAGCTGGACCAGACCAACCCTTAGGTGCACGAACAATGATAACTGGCCATGCAGGGATTGATTCATCGTTGTTTTCACGAGCATTCTTTTGGATAGCCTTGATTTCTTCAACAGAAGCATCAAGTTCCTTAGCCATTTGTTCGTGAACATCCATGATGTCCTTGTAACCTGAGAAGGCATCGTCTTCAACCTTGTAAGCTGAAACGAAGTGAGGCTTCCAGCCAAGACCTTCGAAGTACTTCGTAAGTTCTTCGTCGCTCATCCGTGCCGCAATCGTTGGGTTAGAAATCTTGAACCCGTTAACTTGAAGGATTGGTAATACCGCACCATCAGTGATTGGGTTGATGAACTTGTTTGAGAACCATGATGCTTGAAGAGGACCCGTTTCGAATTCACCGTCACCGATTTCAACGGCAGCGATTAAGTCTGGGTTATCTAAGATAGCACCAACCCCGTGTGAAAGGGCGTAACCAAGTTCCCCACCTTCGTGAAGTGAACCTGGAACTTCTGGAGCGGCGTGAGAAGCCGTACCACCTGGGAATGAGAAGTGCTTGAATAACTTAGCCATCCCCTTTTCATCTTGGGTAAATTCTGGGTAAAGTTCAGTGTATGAACCGTCAAGGTATGAGTTGTATTGCATAACTTGACCACCGTGACCAGAACCTTCGATGTAGAACATGTTAAGGTCGTACTTCTTGATTGCCCGGTTTAAGTGAGCGTAAATGAAGTTTTGAGGTGCGATCGTACCCCAGTGACCAATTGGCTTTGGCTTAACATCAGATGCCTTTAATTCCCGACGTAGCAATGGGTTGTCCATCAAGAACATTGCACCTGCAGAAAGGTAAGTCGTTGCACGCCAGAAAGCGTCAACGCTTTCCAAGTATTGCTTGGAATCGTAATCTACAGTCATAGATATATCTCCTTTTTATAAAGTAACTACTACGTTTGACTTAAAAAAACGCATTGTAAATCCTGAGTTACGAGAATTTACACCCTTAATCATACTAATTTTTTTGATAATTGTCAACCTTTTTGAACATTGGAACGGTCCAATTTTTATTTTGGTGCATTTTGCTTTAAGTATTGTTCAATTACTTGGCGGACTCCTTGTTCCGTATTCGCCGGGGCGCTAAATTTAGCGACTTGTTTAGCGACGTTCATTCCATTCGCCATCGCATAACTATAACCAGCCCACTTAAGCATCGTGACATCATTTTGCCCATCCCCAAAGGCCATCACTTGACTCGGATCCCAGCCCATTTCATCCGCCAGACGTTGCAAGCCGGTCGCTTTATCACAGCCAGTCGCAATCAAATCTAAATTACCGTACCCACTAGAAACGCCGGTAATTTCCGGGACGCGAGCTTGAATTAATTGTTGCACAGCCGTGACTTGATTTGGCATCACGTCAAGTTGCATTTTCACAATTGGCGCCGTAATTTGGGTCCAATCATCGATCCGCTTTAAATTCAAATAATGTTTCGTTAAAACTTGCCAAACTTCATCACTAACATCATCCATCAAGTAGGCTTGCTCCACCGTTGAAATTAACCAAAACCGCGCGTAAACCTCGCGACGAAGCTTATCAATGGCTGCCACTGAAGCCGGCTGCATCGCAACACTATCAACCAATTGACCATGAACGACAATTTCACCACCATTTTCAGCCACCATCATGATTCGATCAGCCACTTCCGCAAATTGTTGCCGTAATTGGTAATGTGGATTGCCACTCGCGACGACAAATTGAATCCCCGCCGCTTCTAGTTGTGGTAACAAGGCTTGAAACCACTCATGATCATACGTTCCGTGTTCATTTAAAAAAAGTCCCGTCCATATCAACGGCAATTGCATCAATCATCAATTAATCTCCTTGTAAATTCGTAAACGTGTTGTAGCGCATATACTGATAATGGAACCGCATATTTGAAACTTCAAACGGCGTGCCGTCATCTAAGAAAAAGACCCCATCTAACAAGGCCACTGGTTCGGTTGATTGTAATTGTAACGAGGCTTGATCAGTCGCCGTTGACGGGGCCACTGAGACACTTACAAACGACCGCGTAACTTGTTTCTTCAACGCCGTTTCAATATGTTTAAAAATTGATTCTTGCGCCACTTCATGTGAAATCGTGGGCACAATTTTAATCGGAATATAGCTCGTTTCCAACATGAATGGTTGATCATCAATGTAACGAATCCGTTTAATTTCATACACAAAGTCGGTCGGCCGTAAAAATAAATCGATTTGAATATCTTCACTCGCGGGGATAACTTGCAGCGATTGCACTTCAATCCGCTGTTGTTTGCCATCAAATTGAAAACTATCGGTAATTCCCAGATTAGTCCCTTCGTAGCTAAACATTCCTTGTTGGCGCAAGTATAAGGGATTAATAAAGGTCCCTGAACCACGCTTTTTAAAAATAATTCCTTGTTGGGCTAAAACTTCTAACGCCCGTTTAATCGAACTTCGACTGACTTCATACTCACGGCTTAAACTCCGTTCGTCAGGCAACCGCATCGCGGGATATTGACCAGCCACGATCTTTTGTTTTATATCCTTCATAATCGTGCGGTATACTAAGTCTGACATTGGCGTTCGCCTCCTTTATTTGTTAATCTGCTGTTATCCATTATACCAACCCAATTAAAAATTGGATATTGGCAACTAAATAATTGGGACGAACCACTTTATTAAGGAGTATCTTATGGGGAAGAAAAAAAGGAATTAAGAAAACCCAAGTTGAACAAATTTTAGATAAAACAACATCGCTTACGAGCAATTCAGTTTTGCAACCGTCCAAGCAAAAACGCCCGGGATCTTCACATGGATCACCAAGGAATTGACGAACATTTAATTTATAAAACCTTGGTCTTAACGGGGAATGTCACTGGTCCAGTCGTTGGAGTCGTCCCAATTGATCGCCATTTAGACGAAAAAGCACTGGCCCGCGTCTCTGGCAATAAAAAAAGTCGACATGGTGCCACTCAAAGACCTCGTGAAAACGACTGGCTACGTCCACGGTGCCAACACCCCGGTGGGCATTTATGAAAAACATCACTACCCTATCTACATTGATCAAGAAGCCCAATCAATGGACTTTATCTTTGTGTCCTCGGGTCAAGTCGGTCGCTCGGTCAAATTAAATCCGGTTGACCTGGCGAATTTAGTCCACGCTGATTTCGCGCCCTTACAAAAGCAATGATGGAATTCATTCACTCACCCTGGGGCACGATTATCATCTGGGGACTCTTGACGCCGAGTTTGCTCGCGTGGCTCGTCAGTTGGTTAGGTGAACGCTGTAAAATGGCGGCGGTCCAATTTTTTTGGCTATCAAGCTCAATTTATCTTAGGTGGCCTGGGGATTATCATCCACGAACTCAGCCACCTCATCATGGCGTTGCTGTTCCATCACCAGCTTACCGGCGTCCGGTTGCTCCGCCGACCCGACCCGAATGACCCGACCGATAATGCACTCGGCTACGTCGCCCACCGTTGGAATGAGCGGAGTTGGTACCAAACAATTGGCAATTTTTGGATTGGAGTTGCCCCCATTATCGGTTGTCTCGGTAGTTTAGTCGCCATCATCCGTTTCCTAACCCCCAGTTGGTATAACACGCTCATCAGCACGTTAGGCACGGGAAATTTGGTGATCGCCAACCACACCCCGTGGTGGCAATATCTGCTCGCCATTTTGTTAATCATTCAATTAAGCGTGGGCGGCTTTGATTTAAGTTTGGCTGATTGGCAAAATTCTAAGGCCGGCTTAATCGCCACGGTGATCACCATTGGGGCTGCGCTGGCCCTTAGCAACTGGCTTTGGGGCCCGGTGGCAATCCAAACCTGGCTCAATAGTTGGATACCCCTAGTCAATTGGCTCTTATGCTTCGCCAGCCTCATTAACGGATTAGTGCTATTATTATTTTATTGTTGCTATTTATTTAAAAATTAAAGTTAAAGAAGGTTCTTAAAATGAAAAAAATTATCAGCATGTACCACCGTGTTAGTTGGTAAAAAGGCCACAATTGACGGCTCCACGATGGCCGCCCGGAACGACGACACCTTCAAGCCATTAACGCCGCAACACGTCGTCGTTTACCCCGCCTATCATGACCACCCCAACCAAGTGCACTCTTATTTAAATGCCTTCGTTGGCGACCGGCCCGCTGATGGCGCCCGTTACCAAGGGGTACCCAACGTCAACTTCCAACAAGAAGGGGTTTACGATGAAAACGGCTTTAACGAATTTAATGTTGGGATGAGCGCCACCGAAAGTGTCTACGCCAACGAACGAGTCTTAGCCTACGATCCATTGAACGAAACTAGTGGGATTAACGAAGATGTCATTGTCGCGATGGTCTTACCATTCATCCACAGCGCCAAAGAAGGGGTGCAATATCTTGGCGAGCTCGTGGCGAAATATGGTTCCGCCGAAGGAAATGGGGTCATTTTCGTTGATCAAAATGACGTTTGGTATATGGAAATTGTCACCGGCCATCACTGGGTCGCCCAACGGATCCCCGACGATAGTTATGCTGTCACCGGGAATCGGGTTGCCATTCAAACCGTTGATTTTGATGATCCGGATAACTTTATGTGGTCTGATGGCATCCGCGAATTCGTCGCCCACCACCACTTAAACCCCGATTTAGACACGTGGAATTTCCGCCACATTTTTGGGACGGCGACGACCTTTGACCAACACTACAACACGCCCCGGCAATGGTACGGCCACCGCGTTTTATCACCAACGGTTGACCTTGATCCACTGGATTTTGATTTGCCATTCATTTTGCCAGCAACGCATCAATTGACCTTGAAGATGTCCAAACAGTCTTGAGCAGCCACTACCAAGGCACGGTTTATGATCCCCTCGGTAATGGTACTGACCACCAAAAGAGCCAATTCCGGCCGATTTCCTTAAACCGGACCCAAAATTCCCACATCTTACAAGTCCGAGCTGACGTTCCCGCTAGCGTGGCGCCAATTATGTGGATGACGATTGGGGTCCCAACTTTCACCCCCTATGTTCCCTTCTTTGGTAACGGTGAACAAATCGATGCCTCATATCGGCACACACCAATGACTTACGACCGCAATACCAAGAGTGCTTACTGGATGTATCGCGAACTGTCCATGCTGGTCGAAAGTCATTACGGGGACTTCTTACAAGCTGACCTCGATTACTTAAAAGAAGTCCGGCAATATCTCTATACCCAAGTCGCTTTAGTTACCCAACAAGTTATGGAACATCCCGATCAAGCCACGAAACTTATTGATCAAGCCCATCAAACCATCGTCCGTGAACTTGAAACGCGCACAAATCAATTGATTGGGCAATTAATCATGCACGGGCTTGAATTATCGAAGTTGACGTTTAAAATGGATGCCAATTTGTAATTTCATCATTGACTCGCAAATTCTTGCCAGGATTTCCTTATTAACAGCGTACAATGAATCACTGATTCGATAACACATGCCTAACTGGGAGGATTACCATGAAAAATCTAACTTGTCTGTATATTTCAATTAGCGGGAACACGCGCTCCTTTATGCACCGGTTAGTCGCTTACGCTGACCAAATGCATACCATTAACCCGGATGAAGCGCCCACCATTTCAATTAAAGAAATTTCTGATGCCACCTTACCAGCCCACGAAGACACCCCCTTTTTCGTCTTTGTACCCACGTACTTAGACGGTGGCGACGGGATTACTTCCGGCACGACCGAAATCATGACTAATGCGCTTGGTGAATACATCCATGATGGTGATAACGCCAAGCTCGTGATGGGTGTGATTGGCAGCGGGAATAAAAACTTTAATGAACAATACTGTTTGACCGCGCGCCAATACGCTCAAGCTTTTGATGCCCCATTCATTGCCGATTACGAACTCCGGGGGACGGAACAAGACCTCGCCAACGTTTATCATCAAATGATTACGGCGTCCAAATATTATAAATATTTACAAGCATAAGAAAAACGCACCGAAAATTCGGTGCGTTTTTTTTGTTTAACTCAACCTAACTATAGTGCATGGTGCTAGTTAAAAATTGTAAAACAAAAAGTCTAACATGGAGTAAACTCTTAAGTGACCAAACTATAGGAGTTGTTACATACCATGTTAAACCACTTAAATTTTAAAGAAAAACACGCGACATTACAAGGAAATTTTGAGTATTTTGAGAAAATTGCTCGTTCCTTGTATGCCAACCTATGTCCCACTAGCTTAAAATCTCGTAAGAACAGTCATTTAGCACTAAATTCCGATACTGAGGTATTGACACTCATGCTTTACCAAAATGCAATTGGTGTTAATTCACAACGTAAATTTTATCGGGTATTTAGGACGTCTTTCCCAGAAAAGACATTATTAAGCCGTTCACGTTTTAATCGGCGTTCTCGTCAACTCTTTACCGGTGCTTGCTATAATGCGTCGCAGATTAGTTGAAATTAGCGGACCTGGAGCTGACATTGCCATTATAGATAGCTTCCCGATGCCTTTATCAATGTCACATAGACGGTACACCACAAAAATTTTCAAGGATATTGCAGATGTCGGTAAAAACACGACAAAGAACGTAAAGTTCTACGGTTTTAAAGCTCATGTAATGACATCAGCTACAGGTATAGTTCTGAATTACAGTATCACCAAAGCATCAATTCATGATGTAAGGGTAGCACCTGAACTAATCGCTGAAAGTCCATGCAAGAATATCCTTGCGGATATGGGATATATTGGTGAAGACTACGTCGCTTATGCCAAGGATTTAGGCTATAATTTCTGGACCCCATATCGCTCTAATATGAATGGTGCAAAGGAGCAAAATAGTTATGATTTAATTCGCTGTAGAGGTAAGATAGAGCGTTGTTTTTCGATTTTAAACAGTAATTATGACATCGAAAAGAATCGCGCCCGTTCTTTGACAGGTTTTCAAACTAGATTTAAAGTTTCTTTATTGATGTACAATTTAGGATTCTATGACTTGCCAATCAACTAGCACCACGCACAACCTTTATTATCATTTACAATAAGGGTGACATCTGTGCCAAACATTGGATTCTTTTTTTATACTGCTGTAATCCACCTTATAAGATTTCATTTTATCTGCGTACGGAAAATACTCTTTATTTCGTTTATAACTTTCAAGACACTCATCAAACGCCTTATGCGCTTCCTCACTCTTCACAATTTTGACCATTTAATAACGTTGATATCTGCCCACTGCGTAGATTCCTCCTATTAAAAGCACCCAAAAGGCCACTACTCCCGCTAAAGCTATTAATACTCTTTTTAACATAAAATCTTCCTTTCTTGGGCACCTTTAATATAACAGACAATCAATCAATTTATATCTCAAATAATTTATTCTTATAAACCTTGATATATAGAAACTTACGGATAATTAACTTATCTTATAATTTATGTATAGTCACGAATTTTTGTTATGATAACGTTTGCGTGAAACGACAAAAAAAGGCACCTCACATTACATGAAGTACCTCGGTCTTTATCTTAGAATCTTGCCCAGCCTAAGGCGTGTTGTGCCGCCAAATTTAGTAAACTCCATTGACGGTCGTAGCCTGGTTGGAAGAAGAAGTCGGCCTCAGCCAAATCTTCCAAGATTAATTTATGTTCAATCGCTAGTGATAAGACATTGGTTTGGGCGGTGATATCATCACTAGATAAGACTGCCCCACCTAAAATTTGGTGACTATCTGGGTCAAAAGTTAAGCTGACGTATACTTTGGCATTGTCTTTTTCTGGAACGTATGCCGGACGTTTGGAATCTTCATAAAATGAAGTCGCAATCTTCTTGCCAATTCTTCCAGCAGAAAAGGTGTTTAACCCTGCTGAAGCCCCGTGTAAGTCAAAGACACCAAAGGCTGAAGAGCCCACCACTCCTTTAAATGGACGGGATGGCTTACTTTCAAAGAGGTGACTTGCAAGATACATGGCTTCACGGCGTGCTGTTGTTGCCAAAGCGACGGGCATGTGAGCTTGACCTGGGATAGACCATGGTAAGATAGCATCCCCAATTGCGTAAACATCAGGGAGATTAGTGCGCAAGTAAGCATCTGTTTGGATAAAGCCCCGATCAGTTAAATCAACGGTGCCCTCAAGCCATTTTGTATTTGGTTTAACTCCGGCTGCGACAATCACTAAGTCTGTATCAACTTGACCCTTGTCCGTCTTTATAGCTGTGACCTTACCATCCCCTTCAAAGGCTTCAATTTTAGCCCCTAAGACCTGAGTGACATGGTGCTTTTCAAGTTCAGCTGCGACAAGGTCTGCCAATTCGTCGTTGACATAATTGCCCATTGGTTTGTCAATCATATCTAAGAGCGTGACATTACGCCCAGCATTGGCGAAGACTTCGACAGCTTCAACCCCGATATTTCCGGCCCCAATCACCGCAACATTCTTGATAGCGGGATTGTTCAAAGCAGATTTAATCTTGCCGGCCCAGTCATATCCACGCATGAGGTAGATATTTTCAAGGTCATTTCCTGGGACAGGTAGCGTTTGAGGGGTTACCCCAGAACTAAGAATTAACTTATCGTAGGAAACCTCTTCTTCTTGGTCAGTTAAAACGTCTTTAACGATTACTGTCTTCTTATCAGCGTTAATCTTTGTAACTTGGTGATTGTTGAAAATTCGCCCTCCCTTAGCTTCAAGGTCAGCAGGGGCGAAGTTTCGCACATCATCTTTAGCGGTCGCCTTATCTTCCAAGTACAACTGCATCCCACAAGACATGAAAGAGACAAAATCACCCGCTTCATAGATTGTGACATCAACATTATCGTACTTGTCTAAAAGTTCAAGTGCGCTTTGGTGGCCACCATGTGAGGCTCCGACAATGATAACTTTTTGTTTTTCCATAATAAACACCTCTTAATCTTGACGAAAAAAATATTGTTTACAACTTAAATATAGTTCTTCTTGAAGGCAGATTGCAAGAAATAAATTGAACAAATTATGAACGGTAATGCTCCATAAAGACTTCAAGTGGTGTTCGCCAGTTTAAACACTTGAGTGGCATCGTATTCATTGTCTAGTTAATCCGCATTAGTTCCTCATCACTAGCTTCTTCAATTGGACGTCCGACGTCCCTTAGGTATAAAGCGGCGTAAAGCACGGTTACGATTCTCGTTAGCTCCACGTTCATGTGGCGCGTAAGCGTGGGCTGCTTGTAACCAGAGAATTCCTTCCCATGGTCTACAGTAATCGACTTCATACCTTTAGTTCCTAACTTTTCAGCTAGGTCAAGGATAGCTTCCGTCATGGCGGCACTATTACGGCCGCTTAAACGTGTCACAATATAGAGGCGACTCATTCGCTCTAAAAACGTTCCTAAAGCTTGTCCTTTAGTCTTACCTGAAAGAACTATATCGCCCTCAAAATGGCCAAAACCAAGCCGCTTATTATCATCTTCAGGGCGGTCTTCAATATACTTACCTTGTTGAGTATCTTTCCCTCTGGTTTCAGCTGCACGTCTTCTACGAATTCCTTTATCTGGAAGGTTTTCTAGCTGAATATCAAGTAAGTTATTATCAATCCAGTTATAGATTGATTTGAAGCAAAATTTACTCTTAGACATAGCCGCAACTGTTTCGGGAGCCCAATGAGAGTCCTTGATTTTACTTTCGATATCATCCTTTATATCACTGGTAAGAATCGATTTTCGACCTCGATGTGATACTTTTTCAAGGTAGTCTTCATGTGCTTTTTTTAGCGTGATACGTACCTTTAATGCGGTGGATTTCATTAAAGACCATTATGGTTTTTTGTCCACTCAATGTTCAACTTAAATTATACAATCTGCCATTTTAAACAGTAATTATGACATCGAAAAGAATCGCGCCCGTTCTTTGACAGGTTTTCAAACTAGATTTAAAGTTTCTTTATTGATGTACAATTTAGGATTCTATGACTTGCCAATCAACTAGCACCACGCACTAACTATAATAAAAAAAAGGGTGCCATTTCTAGCACCCCGCCGGCTGGAATCAAAGGGAGCTACCCTTTGACCCACTTTTGCACGCTGGCTCATTATCGTTACTTATGTTATGCCACAGATTTGACTATGATCTAATCTAATTTACACATTAGCATAGCTCCTTAAAAAGCACCTGAACGCTTAATCTAAGAATGACTTTGGATCCGCTAATAATTCAGGCACGCTAATTCGTTGCCGCCGTTCTTCAACCAAGGACTTAATTTCAACTTCCTTGGTTTCAATTTCGCGGTCCCCAATCACCATAAAGTGCTTGGCATGTTTCCGTTCAGCTTCCTTGATTTGCTTACCGAGCTTCAAACCCCGGTAGTCTTTATCGACGGCCACCCCGGCTTCGCGAAGTTGTTGCATCAACTTGAAGGCATACTTGTCACCCGTTTCATTAGCTGATACTAAGTAAAGGTCTAAACTTGGCGTTGGAATAAAGGCTGGGTTTTCTTCTTGCAGGAGTAATAATAACCGTTCGACCCCAAGGCCGTAACCAATCCCACCTTCTTCTTGCGGACCACCAAGTTGGCTAATTAAGCCATTGTAACGACCCCCACCACAAACGGTGACGTAACCACCACCAAAGGCCTTCGAATCAGACATGATTTCAAAAATCGTGTGCGTGTAGTAATCAAGTCCCCGGACCATCGTTGGATCAACGACGTACTCTACGTCAAATTCATCCAAGTACGCTTGGACTTGTTTGAAGTAATCGGTCGAGTATTCGTTTAAGGCGTCTAAAATTGACGGCGCATTCGCCACAATTGCTTGGTCATGTTCATCCTTACTATCCAGCACCCGCAATGGGTTACTTTCCAACCGGACTTTGGAATCATCACTTAATTCATCCTTAAAGGGCGTTAAGTAGTCCACTAAGGCTTGGCGATAAGCATCCCGAGATTCCTTATCCCCTAATGAATTAACCGCCACACGCAAGTTCTTAACCCCGAGGCGCTTAAAGAACGTTAAGGCTTCTAAGATTACTTCAGCATCAATTTGGGGTGATTCACTATTTAAAGCTTCACACCCAATTTGGGTAAATTGCCGTTGCCGACCAGATTGTGGCCGTTCGTACCGGAACATTGGTCCAATATAAAACATCTTGTATGGCTTCGGGAATTCTGGCCCGAATAACTTATTTTCTACGTATGACCGTACAACCCCGGCTGTACCTTCAGGACGCAACGCAATGTGGCGGCCACCCTTATCTTCAAAGTCATACATTTCCTTCGTCACAATGTCAGAAGTTTCCCCAACGTTCCGCGAGAAAACATTAAATTCTTCAAACATTGGCGTCCGAATTTCACTATAACCATATTGATGGAACGTTTCCCGTGCCACACTTTCTACTTTTTGCCATAATTCACTCGTCCCCGGTAAAATATCTGCCGTTCCCTTAGGCTTTTGATACAAACTCTTTGCTTTTGCCATCTGACCAATTCCTCCAATTATTGCATAAAAAACCTCCTAACCCGCCACTATTGGCTAGTTAGGAGGGAGTTATCATACTAACTCGGTACCACCTCATCTTCATCGCCACCTCACAGTGACAACCTCATGAAGTCAACTTGACTTCCACGCTGTTAACGAAGCGCAACCGCTACCATCTTAAATCAAAAATGTAATTGTGTGTTCAGCTCATGTTCCTGCTCTCAGCGCTGCGCAGGATCTCTGTTTGATATGTCATGAGCCTTTAAATTACGATGGTTATTCTATTGTCATGCTCAATTTTATTGAGCCACACCAGTCTTGTCAAGCCTTCCCGAAAGTTACATTAAGCCTTGTTATTAAATGTGGTAAAATGTGGCAGTAACAATCTCGTTTTAAACAGAAAGGAATCGTTTATGAAGAAATCAACGTCAACTTGGTTTATTATCGGTATCTTTATGCTTGCCGCTTGTATGCGGGCGCCATTTACTTCGCTACCATCGATTATTACGCAACTCGCCAGCGCCGTACACCAACCGGTGGCGAGTCTCGGGATTTTAACGACCATCCCGCTGATTTGTTTTGCGATCTTATCGACCTTCATTCCTACCTTCAGCCGGAAATGGGGGATGGAATTAACGTTAATGGGGGCGCTCATCTTAATGGCCATTGGATCGGCATTCCGGATCATTAATTACCCGATGTTATTAATGGGGACCGTCTTAATCGGCATCGCCGCCACCGTCTTAAATGTGCTCACGCCAGCAATCATCACCGAACGAACTCCCGAAAAAATCGGAACCTTAACGGGAATGTACAGTTTTTCATTAACTTTCTTTAGCGCAGTCGGCGCTTATGTAATTAGCCCGGTTACCAACGCCGTTAACTGGCAAATGGGGATTAATGTCTTAACCGCCCTTGTCATCATCACCATTTTAATTTGGGTCCCTAACTTACGCCAACGGGGGCGTGAACAACAACCAACTACCGTTAATCCAACGGGCAGTCTTTGGACAAATGCGCGGGCTTGGTGGTTATTAATCTTCTTTGGGTTCCAATCCTTCTTATTCTACACGTTAGTTGCTTGGTTACCCGCCATCACCATGGCCGGCGGTTTATCGAACACCGAGCCAGTTTAGTCGCCAGTGGGTTCCAACTATTCTCCTTACCCGCCGCCTTCATCGTCCCAGCCATCACGCCTAAAATCCAACGTCGTTACTGGTTGGTCATTGGCACGGGAATTTTATACTTAATTGGGTTCGGGATGCTCTTAGTCCCACATGCTTCCCTAGCTTACTACCTATTAACTTCATTTATTTTAGGAACCGGCTGTGCCGCCGCCTTTGGCTTGGTTATCACCCTCTTTGGCCTCAAGACAAATTCCCCCACTCAAACTGGGCAACTCTCTGGGATGGTGCAAGCCGGCGGATACGTGATTGCCGCCTTTGGTCCCGTCGTCATCGGGAATTTACAAGCCGCCACGAACTGGACGACGGCAATCTTCTTTGCCATCATCATCATTGGCATCATGACATTTTTTGGCATCTTAAGCGAACGCCACAATAACATCAACAATTAAATCCAAAATATTTTTGGGCTATACCAATTTTGTCAATTGGGACTATTAAGCCTTATTATTAACATCAAACTTTATAGACCACTCATCAAAAACCACCGTCACCGGTGGTTTTTAAAGCGCTTGCCTAGTGCATTCATGCACAAAACAGGCTATAATAGCCATTGGATTTATAAGGATAAATAACTTAAAGGAGTGACCATTTTGAGTACCGAAATCAAAGCTGTAATTACGTTATTTGGGGCCACTGGTGACTTGGCCAAGCGTAAATTATACCCATCATTATTTAATTTATTCCGCAAAGGCTTTTTAGCTGATAACTTCGCCCTCTTAGGGACCTCGCGGAGTGCTTGGTCGGATGAAGAATTCCAAGCTAACGTGCGGGAATCAATCCAAAAGATTGCTGAAGACAAGGACGGTCAATATGACGCCTTTGTTAAGCACTGTTTCTACCAACCACATGATGTGACGAACCCAGAACATTACGATAAGTTAAACGACCGGATTGCGGACTTAGAAACGAAGTTCGGTACGGAAAACAACCGCTTGTTCTACATGTCAATGGCCCCACGGTTCTTTGGGACCATTGCGGCTAACATCAAATCCCAAGGTTTATTATCAGACGACGGTTTCAACCGCTTAGTCATCGAAAAGCCATTCGGCCGTGACTTTGAATCTGCTAAGCAATTAAACAAGGAATTAACGGAAACGTTTGATGAAAATCAAATTTACCGGATTGATCACTACCTTGGTAAGGAAATGGTGCAAAACATCAGTGCCCTTCGCTTTGGTAACACGGCCATTGAATCCCTTTGGAACCACCGTTACATCGACAACATCCAAGTCACGTTAAGTGAAGACATGGGAGTTGAAGAACGGGCTGGTTACTACGATCAATCAGGGGCTTTACGTGATATGGTACAAAACCACATCATGCAAGTGGTCGCTCAATTAGCCATGGAACAACCATTAACGTTTACCGACCAAGAAATCCGGGAAGAAAAAGCCAAGGCGCTCCGGAGTTTACGGAAGTACACGCCACAAGAAGCCGCCGCTAACTTTGTCCGTGGTCAATACGCTGCTGGTGACAACAACAACGACTACCGCCACGAAGACGGGGTTGACCCAGAATCCATTACGGAAACTTACGTTGCGGCTAAGTTAAGCTTCGACAGCGAACGTTGGGCTGGGGTCCCATTCTACGTGCGGACTGGGAAGTTATTAGCCGGCAAGTTCACGCGCGTCGATGTTGTCTTCAAGAAGCCACTCTTGGACATCTTCTCCAACGCCGCTAACTCCCACGAACAAAAGCTCAACCAAAACGTCTTAACGATCTACATCGATCCAAAGCCAGGCTTTAGCTTAACGTTAAATGCCAAGAAGGTTGGGCAAGGTTACACAACGGAACCGGCAATGTTAGAATTCTTCCACAGTGACGAACAAAAGGCCCTTTCCCCAGAACCATACGAACGGCTCTTCACGATGCCTTAGAAGGTAACTCAACGAACTTCGCCTCCTGGTCTGAAATTGCGGATGCATGGCAATTTGTTGATGTTATCCGGGATGTTTGGGACCACGAATCACCTGAATTCCCTAACTACACTCCAGGGACGATGGGACCTAAGGAAGCTGATGAATTATTAGCTCGCGATGGTCGCGAATGGGTTGTTAAATAATTTATAATTCATAGCGTGATTGACGAATTATTCGTTAATCACGTTTTTTCTTTAGCGAAAGCGGTTAAAAAAATAATTTGTGTACTAATTCGCAAGCCGTTTTTAGATATGATATAATATACAAGTAAAATATTTTAAGGAGTGTGACAAACTAATGTCAGAACAAGCACAAATTGGTGTGATTGGTTTAGCTGTTATGGGTAAGAACCTTGCCCTTAACATCGAAAGCCGCGGCTTCAAGGTTGGGGTTTACAACCGTTCACGTCAACGTACGGATCAAATGATGGCCGACCACAGTGAAAAGAACTTGGTTCCTTCATACACGATCGAAGAATTCGTTAACTCACTTGAAAAGCCACGTCGGATCTTGATGATGGTTCAAGCCGGTAAGGGTACGGATGCCGTTATCGACGAATTACTTCCATTATTGGACAAGGGTGACGTGTTAATCGATGGTGGTAACACGAACTTCAACGACACGATGGCTCGGAACGCTAAGTTAGATGCTTCTGGAATCAACTTCATCGGAATGGGTGTTTCTGGTGGTGAATTAGGTGCCCTTCGCGGACCTTCCTTAATGCCAGGTGGTCAAAAGGAAGCTTACGACTTAGTTGAACCAATCTTAACGAAGATTGCTGCTGATGCTGAAGACGGTAAGCCATGTGTTACTTACGTTGGTCCTAACGGTGCTGGTCACTACGTTAAGATGGTCCACAACGGGATTGAATACGGGGACGAACAATTAATCGACGAAGCTTACTTCGTAATGCGCAACGTCCTTGGTCTTTCTGTTGATGAAATGGCTGATATCTTTGGCGAATGGAACAAGGGTGAACTTGATTCATACTTAGTTGAAATCACGGCCGACATCCTTTCACGTAAGGACGACCTTGGTGAAGACAAGACGAAGCCAATCGTTGACATGATTCTTGACCGTGGTGCTAACAAGGGGACTGGTAAGTGGTCTTCTGAAACGGCCCTTGATGGTGGTGCCCCACAATCTGTTATCACGGAATCTGTTTACGCTCGTTACATCTCCATGTTGAAGGACGAACGGGTTGCCGCAAGCAAGGTGCTTGATGGTGATGTTGAAACGCCTGCCTTCACGGATGATGAAAAGCAAGAATGGATTGAAAAGGTTCGCCAAGCCCTTTACTTCGGTAAGATCATGTCTTACGCTCAAGGGTTCGAACAAATGCGGATCGACTCTGACCGTTACGACTGGAACCTTAAGTTGGGGAATTAGCTCAAATTTGGCGTGAAGGTTGTATCATCCGGGCACAATTCTTACAAAAGATCACGGACGCCTTCGAAAAGGATCCTGAACTTAAGAACTTGCTCTTAGACGACTACTTCAAGGAAGTTGCCGTTAAGTACCAAAAGGCTATCCGGGACGTTGTTGCCTTAGCTGTTAAGGCCGGAATTCCGGTTCCAACGTTCTCAGCTGCCATTTCTTACTTCGACTCATACCGTTCAGAAGTGCTTCCTGCTAACTTACTTCAAGCACAACGTGACTACTTCGGTGCTCACACGTACGAACGGGTTGACCGTGAAGGTAACTACCACTACCCATGGTACGAAGAACAATAAGCTTAATTTAAAGCAATTTAAAACGCAATTGGTTTTAACCAGTTGCGTTTTTTCTTTGGCAAATTTAACGCCGTTGGTATACACTAGAGGTAATCAATTAAAGGAGCGTGTGGTTAGGTTTGTACCTCCTCCGCTCCTTTTCCACGCTTATCAAAAGGAGGTGTTTGTGATGTCAACACGTCGGGCTCAACTTTACTTATGGATTGTCGCCTTTGCTTGGGGGAGTAGTTATCTCTTAGATCAAATGGCCATCGAGGCGGGGATGCACTCCGGGATGATTAACATGCTCAGAGGGCTCTTCACCGTCCTGACTGGAGTGTTATTTTTCCGTCCCGCCATCCGGCAAATGACCAAGCAAGACCTCAAAATCGGTATTACCATTGGGGTCATTAGTTTCTTTGGCTATTATTTCCAAACGGCTGCGTTGATGTTTACCACGCCGGCCAAAAATGCCTTTCTCACCTCAATGTACGTCGTAATTGCCCCCTTTATCATTTGGCTGGTTATCACCAAGCCCCGGAACGCAAGGAGTGGATCGCCCTCGTCATTGCGGTGATTGGGACTGGGGTCATTTCTAACATTAATCCTTTCAATTTGACCTTCCAAGCCGGTGATTTATTATCCTCGTCGGGGCTGCCTTCTGGGCTGGGCAACTGGTTTTGTTTGGCAAACAAGCCAACCGCGCTCCAGTCCTTGGATTATTATTATTTTAATCGCCGCCGTCGAAAGTGTTCTCGGGATGCTTACGGTCTTCACCACTGAAAAAGCGACCCTGTCCCACATTAACTGGCTCCTGGGGCTCCCACCATTAGCCATCATTGCCATGGTGATTACTTATATTGGCCAAGGCCTACAAATTATTAGCCAAAAACACACTTCTGCCACGGCAGCCGGCTTAATCTTAATGACCGAATCACTATTTGCCAGCTTAGTTTCAATTCTATTTGGCGTTGACCATCTAACTATGAATCTGATGATTGGTGGTGCATTACTAATTCTCGCTAATTTAGTCATGCAACTCGATTTAATTCACCGCCATCGGATCAAATCTTAGCCACCTTAAAAGCCCGCTACCAATTAAAGGTAGCGGGCTTAATTCGTAAGCAGTTATTTAATTATTATTTCTTTAACATCTTAATTAAATCACGCATCCGTCGATAACTAACCAATAAACTAATTTTATGATTAATATCAAAATAAATTTGTCGATTTTCTTGGTCAAACTCCCTAATCGTCATCGGATTAACAATGGCGCTTTGGCTAACTTGCAATAAATTATTATTTTGTATCGATTTCAATTCCCCATGACATTCGATACGAATATTTTTACCTACAATCCGGATTCGCCGACTAGCATACTTGATTGATTCAATATAATATAGTTCGCTTAATGGTATCTTTCGGCGTGACCCATGTCCTATTTCATATGTGATATACGTTTTATCTGCATTATTGCTAGCTAACGACGCTTGATATCGTGCATAAGCTTCATCAATATCGTCGCGCAATCTTGCTCTTAATTTAGTTATCTCCATTCCTTTATCAATATAATCAAACGGTTCTACCCGGCGAGAAACAGTATATGGCAAATATTGTTGATAGGCAGAGATAAAAATAATTTCAGCAAAACTAGCAACCTTTCTAATTTGTTCGGCAACGTCAATCCCATTAGACTGATTTTCGCCCAACTCAACATCTAATATCGCTAAATAGTCATCTTCTTTTAAAAAATCTAATAATTGCTTCGGATTACCAGTTACTAAGGCAACCTCCATATCATAAGCATGTGGAGTACGATTAATCATTTGTTGTTTATTTACTAATGATTCAATTCGCTTAGCTTGATCCTTATTATCTTCAAGGATTATCACTTTCAGCATCTATTTCAACCTTTCCTTGAATAGTACACGTCATAATAATTGACCGTTGCTTCACTTCCGCAATTAATGCATACTGATCATCTTGATTAATTAATTGATTTAAATTAGATAGTCCAATTCCCTGATGTCCTGGCTTTGTTGAGTATTCATATTGCATTATTTGATTAATATCAATTTCTTCCGTTAATGAATTTGCTACCACCAAATCATAACAATCATCTGACCGAGACAGAATTGCAATCTGAACATACGCCTGGTCTTGCTTTTTGATTGATTCTAATGCATTATCCAATAAAATCCCAACAATTCGAGCTGTTTTAACCTCTGAACCAGGGAGTTGATTAATCACTTTAGGAATATCAATGGAAACTGCGCTACCTTGCTCAATTATTTGGTAAGCTTTAACCTGAATCAAATTCCGTAGCCCAGAAATATGTAATTTTTCTAACGATTGATCAACCTCTTGATAATGATGATTACTAGTTTTAGTTTGTATAAAACTCGACAATAATTGATTAGCCTTATCCGTGTTCCCGTCAATTAACTCTCCTTGTAAATTTAATAACATGTTCTTCATATCATGACGGTCTCGCCGTAATTGGCCAAATTGTTCATTCATACTTTTCGCATATTTTAACTGCTCTTGATAATTTAAAATCAATTGTTGTTGCTGTTGTTCATTTACATAATTATGAATGAAACTAGTAATCACGATTCCGCCTAGCGAGATTATCGCTATATCAATTGCTAAAATCAATGAATAATAAGTATCAGCTACTTGTTCATAATCAGCTACGATATTAACAACTTCATAAACGACAAGCATCAATAACGCACCATACCAAATTGATTTCGTATTTTTAATACTTTTAAATAATTCTTGATACTTTGGTTTTAAAAATTTCGCAATTATTATTCCTATAATGATTGAAATTAATAAATCCCCAATCGGAATTAACCAGCCAACAACAACCGGTTCTTTATGACTACCGATAAATAGCAAATTTAAGCAATGATCAATCAACCCGTATAGACTCCCCATCAAGACCCCTATGACTATTGCAAGAGTATGCCTATTATATTCGCGATTAACTAACCATAAATACAAAATAATTAGTATCAGGTAAAGAGATTCTACTGGCATTGGAATGGCTAAAATTAAAAAACCAATCAGTAAATCTCTTACCACTAGCTTAACTGAAAGATTCTCAAATGATAGGCGATATAAAAATATTACTTCAACAATATTTAAATAATCAGCTACAACCGATTGTAAAAAAAGTTAAAACAACCATTTATTAATTACCATTTCCCGTGTAGAAACCATGCCCACGAGCCTCTAGTTAACATCATCGCAATTGTCATCAAACTAAATAAAACTTTATTGTTCATTTTATTATCCCCCTAATAAATAATTACCGGTTCATTTTTTTTGTAAATATTCAAACGCAACTCCCGCTACTGCTGGGTGCATATTGATACACCCATGCGATCCACCCTTTAAATAGGCTGTTTTACTCCAATCATGACGCCAACTAGCATCATGAAATCCGCATCCCGTTTCTGTAAATGGTGACCAATATTGAACTTTACTAGCATATGTGGATCCATCATCATTTTTTCCACGTAGAATTGATGATGTATGTTGATACATGATATACCAAACTCCACGTGGTGTTTTATTTCCCCGGTTATCAGTTCCGCTAACAATGTCAGTATCCAAAACACATTTACCATCACGATAAAACCAAGCATGTTGTTGTGACAATGACACTTCTGCATAAGTCTTACCAATCCCGTGATTAGCTATAATTCCATATCCTGTTCCTTGTTTATTATACCCAGCTCCCTTTATATCTGATTGAGCAGAAAGCATCGATCGGTGTTGAACAAACGCTTTAGTCAAACTTTGAGTGGCTTTCTTTGGATCTATTTCCCAACCAAAAGTTCCTTGCTTCGTTGTAGTAATTACTTTACCATCATGCGTTTTAAACCGATATGATTTATTCAATGTTGCATGCTGCTTGTTTAACTCACGGATCTTTCGTTGCCCAATTTCAGTATCAAAATTATACTTTCCCTTCTTAACTTCAGCTGAACTAATAATTTGTTGGGCAGTAAGTCGGTACGTTTTATTTTGAATTCGATAATTAACATCTCGTTTCATTAATTGAGTTAACTTTTTTTGATCTCGACGCACTTGTAGATTATCAGCTTTAATCGGTTCTACATAAACTGAATGTAATTGAATCCGTTGATTATACCGTTGCGATTTCAATTGATTCATCAACTGTTGTTCATCGAACTGGTTTCCCTTAATTTCAGGTACAATCTTAATTTCATGATGTTCATACTTAACAAATGCATCACGTGATTTTCGACGATGTTGATTTTCTTGTTCTAAATAAGTCTGCAATTTAGTTTCCATTGTAGCTAATTGAGCTGGCGAACTATGACTTGATTTAATCATAAAATTTTTCGCCGCACGGGTAGGTAACAATGTCTTTTGTTGTTGAAAGACCCGATCAACTTTACTTTGATCTGACTTCGTAAAACCTAGTTTTTGACGATTGCCTTGATAAACTTTGGCCTGATTAACATAAACACATGTTACCCCCGTTGTGGATTGGAGTTTATCCAATGCTTGGGAGGGCGTCATCCCACCGACATGAATTTGATTTATTGTCACGTTATCGTTAAAGTGCGTTGATTGATGATAAAACATCACCATTAATAACAAAAGCAAGCTTAGAAACAGTCCTGTTAAAATCTGCTTAAACGAACGTCTTGACATCTTATACCTCATTTTAATTTTTAACGCATAATATCCCCTAACTAATAAATAACTTAGCTAGGGGGATACGTTATAAAATATTAATTTAAATGTATCATTCCTCAATTAATATGGGTGATTACATTTATAGCGAAATTATAACAAATCATTTCGTTAATGATTCATTTTGCAGAATTCGTTATAAATTTTGCAGAATTCGTAAAAAAACGATGATGAGAATCATAAATGATTCCATCATCGTTTAACTTTCGTAAGCAGTTATTTAATTATCTTACTTCTTTAACATCCACCGCGCTAAGAAGGCCGCAATCACTGCCCCAACTTCTGGCGCTAATAGGTAAACCCAGCAATGACTCATGGCACTACCCATGGCGAATAAGGCTGGACCAAAGGAACGCGCTGGGTTTAATGAAGCTCCCGTTAAGTTAACTGCCACCATCACTAAGATTGCCAATGCCAAACCAATTACCAAACCGGCTAAGGCTGGGTTACCGTATTCATCACTTGTCACTAATAAAATCATGAAGATAAACAAAGCCGTTACTAACATTTCCACAAAGAACGCCATTGGACTCGTTAACTTTGGAAAATCAGTTTGTCCTAAGGCCGTTGTTGATTGACCTAAGGCCCCCACAAACATCTTCAAGACCCCACTAGCTAAAATCGCCCCAACAAATTGGGCAATTACATATAAAATCGCTGTGGCTGCATCAATCTTCTTGTTGATCCACATTGCGATCGTCACGGCTGGGTTAAAGTGTCCCCCAGAAATCGCACCAACCGTGTAAGCACCAATCGTTACCGTTAACCCAAAGGCCAACCCAATGGCTAATACATTTCCTTTAGCAACCACGACTACCGCGGTCCCAAATAACACTAACATAAACGTACCGATTAATTCGGCCACTGCTTGACGTACTTTCATCAAACTTCTCCTCTCTCATTCCCTCTGCTTACATTACGTTATTAACCATATCAAGTTAATGACTTTTCATCAAATATTCCGGTACTAAAAAAATGATTGTTTTAAGATTTTTTTTATAGAACTTACGGAATTTTTATTAGCCAGGAAAATTAAAAAAAAGTTGGGAATCATTTCCCAACTTCATCAATTACTATCTGAATTAATCAACTGGCGTCCGCACTACAAGCACATCTACCGGAGCCACCCGCTTAACATAAGAAGTTGTTGACCCAATCATCGCCCTTTGGAACCGCGTCATTCCGCTAGCCCCAATCATAATCAAATCATTGTGGTGATTGGCAACAAATTCAGTCGCAATTACGGTCTTCGGATTCCCCATCCGCACGTGAATGTCCAAGTTTTCAAAGCCAAATTGATCCTTAGCTTGCTTGGCCAATTCATTTAAGTATTCCGTTGATTTTTCAACTAATTCGTACGCAATCCCACTCGCTGATAAGCCAGCAAAGTTGTACGCCATCGTCCGCGTGTCAATTATGTTTAATAAATCAAGGTGGGCATTATTCCGCTTCGCCGTTGCCACCGCCTTTTCAAACGCAACTTCCGCTTCCTTAGAGCCATCAACTGGAATTAAAATGTTTTGGTATTCTTGCATAATCTTTCTCCCCGTGTTGTTCTTTGCTTGTCTATATTATATCAAAATAAAACCGCTTACACCACTGATGTTACGCCATTTCGATTGACTTTTTAATCAAAATCTAATATTATCGAAATAATCATAATAAAGGGGATTGCACTCGATGGATGCCATTGATCAACGAATTTTAAACATGTTACAAGTCAACGCCCGGACCTCCTTAAAGGAATTATCCAAGGCGTGTTTTATTTCTTCACCGGCGATTGCCGCCCGCATCGCTAAACTCGAAAAGGCTGGCATTATTAATGGCTACCACGTGAGTCTTAATTTCGATGCCATTAATTACCATGTCAAAGCTTTCATCATGGTCCAATTAGAACCCAGTCAAAAATCCGAATTTTATCCCTACATTCAATCCATTCCCAATGTTTTAGAATGTAATTGTATTACGGGGGATTTTTCCGAAGTCATGGAAGTTGCCTTTCCAACCACCGTTGAACTTGATAATTTCATTAACGAAATTCAACGCCGGTTCGGCAAGACGAGTACGCAAATTGTCTTCAGCACCAGTGTTGAACACCGCGGGATTCAATTTGAAGAGTAAGTTAACAATAAAGGGACGCGTCGTGGCGTCCCTTTATTGTTTTATTTCATTTTAGCTAATAGGGATTCGACTTGATCGAGGCGTCGTTCAAATAATTGTAAGGCCGTGGTTAAATATTGACTATTCGTCATATCAATCCCGGCGGCTTGCATCGTGGCAATCGGTGCTTGCGAACTCCCGGACTTCAAGAAGCCGAGGTAGCGTTCCAACGCCCCATCTTCATGTTGCCAAACGGCTTGCGCTAAACTAGCTGAGGCCGCCCATGACGTTGCGTATTGGTAAACGTAGTAATTCATGTAGAAATGGGGAACGTACGCCCAACTTTGCGTCGCTGCTTCAGGCAATAAGCTTACGTTCGGACCATAATATTGTTTTAACAAGTCCGTACTAATTTGATCTAAGAGGTCCGCGGTCAACGTTTCCCCCGCTTGTTCCGCCGTATAAGCTTGATGTTCAAATTCTGCAAATTGCGTTTGCCGATAAATCGACCCAATAAAGCCATTAATTGATTCTTCTAAGATATATAATTGCGCTTGTGGGTTATCGTGATACTTTTCCAATAAGTGTTCCGTTAAGATATTTTCATTAAACGTTGACGCCACTTCGGCCAAGAAGATTGGTGCTTCCGCATATTGAGCTGGTTGATGATGTTGACTTAACCAACTGTGCATCGCATGCCCAGATTCATGCGCTAAGACAAACGTTGAATATAATTTATCAGTCCAGTTTAACAAAATAAACGGATTACCATCATAAACACTAACTTGGTAGCCACCGGAACGCTTGCCTTTATTTTCAGCCGCATCAATCCAACGTTCATTCATTTCCCGGGTTAACCCGTCCATGTATTCTGGTCCTAAAATTGATAACGCATCTAAGGTTAATTGCTTCCCTTCCGCAAACGTCGTCTTCAAGACGTCATTGCCGGCCAAGGGCACGTTTAAATCAAATTGGCTCATATCTTTAATGCCCAAGGCTTGTTGCTTAATTTGGTACCAACGATGGGCTAAATCAAGATGTTGGTGAACCGTCTCAATTAATGTGTCATAAACACTCTCATCAATTTCATGCGGTTGCAAGGCGGCTTGGCGCGCACTTTGGTAATGCCGTAATTGCGCCGTTGTATTCCGGCCCCCGACATAGGTATTAAACATTTGCGCAAACGTATTCCGTAAATCATGGTAAGGTTTCGCAAAGGCTCGCGCCGCAGCTTCCCGGACCCGCCGATCAGCTGATTCGGCGAATTGACTCCGGTTCCCGTGCGTTAATTGCACTAATTGCCCTGCTTCATTCTTAATCTTACCAAAATCTAAATCCGCATCATTTAAGGTGTTATAAATTTCATCTGCCCCGTTTAACGTCCGACTCACCCGACTTAATAACGCTTCTTCGGTTGCCGATAAGATATGCGCTTTTTGCGCCCGCATCCGCGTTACCATCACCTTAAATTCCGCTAACTTTGGTTCTTGGTCCAACCAAGCCGCTAAATCGGCCTCCGCAATTTGCATCACTTCTGGTTCGATGTACGCCGTTTGCGTTTGCACGACTTCTAACGTTTTCGCCGCTTGCCCAAACAATTGGTTCGCATCCGCCTTCGTCGTATCGCTATCGCGGCGTAAAAAGGCATACACATAAGCTTTTTCCAGCTTAATATCTAAATCCCGAGCAGCCACTAAGACTTGCACTAAGTTCGCCGCGGACGTTAATTGTCCCTTCATCGCACCGATTTGTTGCGCCAAGTCCTTAATCGTCGTTAAATCAGCCTGCATCGCTTGATCGTCAGCATATAAATGGGTTAAGTCCCACGTTAATTCCGTGGCACTTGCTCCCGCGTTAATAATTCATCTGTTTGCATTTTCATTACTTCCCGTATTCATCTAGGTACCGTTCGTATTGTTCACGATCTAAGGCGGCTTCAGATTGCCCGATTACTAAGGTCGCAACGGAATTACCGACCACGTTCACAGCCGTCCGTCCCATATCAACTAACCGGTCAATCCCAGCAATAAACGTCAAGCCTGTAATTGGCACCCCAATCGTGGAAACACTAGCTAATAAGACCACGAAGGACGCCCCTGGCACCCCGGCCATCCCCTTACTCGTAATCATCAAAACAACCAATAAGGTAATTTGGTGCAATAAAGTTAAATGGATGCCATAAGCTTGCGCTAAGAACAAGGCTGCTAAGGATTGATAAATGGCGGATCCATCCAAGTTAAAGGTGTAACCAGTTGGAATTACGAACGAGGCCACCCCTTGCTTAACCCCCATCTTTTGAGTCTTATCAATTAACCGTGGTAAGGTCACTTCGGAACTAGCGGTCGTAAAGGCTAATAATAATTCATCCCAGACCGCCCGCATCGTTTTCCAGAAATGTAAATGGTAAATCTTCGCTACTAAACCGAGGACGACAATACAGAAGAAAATCATCGTTAAGTACGCCACTAAAATAAAGTATCCGAGTGGCAAGAGGGCTTTAACCCCCATTTGGGCAATCGTCATCCCAATCAACCCAAAGACCCCAATCGGTGCATATTTCATTACCCAATTCGTCACCTTAAACATGACTTCTTGGACGGCGGTTAAAAAGTCGATAATAATCTTCCCTTTTTCGCCTAAGGAAGCTGTCCCCAGCCCAAATAGGACGGAGAAGAAAATGACTGGCATCATATCACCTTCAGAAACAGCCTTAAAGAAGTTCGTTGGCACAATCGCTAACAAAGTCTCCCAAATTCCGGTATGTTGAGCCGTTTTCGCGGTAGCTACATACTTGGAAATATCGGATCCTTGCATTGCGTGAATGTCAACAAATGCTCCTGGTTGGGCGATGTTTCCCACTACAATCCCAATTAACAAGGCAATCGTCGTTAACACTTCAAAGTAAATTAAGGTTTTTGCCCCAATCCGCCCGAGTTTATGAATATCACCAATATTAGCAATCCCAACCGTTAAACATGAAATCACAATTGGCATGACAATCATTTGGATTAACCGTAAGAAAATGGCTCCCAGATTTTCCATCGCCGTAATCGCAGTTTGATTACCATAAAAAATAATCCCACAAATAATCCCGAGGACTAATCCAATTACAATCTGCCACCCCAGTGACAAACGGCCTAATTTAAATTTTTTTCATTTTATTTCCCTTGTCCCTTTCAATACATATACTAATCATTTTATCATATTAAAAGGTTTATTTGTGAGAACACGCACGATAAACCTTGTGAAAATGAGAGAAAATCTAATTTTCACAAGGTTATAAAAGTGCTATCATGAAAACATCTTAAATACGGAGAAGTTACTACTAATGACCATTGAAACCGCCAATTCATTTAAGGGTCGTTTATTTTATTTAGGCGTCTCGATTTTAATTAATTGTTTTTTCAACGCTTTAACCGTTGCCACTAACATGGGGAGCGCGATTTGGACCGCTTCTGCAGTAAACTTAGCCCAAGCATTAAATATTCCATTAGGGACCACCCTCTTTTTAGAAGGCGTTGTGGTGGCCTTGGCTAATTTATTATTACTCGGTGAATTCGATTATTTCCGGCTCGGACGCAACTTAATGTTTATCATTCCCTTTAGTTACTGCTTAGCCGGCTTTGAACACCTTTTTGTTTGGATCGGCGTCCCAAACTTTCCCCTGTGGGCACGCTTTCTCTTAGATTTCATCGGTTTAGTCGGGGTGGCTCAAGCCGTCTCAATTTACCAACGGGCGAACTTAATCATTCACCCCAATGATGACTTACCGTACATCTTGCGCTTCCGGTTTATGAAAGGCTCACCAGTTTGGTCACAATGGGCTAGCAACGTACCCCCAATTTTAATTATTCTGATTTGTTGGATTATCACCAAAAAAACTATCCGTCATTAACATTGGGACAATCATTAACATCGCTTTTCAAGGGGCGTTAATCGGCTGGGGCGATACTCATATTTTTCCCAAACTTCACCACCACTTAGAATTTAAAACCACGAAAATCAATCCCTAATTTATATTTTTAGCCCAGCATTTGTGAAAATGTTGGGCTTTTTTTCGAGAAACCCTTGTCAAACCTCAAGAAAGCGCTTACACTGAATTGTGAAAATTGTTTCTGTAACAGGAGGAACGTTTATGTCAAACGAAAACACAAGCGCCAAGACCATGTCGTCACGGATTGCCTACTCCTTTGGGGCATTCGGGCATGACATGTTCTATGGGATGCTATCAACTTACTTTATGATGTTTGTGACTGGCCACTTATTCAGCCACAACTCACCTGCTGAAGCGGCTAAATTAGTCAGCGCCATCGGGGTGATTATCATGGTGCTCCGGATTGTTGAATTATTAATCGACCCTTACATTGGGAATACGATTGATAAAACCAACACCAAATGGGGGCACTTTAAGCCTTGGGTTGTCGGCGGGGGGATTATTTCCGCCGTTGCAATTATGATTTTATTTACTGATTTGGGTGGTTTAACATACAAAAACCCATTGCTGTACTTAATTGTCTTTGCGATCCTCTACATCACGATGGATATCTTCTACTCCTTTAACGACGTAGCCTTTTGGTCCATGGTGCCAGCCATCGCCTTTGATTCCGAAGAACGGGACAAGGTCGCAACGTTTGCGCGGGTTGGTTCTACCGTTGGGGGCCAATTAGTTGGGGTGATTGTCATGCCAATCGTCCTTTACTTCTCCCTCAGCGCTAACGGTGGTACTGGGGACAGTCGCGGTTGGTTTGCTTTTGCTGCTATCGTTGCGATCATCGCTGCCGTAACCTCCGTTGGGGTGGGGATTTTTACCCACGAAAAGCAAAACGAACTCCGGGAAAACAAAGAAAACACGTCCTTTGGGCAAGTTTTAGGGGTCTTATTCCACAACGACCAATTAATGGCGATTGCGTTAACGTACCTCTTCTACACCACTGGGGTAACGCTGTTAAACTCACTTGGACTTTACTACTTTACTTACATTTTGGGTAAGGCAGCCATGTACACGACCTTCGCCGCTATTAACGGGGTCATTGGTTTCTTCACCGTCATGTTCTTCCCAGCTTTAGCTAAGAAGTTTAGCCGGCGGAAAGTTTTCATTACCAGTGTTTCCATCATGTTATTAGCAGTGATTATCTACGCTTTTGCCGGAAAGTCCGTAGCCGTAGCAACGACGGCGGGGTGCTCTTCGCCTTACCACAACCATTAGTCTTCTTAGTTGTCTTAATGACGATTACTGACTGTGTGGAATATGGTCAATTAAAGCTTGGTCACCGGGACGAAGGGTTAATCCTATCTGTTCGGCCATTACTCGATAAGTTCGGGGGCGCGTTGCCAACGGGGTTATCGTGGTAACGTCCGCAGCCGCCGGGATGATTTCTGGTGCCACAGCGGCTTCAATCACGCCTCATGGCTCATTAATTTTTAAATTAGTGATGTTCTTAGTTCCTGCCATCTTAATCATCATTTCCTTTATACTCTACCTCAAGACGGTTAAGCTTGATGAAAAGCGGCACGCTGAAATTGTCGATGAACTTGAAAAGACGTGGCACAAGACATTAGATGGCACGGATGAACACCCAGTCATCGAAACCCCATTAGACGGAGCCGTTGCCTTTATGGCCCCAGTTGACGGGCAATTAGAACCACTCAGCGATGTAGCTGATCATGCCTTTGCTTCTGGTTCCCTAGGGGACGGATTCGCCATCAAACCAACCAGCAACGAAATCCACGCGCCGTTTGCTGGGAAGATTGTCGCTACCTTCCCAACTAACCACGCCGTCGGGATGGTTTCAGACAACGGGATTCCAGTCTTAATTCACGTCGGGATTAACACCGTTGAAATGCAAGGAACTGGCTTCACTAGCTTCATTGAAAAAGGTCAACATGTTGAAACCGGTGATCTCTTACTTGAATTCTCATTCAACGCGATTAAGCGAGCTGGCAAGGACAATACCGTTATGGTTGCCTTCACCAAGAATGCCCAATCGCCTGAATTTGAATTACATCATTTGAAGGATACGGGTTCCGTCACGATTAATGATCAAGTCTTAGAAGTTAAATAACCTGTTGAAAAGCGAGGGTTAACCTCGCTTTTCTTACCTAACCATCATGGAGGATTTATCATGAGTATTCACTACAACGAACAAACTAAAGTTTTCCATCTTCAAACTGACCACACCAGCTATATTTTCCAAATTTTACCAACTGGGGTGGCTGGTCAAGTTTACTATGGCCCGCAAATTCCAGTGAAGGCTGAATATCAAAACCTAATGACCCGTGAAGAACACGACTGTACCAACACCTATACGGACGAACAAACGGACCTGCAATATGAATTATTAAAGCAAGAATACGCTTCGTATGGTTCTGGTGATTATCGGTATCCGGCTGTGAGTGTGACGAATCCAACTGGTGATCGGATTAGCGAATTTAAATTTACGAATGCTGAAATCGTGGATGGCAAGGACCGCTTAGCTGAGTTACCATCCACCTTTGATGACGACCACCACGATGCCCAAACACTCCATGTACATTTTGTTGATGCGGTTAACCAATTAGAAATGGTCTTAAATTACACCGTCTTCGCCACCGAAGACGTGATTGCGCGGAGTACCACCTTCATTAACCACGGGGAACCCCTCAAACTTAACCGGGCGCTTAGTTTACAACTCGATTTACCTGATTTTAATTACGACCTCATCCAATTCGATGGTTCTTGGGCGCGCGAACGGCACTTGCACCGGACCCCATTACGCTATGGCATGCAAAGTAATAGTTCGTTACGCTTTACTTCAGGACATCATTCCAATCCCTTCTTTATGTTAGCGCGGCCGGAAACGAACGAGCTCACCGGAAGTGCCTATGGGTTCAACTTAATTTACTCGGGTAACTTCATCGACAGCGTTGAAGTGGATCAATTCGATGTCGCCCGCGTCTTGACGGGAATTAACCCCGCTGAATTTAGTTGGGAATTAACATCTGACGCAACCTTCCAAACGCCTGAAGCGATTATGACGTACACTGACGCTGGGTTAAATACCTTAAGTCAAAACTTAGCTGACTTTTACAACCATCACTTACTCCCAAGCCGTTTCGTCAAGCAAGAACGCCCAACATTAGTTAACAATTGGGAAGCGACCTTCATGGACTTTACGGAAGACAAACTAATGCCGATCGTTAATAAAGCTCACGACCTGGGCATTGAAATGTTCGTCCTTGATGATGGGTGGTTTGGCCACCGGGATAATGATCAATCGAGTTTAGGGGATTGGTTCGTTGACCACAAGAAATTCGTTAACGGCGTGGGTGGCTTTGCGCATCGGGTGCACCAACTTGGGATGAAATTTGGATTGTGGTTTGAACCAGAAATGGTATCTGAAGATAGTGAACTATTTAAAGCCCATCCAGAATGGCGAATTGGCGCCCCACACCGCCACCATACCCCGGCACGGCACCAATTTGTCCTCGATTACAGCAATCCCGCCGTGGTTGACTTTATCTATGATGAAATGGCCAAAGTCATTACCGACACGAAACTTGATTACGTTAAGTGGGATATGAACCGGAGTATTACGGAAGCCTTTAGTACTAATCTCCCGGCGGATCGACAAACTGAATTTGGGCATCGATACATCCTCGGGGTTTACCGCTTATACGATCGCTTAACAACAGCCTTTCCAAACGTCTTATTTGAATCTTGTGCTTCCGGCGGGGGCCGGTTTGACCTCGGGATGATGTACTATGCGCCCCAAGCCTGGGCAAGTGATAATACCGATGCCGTTGAACGGCTAAGCGTCCAAACTGGCTCTTCCTACGGTTACTCCCAAAATATGTGGGGCGCCCATGTTTCCGCCGTCCCAAATGACCAAAATGGCCGCTTAACATCACTTGACTTCCGGGCTAAGGTCGCTTACTTTGGGGCCTTTGGTTATGAATTAGACCTGAATGAATTATCCAATGCTGAACAAGCACAGGTTAAAGACCAAGTTGCCTTTTACAAGCAATACCGGTCGCTTTTCCAATTTGGGAAGTTCTATCGGTTACCACAACGGCTACAAAATCCAGCTAACGTGACGGCCTGGGCCGTTGTCAACGACGATCAGACCCAAGCAATCGCCACGTACTTCCAAGTCTTAAATCCAGCTAATCCGGCATACGTCCGCTTCTACTTAGCTGGACTTGACCCGCAAAAACACTATCGCGTCAACGATGGTGATGAGATCTTTAGTGGACAAGAATTAATGACGGCCGGCTACTTCTTACCACGAATTATGCCTCGGGTTGCTCATAAAGATCCCGCTGACTTCAAAGCGACGATGTTAATCATTAAAGCTGTTGATTAAGCGTTGAATTAACCATCTAAATTGATTAAAATAAACAAGGTTAGTTTTTAAAACGGACTATCATGCGCTAAGCATGGGTCCGTTTTTCTTTGGAGGAATTTTATCGTGGGACAAACAATTACCAAAACCACTCGTTGGGCCTTGATAAGTGCCGGATTATTAACGTTTTTAGGCATTTTAAACGAAACGTCAATGAATGTCGCTTACGAAATCATCTCGCACCAATTTAACATTTCATTAGATCTCGTCCAATGGATTACCACGGGCTACTTATTGACCGTGACCATTATCATGGGCGCCACCGCCTACTTATTGCGGACCTTCCCCGCCCGCTGGCTCCATTTAACGGCCGGCTTAATGTTTTTAACCGGGGCCGTTTTAAGTGCACTCGCCCCGAATTTCACTTGGTTATTAGTTGGGCGGATTTTACAAGGGGTTTCAACTGGGCTCGCCACCCCAATTATGTTTCACTTAATTTTTACGCAAGTTCCCAAACAATATCTTGGCGCCACGACAGGCATGGCGGGGATGATTATCTCCCTCGCTCCAGCGTTAGGACCATTATTCGGCGGCTCCATTTCCCATCAATTAACGTGGCGGTGGATTTTTTTGGCTGATTATGCCGTTAATTATCGTCGCGTTAATTGGCGGTCAACTTTTTATCCGCAACCAACTCAAAGCTAATGTTAACTTATACTTTAATTTTGGTGCCCTCATCGCTTTAGGCGGGGCCTTAACCAGCTTTATTTTAAGTGCTAATCAATTAGGCGCCACCAAGTCCCATTATCATTTTTATTTATGGGGGCTCGGTGGGATTTTAATGTTAATTATCTTTATCGCCATTAACCTATTTAGCAAATCCCCCTCATTAATTTTAAAATTTTTCGGTTCCCTACCATTCGGACCGCCGCTGTGACTTACTTTGGCCTCCAATTCATGAACATCGGTCTATCAGTCGTCCTACCAACCTACGCCGTTTACGTTATGCGTACCAACTCCTTCGTGGCGGGTTTAATTTTATTACCCGGTAGTTTAGTGGGCGCCTTCACCTCCCCCTTTGCTGGAATCTTAGCCGATCGGTATGGGGCTAAATGGCCCGTTTCCATCGGAGCAGCCATCTTTTTAATTGCAACCTGGGCAATGATGGCTTTTCAACGGCCCCTCTTAACACCTTGGGGATTAGCCTTATCCTTTGCTTGTTTCCGGTTTGGATTTAATCTCGCCTTTTCCAATACTATCTCGTATGCAGCCGCCACGGCCGACCATGCCTTAACCCCCGATGTTAATTCCTGTTTCAATATGCTCCAACAATTTGCCGGTGCCGTTAGCGTGACCTTAGCGACAGCCCTGATTTCCTACCAACAACATTTTGCTAAATTAGGCCACTTACCATATCGGACATATCTCGGCTCCCGGCACGCCTTTATTATGATGTTTTTAATCGCGATAGTTGTTGTCAGCATGATTTATTTAACTTACCATGTTAACCGACCAAATAAAAAAATGACTTTACCCCATAAAAAGGGAGCGTGACAGAACTAAAATTGATAAATTTTAGTTCGTCTTCACGCCCCCGCAAGCGCAAATAGGGCTCGCAGCGTTCGGATTTCCGACGTTTCGAGCCCATTTGCGTACTGCGATATTCGATTTTTCAAGAGGTTGCCTGACTTATGTCACAGCCTCTTTAGTATGTTTAAAGTTGTTCAATAAACCGTTGCCACCCAGCGGCCCCTTCATCATCACGCTTGAAGACACCAGCATCAGCTAGCACATCACTGAAGACTTGTGCGACGGCTTGTTCTAAGACTTCATCAACATTCGTCGGTGTAATCGTCGTCTGGGATTGTACTTCCTTGGCCCACGATAAATGACTAGCTGCAATTTCATTTGTTTCACCTAACCAGTAACGTTTCACTTCCGCCAATTCAGCTTTTAACCGTCCTGGTAAAATTGCCCGCCCCATAACTTCAATCAGGCCAATATTTTCTTTCTTGATGTGCCACAATTGTTCATGTGGGTGGAAAATTCCCAGTGGGTATTGCTCATTCGTACTGTTATCCCGCAAAACTAAATCTAAGACGAATAAATCACCTTGGCGATGCATAATTGGCGTCACCGTATGATGCCGTTCTTCGCCATCCCCAGCATCAATCATCAACATTGGATCGCTGTAATTTTGCCAGGTCGTCATAATATGCGTTCCTAGATTAATCAATGCCGTCGTATCCGTACTTTGCAGGCGCAAGTCGCTCATTGGCCAATCAACGATTCCGGCCGTCACTTGCGGGTAAGCTGGAAAATCAACGGCTTGCTTAATAGGCGCCTTCATCATTGGGAACGTATGCCGCCCACCTTGGTAGTGTTCATGAGCTAACATTGAGCCCCCGACAATTGGCAAATCGGCATTACTCCCAACAAAGTAATGTGGCAATTGGCGTTCAATTTCAACCAAATTAACTAACGTCTGTTGATTAATTTTCATTGGTTGGTGTTCGCCTAACAAGAAAATACAATGTTCATTAAAGTAAGCATATGGCGAGTATTGGAAGCCCCATGTTTCGCCCCCAATGTTCATCCGAATAATCCGGTGATTCGTCCGGGAAGCATAACCTAGCCGGCCCCGATAACCTTCATTTTCCATACACAAGGCACACTTCGGGTATTGATTGGCTGCTGCATGAGCCGCCGCCACAATTGCTTTCGGATCTTTTTCCGGCTTTGATAAATTAATCGTAATTTCGAGTTCATTCCCATCCGCTACCGTCCGGGTAAATTCGATATTTTTCTTAATCGCATCCGCCTTCACGTAATCCGTCTTGGTTTCTAAATCATAAAACCAATCCGTCGCTTGTTGGGGACTAACCTGGGCTAAATTCCAAAAGTGTTCATTCACTTGCGCTGGTAATGGTGCTAAGAAATCATATAATTGATCACTTAAAATCGTCCGCTCCGTAATCGAGTCCTCAATCTTTTCCCGGGAAATCGAGAGGTCAACTAACTGACTCACTAACTTACCAGCCTGGGTTGGCACATCTTCATCACCAACTAACGCCCGTAATTGATTCATCACATAATTCCGATCAAGCTCTTGATAGCGACCGCTAGCAATTACTTGATCACAAAAATCACTAATTACACCCATCGTTACATTACCTTCTTACATTCACTAAATCTTGTGTGGACCATCCACAATTTCGGCATCGTAGAAACTTGCATCATAGCCGACGGTTTCCCGATAAATCTTCCCGACCTTTTCCTTTAAGGCTTCCGCTTGGTCTTTCTTCACAATCGCAATGGCGCTTCCAGCGAAACCACCACCAATCATCCGGGCCCCAAGGACCCCTGGTTGTTGCCAAGCCGCTTCGGCTAACGTATCTAATTCCGTGCCTGAAACTTCGTAATCAAAGTGCAAGGACACGTGCGATGCATTAATTAAGCGTCCTAATTCATTTAAATCCCCGGCTTGCATTGCCTTCGTGGCCCGCAATGTCCGTTGATTTTCGGTTACTGCATGGCGAGCCCGCTTCAATAAGACGTCATCATTAATTAAGTATGAGTATTCATCTAACGTGTGTTCATCTAATTCACCCAAGGTTTGAATATCCAACTTTTGTTGCAGTCGCTTAACGGCTTCGTGACATTCAGCCACCCGATCATTATAAGCGGAACCAGCTAATGAGTGCTTTTTATTCGTACTCATAATGACAATTTCATAATCCCCGAGTTCCAATGGTAAGTATTGGTATTCTAACGTATTACAATCAAGGAAGATCGCATTATCTTTCTTCCCCATCCCGACCGCAAACTGGTCCATAATTCCAGAATTAAGACCAACAAAATCATTTTCCGTTTTTTTGGCCCAACTTAACTAACTCAATTGAATCAATCGCTAAGTCAAATTCGTCCCGTAAGACATTTCCCATTAATAATTCAATTGAAGCTGATGATGACAATCCCGACCCATATGGCAAGTTACCATAGACGTATAAATTAAACCCTCGGTCAATTTGCTTAAATTGAGCTCGCAAGTACGTCAACATTCCCTTGAAGTAATTTGCCCACGTCCGACTAGCCTCCGTTTCTGGTTGGTCATCAGTTAACGCAAAGACTACTTCATCGCCTTCCATATTACCTGAATATAAGTGAACTTCTTGGTCATCCCGAAAACCAAAGGCTCCATATGTCCCTAAACTAATCGCACAGGGGAACACATGTCCACCGTTGTAATCAGTATGTTCACCAATCACATTAATCCGTCCTGGTGAGAAAAAGACATCTGCCCCTTCCGTGCCAAATTGTGTTTGGTAAGCTGCTAAAATTTCTGCTTTTTCCATTTCATTCACCTTCAATTAACTTATTTTTAGTCTGATTTAATCTTACTCTGCTGTTTAACCAGCCGTCAAGATAGCGCTTACATTTTCGTGGTTTTTTTTACCGTTATGCGCCATTTAGTATTACAATAAAATTATTAAGTATGAAAGGATCGACCCTATGACGCAACGTATCTTATCAATTACCAGTGGCGAAAACTTTCGTGATCTTGGTGGTTACCAAACAACTGACGGCCGGCATTTAAAGTGGCGCAAGCTAATCCGTTCGGGGGCCCTTGGCAAACTTGATGACCACGACCAAGCCAAGCTCGCCGCTTTAAACGTTAAATACGATATTGATTTCCGCTCCCCCGCTGAAGTGAAGCAATTACCTGATCATGTGCCTAGTACGGCTCAATTTCACCATGAACCAGTTTTTGGAACTGACTTAACAGAAGCTTCCAAAACCACGGCCGATCTCGATCAAGAACTGATGACGATTCCCAATCGCGGAGCCAGTCATATGCAAGAAGTTTATCGGCAAATGACTCACCTTGATAGCTCACTAGTCGCTTATCGCAACTTCTTTAACTACCTCCTTAGTACGCCTGACGATGGTGCCTTACTCTTTCACTGTCAAGCCGGAAAAGATCGCACCGGCTTTGGCGCTTACTTGGTTTTAAGTGCCCTGGGCGTTGATTTTGAAACGATTCAACAAGATTACTTATTAACCAACACTACGACGAGCGACTGGGTTACTAATAAGCTCGCTGAATTACGCGCAGCGGGCCATTCTGAGACGTTTGTAAACAATTACGCCCAATTAGCTGGTGTAGACGAAAGTTATCTCCACGCGGCCACCAGCGCTATTCAGGCGCAATATGGTTCGGTCAACCAATTTTTAACTGACGCTTTACAACTCAGCAATCACGATTTACGTGATTTGCAGTCGCTCTACTTAACTGACAACTAGGAGGTTTTTCTCATGCAAATTAGTGTTCCCTTAAATGACCATCAATTATTAGATGATCGCTTTGGTAAATATGCCACCGAAATGATTGCTGACCATCCGGTTCGTTCTTTTCCGATTACGATTACCGATGCCCCAGCTAACACGCAGGCCTTCGCCTTATCATTCATTGATTATGATGCGGTCCCGGTCAGTGGCTTTGCTTGGATTCACTGGTTAGCTACCGACATTCCTGGCGATTGGCATACCATTCCAGAAAATGCCAGCCAAGAACTCGCTGGCCAATTTATCCAAGGTAACAACAGCAATGCCGGTGGGCTTGTTAATGGTAATCCGAACATTACCACCGGCTATGTTGGTCCCCAACCACCCGATCAAACTCACCAATATACTTTAGTTGTCTACGCGCTTGATCAACCATTAAAGTTAACTCCTGGTTTTTGGTATAACGAATTCCGGCGCGCCGTGGCTGAACACACGTTAGCACAAGCAACCCTTGAGTTACCAAGTCGCGCCTAGATAAACATTAAGGAGGTCCTTTTTATGCCAACGCGAATTTTCTTTAACCCAGCCGATTCAATTGCCAATATCAACGACTACAACGAAGCCGTCCGGCAAGGGCAAATTTACCATGAAAAACATCAACAATCAGAATTAGTAATTGCAAAAAACGAAGCCAACGAAGAGTATGCGATCTTCTACGCCCATGACCAAGCCACGCCGCAAGCTGATCATGCCCAACCATATCACGAACACCATCGGATTAAATAATCATTCCCTAAAAAAGAGGCTGCGACATAAGCCAGACAACCTCTTTTAAAATCGAACAGCGCAGTACGCGAATGGGCTCGCAACGTCGGAAATCCGAACGTTGCGAGCCCTATTCGCGCTTGCGGGGGCGTGAAGACGAAATAAAATTTATCAATTTTATTTCTGTCACGCTCCCTTTTATCTTCCGCCAACTAATTTGGTCACTTGTTGCGCTAAATAGTCTTGGAATTGGTCAGCATCCGTTTTAAATCCCGTAACTAAATCTGGTTCATAGATAATCATCCCGACTAAATCACCCATAAAATCAGTAATTTGTAGGCCTTTATCCGTTAGTTTCGCATCATCGTAATGACCATCTAATTCATGGTCGAGCATCGCTTGAACATTATCAACAATCGCTTGCTTGATAACAGCTTCTAAACTTACTTCATTCCCCCGCACTTGTTGTTGGGCGACCTTCATGGCGGCTTCTTCTAAATTAACTGGAATTTCAATACTCATTTGCCATCCTCCATTGCTTTTTTTTGTTATTATATACACAATTAACGCTTGAAAGGAAAAAAACATGGCTAAAATTTATTATCAATACATGACGCAAGCGGGCTATGATGCAATTGAGCAACAAATTAGCGCTCTTAAACAGCAGCGGCCCGCCAAAGTGGCACGACTAAAGGCCGCCCGGGCCCTTGGCGACTTATCTGAAAACACTGAATATAGTACCGCCAAACGCGAATTACGCCATTTGGATAGTCGGCTCCGGTATCTCAATAAACAATTACAATATGCTAAAATCATGACCCCAACTGATACCAAAACCGTCGAAATCGGGACCACCGTGACCATTACTTATTTAGATGACGCTGAAGAAGTAACTTATACCATGGTTGGTCATCAAGAAGCTGATCTCGCTGAGCATAAATTATCCTATGCTTCGCCATTAGGTAGCGCCATTCTCCACCAACCAACCGATACAATTTGTACAATTGTGGCCCCCGCCGGCACTTATCAAGTCAAAATTAATCATATTTCCCTCTAAAGTTCCCAAGATGTCTTGATATTGATATCATAATGTAACTATAATGTAACATTGTTAACTGCTTTAAGCTGCCATTTTTGTTTAGCTTAAAATCTAGAAAGGAACTTAACCATGTCACTTAAGAGTTCATTTGCTGCTGGAGTTGGTCGCTTATCCTACTCCGTCTTACATGGGATTTTTAACCGCGGAAGTTCATTACCCGGTTTAATCGCCTTAAAAATCGATCCTGATATCTTATATCACTACAAAGATCGGTATGATTTTGTCATTGTGGGAGGGACTAACGGGAAAACCACCGCAACGGCGTTAGCAGTCCAAGCCTTAAACCAAAAGTACGATGACGTCCTCTACAATCCGACGGGTTCTAACATGAAACGGGGAATTGCGACGATTTTCGTTTCTGCTCCTACCCCCAAGCAAAAGGCTTAGCCATCTTGGAAGTTGATGAAGCCAATATCGTCCGGATTGTAAAATATTTTAAACCGAAGGCCTTTGTCTTCACGAACTTGTTCCGGGATCAATTAGATCGGTATAGTGAATTGTACGCCACCTGGGACCGAATGTTAGCTGGGGTCCGAATGGCGCCGGAAGCAACCATCATCGCCAACGCTGATGACCCAATTTTCAATACGGTTGAGCTACCTAACCCCCGCGTTTGGTACGGCTTTAACGACCAACCAAGTAGTGATTTAGAAGCCCCGGCCAACACCGATGGGGTCGTTTGTCCAAAATGTCACCACATTATCCACTACGGATTTATCACTTATGGGGCTTAGGAAATTACTTCTGTCCGAACTGTGATCACCAACGCCCCGCGCTTGATTACCAAGTGACTGCCGTTGAATCCACTACCACGACGAACTCAGTCGTTAAATTTGATGATTACGAATATACGATTCCAGTCGGTGGGGTCTACAACATCTACAACGCTCTGGCTGCCTACTCATTAGCCCGGTTTATGAACGTTGACAAATCATCGATTAAGACCGCTTTTGAAACTAATCCTGAAATCTTCGGTCGCCAAGAAAAAGTTCAAATCGGCGACAAGGAAATGGTTATTATCATGGTCAAGAACCAAATTGGGGTTGATACCGTCCTGGATATGATTAAGACGGACCCTGAACCATATTCATTTGCTTTCCTATTAACTGCTTTACCAGCCGATGGGGAAGATACTTCCTGGATTTGGGACTGTAATTTTGAAACCTTACAAGACCAAGCTATCCCATATTACCTCGTCGGTGCCGAAAACTATCGCGATGCGGCGACCCGCTTTAAGTTTGGTGGGTTTACCGATGTGAAGGTTGAACCAGATCCCGCTAAATTAATCGATCGAATGCAAGAAATTCCAACCAAGCGGTTATACGCCGTTGTTACGTATACTTCAATGCGGCAATTGCGGAAAGCCTTAGCAGATCGGAAATTAATTGACGGAGGGATGGAATAATGGCGCAATACGAATTAAAACTCGCTCATTTATACGGTAACTTACTCAACACTTACGGTGACCTTGGCAATATCATGGCCCTCAAATACTACGGTCAATTACTTGATATTGAAGTCACGAGTCAAATTATCAGTGTCGGCAATGATTTTAAAACCACCGACTTTGATCTAATCGTCCTCGGGGCTGGTCAAAAATATGAACAATCAATTGTCTTAGAAGATATCCCCACGAAAAAAGACGAACTTCACGCCTTTATCGAAGCTGGGAAACCAATGTTAGCGGTCGGTGAAGGGTTCCAATTGCTCGGCCAATCATATTATGACCAACACCAAACTAAAGTCGCTGGGGCCGGTTTGTTATCACATCACAGTGAACTGCCCGCTAATGGCGAACCAATCCAAGGTGACCTTGTGATCAAAACCGCTGCCGGTCTTGAATTTCATGGTCATGAAAACCATGACTTAGAAACGTTCCTTGGTGCTGATCAAACTGCCTTAGGGACGGTTGTTACTGGAACCGGAAACAACCGCACTGATCAAAGCGAAGGTGCCATTTACAACCATACCTTCTGTACCAACCTCCACACGGTCCTTGACCAAAATGGGGAATTAGCTAAGCAAATGTTACTGATTGCCATAGCTAATAAATATCCTGATGCCGACTTAACACCGCAAGAACAAGTCATTATCGAACCAACTTATTAGCATCAAAAAACCGCGCCTTGGAGCGCGGTTTTTTGTTAGTAATTTAAAATCCAAATAAAGCCAATAAACACAAAGAATAAGCCATACATTAATGGATGAACTTCTTTGCCCCGCTTAGCAAACAACATCGTAATTGGATACATAATAAAGCCTAATGACATTCCATCCGCGATACTGTAAGTTAACGGCATTCCCACCACAACTAAGAAGGCTGGAATCGCAATTTCTAACTTTTCCCAGGCAATCTTGCGTAAGTTTTGGGCCATCAAAACCCCAACAATAATTAAAGCCGGGGCCGTCACTTGACTCGTTACGACCGCTAACAGCGGTGAAAAGAACAAGGCTAATAAAAAACAAATCCCCGTCGTTACCGCCGCAAATCCGGACCGACCGCCAACGGCAATCCCCGCGGACGATTCAACATAAGCACCAACCGGTGAGGTTCCTAATAGCGATCCAACCATCATCCCCGTTGAATCGGCTAATAAGGCCTTCCCAACCCGCGGCATTTGATTATTCTTAATGTAACCTGCTTGTTGAGCTAACCCAACTAAGGTACCGGCAGTATCAAAAAAAACGTCACTAATAAAAAGGTTAACACCACCACCCATAATTGTAAGGTGTTAATTTCAGTCACATGGTGTAACGCCACCCCGAACGTAGGCGCTAAACTCGGCGCCGCACTCACCCAATGTGTTGGAACGGCGATTAGCCCCGTCACCATGCCAAAGATGGTTGCGATGACCATCCCAATAAAAATGGCTCCTGGAACTCGTAAAACCATTAACGCTGCCGTGACAATCAAACCGATAATCGTAATCCATGTACTAGGCGTACTAAATGACCCCAAGGTAACTACCGTTGACTTACTAGCCGCTACTAAGCCCCCTTGGTGTAAACCAATAAAGGCAATAAACATCCCAATCCCAGCGGAAATCGCAAATTTTAAATCCGCTGGAATCGCATTAATAATTGCTTCCCGCAATTTAAAAATCGTAATTAACAAGAAGATAATTGAAGCAACAAACACCCCAGCTAAAGCCGTTTGCCAACTCACCCCCATCCCGACACAGACAGAATAAGCAAAGAAGGCATTAATCCCTAAGGCCGGCGCAGACGCAATTGGATATTTCGCGACAATCCCCATCACAAAACAGGCAAAGGCACTCGCTAAGGCCGAGGCCGTAAATACCGCCCCAGGATTCATCTTAGCGGCACCCAACACACTCGGGTTAACAAATAAAATATACGCCATTGAAATAAACGTCGTAAATCCACCTAAAATTTCTTGGCGCCAGGACGTCTTTAACGTCGTAAATTCAAAATATGCTTGTAGTTGCTTCACAACTCAATCCTCCAACTTCTTTCAAAAAACTACAAGCCATATCTTACCGTGATTTCCGAATAATGTAAAGATAACAATTGGTTATTGTTCGAATTTAAAGCAAACATCTAATTTAAATCAACTTTTTCAGCCCCGTTAATACTGATTTAACCGATTGATTGTAGTTGAGTTTGGGCCTTTGCTAATAATGATGGTGCGACTTGCTGCGTTAAAATCCGTTGTAACGGCGTTTCTTCATGCCGCCGTTTAAATGGCCATTTTTCGGCTTTCACAATCACCACCGCTAGATTATTTTCGGTTAACGCCACTTGGCCAGGTTGCACAAATTTCCCCTTCGTATGCTTACCTTGGCGCCAAGTATGCACTAAAATCTGACCTTTGGGATCGGCTTTTAATTGATATTGACCAGAGTTATCCATTTGTAATGGAATCCCCCAATACTTAAAAACTGGATATTGATCTTTCTTTCCCATTTCGCTACTCCTTAAAAAAACTCCTCAAGCCTTGTGGTTTGAGGAGTTAATGTTAATGATTAAGCCCGTGACTTGTAGCTACCATCCGTCGTGTTGACAATGATTTCGTCACCGTTCTTGATAAATGAAGGCACTTGAACTACCACCCCAGTGTTCATCGTAGCTGGCTTACCACCACCATCGATGGTTGCCCCCTTCACCATTGGTTGCGTATCAGCAACTGTTAACGTAACCGTTACTGGTAATTCAATCCCAACTAATTCAGCACCAACGAAGTGAAGTTGCACTTGCATGTTTTCAACCATGAACTTCTTTTCTTCGCTGATTTGGTTTTCAGAAATTTCGTATTGTTCGTACGTTTCCAAATCCATGAAGACAGAGTTATCGCCTTCATCGTATAAGTATTGTGCGTTCCGCTTGTCAACGTTAACTTGTTCAACCTTTTCAGATGGCCGCATCGTCGTGTGGACGATTGAACCACTCCGTAAGTCTTGAATATCCATTTGCATCAACGTGTTACCCTTACCAGGCTTGTGGTGGTTAATTGAAAGGACCTTTAATAACTTACCATCCTTTTCAAAGACCATCCCTTTTTTCAAATCAATCGTTTGAATCATGTGTCTTCTCCTTTATTCAATTGGACTCTATCGCTGCTGGATAAAGTCGTCAATATACCTTCATATTATACCACAAATTCCTTATTTTTGAATCTCCATCTGATCGCTTGGGATTCGCAACAAGGTATATTGCGCAGCCGTCCGGTGGCTCCGTAAGCCAAGCCCATTTAACCACGTATTACGGTACTTAACTTCCATCGTGGCAACAAAAGCATGCCCCGTTTCTTTATCCATTTGCTTAAGCTTCGTTACTTGCCATGGTAAATCCATGGACCGGGCTGGCAAGATTTCATTTCCATCCGCTAACGTCGTAAAGTACGCACTAGTTGTCCATTGATTTCCTTGCGTTTGATAAGTATATGAAACTACGCCACGATTACCACCCGCACTATGATTAACCTTCACATAATAATAATTATCCCCGGAAGAAGTAATTTGGAGCGGGCGATACTTCGTTGTTACCGTCACTGCACTTGTATCCGTCGCCGCGACATTCCGAAACCACGTTAAGTAACTCATCCCACCAACCAAAACGACGGCAATTAAACCGAGGCCAAGGTATTGAGCGAGTAAGCGATTTGAAAAGCGTCGTTGTTCACGGGCAATCAACATTAATTGGTGGACCCGAATATAGTGAATAACATACCAAACCCAAGCAACGGTGCCGAGCCATGCAACCCAACCTAACCAATTCCAACTCATTAACTTACTCTCCTTACATTCAATTCAATACCTTCATTGTAACATAATCACCACCTACTGAAATTAATTTCCTATATGGATAAAAACTGGTGATAACGCTATAATAGTAATAGTTTTTTTTGGAGGAACTACCATGAACACATTTTCAGAATTAGCTCTCGAATTAATCGAATTCGAAAAGGCCACGCAATTAAACGATAACGAAGTGGCGCTCGGCAGCCAATTATCCGTAGAACGAGTACATGACTTAAAGTCATCGGCTTCTAGCAATCCAACGGATGAAGAAGTCGCCTTATTACGGCGCTTCATGCAAGCTTACCCAGGCTAAAACCATAAAAACGGACTTGGAAAACTTTCCAAGTCCGTTTTATTTATCCATTAGCTAAAGTCACTGGTAATGGCGGAATTTCTAATTCAACCTCTTGATTTTGCATCATTTTCATCAAGGTTTTAACCAAACAATCCGCAATGGCTGCCACCGGTTGGACGACAGTCACTAAATCGGGGGCAATCCGCCGAATTAATTGACTGCCATCGTAACCCGTAATTAACGGTTCCACCCCTTGATCCCGCATAATTTGCCGAATTTCTAAGGCAATCACATCATTCGTCGCTAAGACTGCATCATATTTCCCAGGAAATTCGGTTGTGATGTCGATGTCATTCACATCTAATGGGGTAGCATTGACTGCGTGATGATTTAAGTAATCCAGCGCGCCTTGAACCCGATTAACCGTTGGCGACGCCGAAGTATCTTCATCAATTAAAATCGCAATTTCTTTAGCCCCATGTTCAACTAAATATTGGGCTGCTAAATGACCACCATAATAATTATCACTAGCCACCGTTGGAATATTAACGGATAACCGACGGTCGAACGAGACAATCGGCGCATCAACATGTTGATACTCATCGATATCTAAGTTATGCGAACTCGATATAATTCCATCAACTTGATTAGCCGTCAACATCGCTAAATATTCATGTTCAATTGCTTTATTTTCAGCTGATGACGCAATGATCGTTTTATAGCCTAACTTAAATAATTGTCGTTCAATTTCATTCCCTAACTCGGCATAAAATGGATTCGTTAAATTTGGGAAAATTAACCCCACAAATTTCGATGATTTTCCTTGCATCGCCCGCGCTAAGGCATTGGGACGATAATTTAATTCACGCATGGCTGCGTGAACTTTATTAATTGTCTTTTCGCTTAGTGATCCGTAATTATTAATCACCCGCGATACCGTCGTCACTGAGACGCCCGCTAGCTTGGCAACATCTTGTAATTTTGCAACCATGGCTTTTTCGCTACTCCTTATCAAATTAAGATATATCTATTATGACAAATTTTGACCATAAAAAAGCAACGAGTTAAACTCGTTGCTTTTTTAGCCATTAAATTAAGCTTGCGTCATTACTTCTTCGCCATTAGCCGTAATCGTAAACGTCTTGTTTGCAGCATCGGCTTCTAAGACCGCAACGTTATCACCGTTAGCGTCTTGACGCGTGATCTTAATCGTCGTTTCCGTTGGTGTTTCAACTTCGATGGAACCATCAAGATCAAAGGCTGCAAATTCATTCCGCCATGCTAACATCTTCAAGAGGTTCGCAACAACTGGCCGTTGCACTTCTTCAGCCACTTCTTCCTTGGAGTAGTAGTGACGGTTGATGTTCCGACCTTCCTTCGTGTTTTCCAACAATTCAAGGTCGTTTGAACCTGCTAATAATCCAACGTAGTAAACCATTGGAATCCCAGGCGCAAAGACTTGGATGGCCCGTGAAAGTAAGTATGAACGGTCATCGTCACCTAAGGCTGAGTAGTAAGTTGAGTTAATTTGGTAAATATCAAGGTTGTTGTAAGCAGCTGATGAGTACTTCCGCTTAACGTTAGCCCCAACCTTGTATAATTCGTTTGATGCGTATTCAATTTCGTCATCCGTTAAGATATCCCGCGCATCAACAACCCCGATCCCATCATGCGTATCAAGCGTCGTGAATTGCTTCATTGGTGACATCTTCAACCACTTAGCTAATCGGTTCGTCTTACCTGAGTAAAGCGTGTAAAGCGTCGTCATTGGTAAGGCAAAGTCGTAAACAAAGTAGTCGTGTTGTGAAATCTTTTCTGGAATCGTGTAGTGTTCGTGGATTTCTGGTAAGATTTCGGCCTTGTATGGAGCTAAGATGTCACGAACTTCATTTAAGAGGTCCCAGATTTCTGGTTCAATAAAGAAGTCGTTCGTGTCAGCCTTCTTGATTGCGTAAGCAAAGGCATCCAACCGAATCATATCAGCCCCATGGTTAACCATGTCCGTCAACGTTTGCTTGAAGAATTCGTTAGCCACCTTAGACTTAACGTTGATATCGATTTGTTCTTCACCAAACGTGTTCCAAAGGTGTTCCGTCGTCCCATCAGCAAACGTAATTTCTTGCATTGGGGCCTTGTCTTTCCGCTTGTAGATTAAGTCAACGTCTTCCTTCGTTGGCCGGTTTTCACCAGCAGCTTCCCAGAACTTTTCCCAACGAATAAAGAAGTCCGCATACTTAGAATCGTCATGCTTTTCCTTAAAGTCTTGGTACATTTCTGACTTCCGAGAAATGTGGTTGATCATGAAGTCAAACATTAAGTAGTATTCCTTACCTAAAGCTTCAACATCATCCAGTCCCCAAAGGCAGGGTCAACAACCGTGTAATCGTATGGGGCAAACCCACGGTCACCCGTTGATGGGAAGAATGGTAATAAGTGGACCCCACCGATGGCCTTACCGATGTAGTTGTTTAATACTTCGTGCGTTTCTTTGATGTTCTTACCCATTGAATCAGAGTAAGTAATTAACATCGTCTTGTTTTGAATTGGCATGTTAAATCCTCCAAAAATTTTTATTACTTAGCTGCGCGACGCCGTGAAATCATAATAATTAATGCGATTACGATTAATAATGAACCATAAAGTGGGAATGGAGCTGCTAAGTGTAAGCCTTCTAATGGTTGGCCTAATAACTTGTTCGTCCATTCGGCAATTGTTGGGGAGAAGAACGCCCCAAAGTTAAACCCAATCAAGACTAATGACGTTACCATTGGTTGATTCTTAGCTGGTGCTAACGTTGGTAATAAGTCAAAAATCATTGGTGAAACTAATTGCAATGGGAAACCAACCATTAATAAACCGGCCGTCAAGATGACAAAGTTGTCACCAGCAAACCCAATCATAAAGTTAGCTAACGCCATTAAGCCGAGGCTAAGTAAACCGTCCCAAAGCCTAACTTTTTGTGGATGGCACCGTAGAATAACCCACCCAACGTGGCCCCGATTAACATCAAGGACAAGAAGTTAGAAGCACCCGTGTAGTTTGATCCCTTAATAGCTACCGCTAATCCAGAGAACCGGTTTTCAAGCCCAACATAATCAATACATAACACAAAGGCAAAGAGGGCTAAAACGTAAACTAATGGACTAATCTTTTCGACACCATTATCAGCGACTGCTTCGACTTGTTCACTAGCTTCTGCGGCTACTTCGACCTTTGCATCATCGGGTACCCGAATGGCAAATAAAGCTAAGACCGCAAAGGCTAAGGCGTAAACTAAGAATGGCACGTGCCAGTTCCCCGTCCAAGCTAATAATTGACCAGCCACAAATAACGTGAAGGCTTGTCCAATTTGTTCAGCGGCGGCCCGCCAACCTAACATTTGTGATTGCACGTGGCCTTCGTACCAAACAGAAATCATTGAGATACATTGGGAGTTATATAGTCCAAAACCAGCTCCTAATAACAACCGTGACGCTAAAATCGTGGCATAGTTGTTAACAAAGAAGGGAATAATCCCAGCAATTCCGACTAAGCCAACCCCAATCATAATCATTTTCTTATCAGAAATCTTAAAAATCCGTTGCAAGATTGGTGATAAGACCACGAAGAACATCACCGCAAATGATGGCGTCGTGGCTAAATATTCCGCTTGTGCTTGTGATACTCCTAAGGCGGCCTTCAATTGTGGAATTGCCCCTTGAATGGCATAGGCACTCGTAATCACAAAGGAAACGGATAAGAATGCTAACTTAGTTAACATTGAATCTTTTGAATTCATATTACTTCCTCAACTCGTTTCACGTGAAACGTCTAACTTAGGCGTTTTCGCCACCAACTTCAACAATGGCCTTAGAAACCTTCCCTAAGCGTTCGTCAACAAAGTCAACCACTTGGTCAAATTCCAATTCGTGAGAGAATAATGGTTCTGGGTTTAACTTACCAGAAGCAAGTAAGGCAATGGCGTCTTCAAACGTGTATGGGTTGATGAATGAACCTTGGATTGTTAATTGCTTTTGGAAGACTTCGTACGTGTTTACTTCGAACTTGTCGTCTGGGTTACCAACCCCGAACATCAAGACTTGGCCACCACGAGCAGCTGCCTTGAGGGCTTGTTCTTGCGTAGCTGGGAAACCAACAGCTTCAACTACGACGTCGTAAGCTGCTTCTGGAATTTCTTCCTTCGTGCTGTTCAATGTCTTCACACCGAATAATTCGGCGTTCTTTTCTAAGTTACCGTCCTTACGACCAACTAACGTAACTTCGTGGACCCCTTCAGCCATTAAAGCTTGGGCGAATAATTGACCGGCAAAACCATCACCGATTACTAACGCCTTTTGGTATGGGTGTAATTCTAATAAATCAACCCCGTGAACCACACATGAAAGAGGTTCAACCACGGCCGCAGCCTTTAAGGAAACGTTGTCTGGAATTGGGTAAACAACACTAGCTGGCGCCGTGAAGTATTCTTCAAACCCACCATCACGCGTTACCCCAACGGCATCCAAGTGTTCACATAATTCTTGGCGTTGCGTCCGGCAGTACTTACATTGACCACAGTAAATGTTAGGATCGATAGCCACCCGGTCACCAACCTTCACGTTCGTCACGTCAGCCCCAATTTCATCCACAACCCCTGAGTTTTCGTGACCTAAGACAATTGGTGGTACCGCTGAAGCAGAACCTGGTAAACCAGCGTAAAGTGCCTTATCCGTTCCACAAACCCCCGCAAAAGCCGTGTGAATTACAACTTCATTTGGCTTTGGCGTTGGCATTGGTAAGTCTTGGACTTCTAATTGTTTTGTACCTGTTAAAACTAATGCTTTCATCAAACAAGTCTCCTTAAATGTTTTTCGTTCATTTAAAAGTTTATCAAAAAAATTCAATTGTCAAACGTTTATCAATTTTTAGGAAAACAATTTAAAAACAGCGGTAAATCCCATTTCCTTTAGGATCTACCGCTGTTGACTAAGCTAGGTGTTTTCGAATAAAATCAGCGACCGTTTTAGCAGCGGCAGCATCTGGACTAATAATAATCAGAGTATCATTACCCGCTAACGTTCCGACAATCAAATCGTTCGTTTCCGCATCAAATTCACCGGCCACAATCGTTGCAAAATTTGAATTAGGCGTGGTTTTCACCACGTTCATAAATTCAACCGTTGCCACACTTTCCACCCGTTGCTGAATCATCTTTGCTAAGCGTTCCCGCTCGCCATCCGTTTGTAGTTGTAATTGCGCATAATAACTACCGCCTTTGACGCCCCGCACTTTAACAATGTTTAACGCTTCTAAATCCCGCGAAACAGTTGCTTGCGTCACTTGAAAGCCGTGCTCATTCACCAATTTGATCAATTCTTGTTGGCTCCGAATCGTATGTTCGGCGACTAATTTTTGAATTACCTCACGCCGTACTCGATATTCCATCTTAATTCCTCACTTCTAATCTGCTGACAACGCATCGATTGGATTTAATTTCGCCGCTCGGCGCGCAGGTAACGCTGCTGCAATAAATGAAATTACTAACGCCGCTACTAATGCTGTCACTACATTAGCTCCTGAAATTTGGACAATTTCATACTTAATTAATCCATACACATTGTGATTAATCAGCGCTTGCGCCCCAAAGCCTAAGACAAGCGCTAAGGCGCCGGAAAAGAGTCCAATTAATAAAGCTTCGGCCGTAAATAACCAGCGAATATCCCGTTCGCGTTCCCCCAGCGCCCGTAGGATTCCAATTTCTTTGGTCCGTTCAGAAACTGACATGTACATCGTCACAATAATCATTAACGCTGACACTAAGAGCGAAATTCCCGCAATCGCCGCTAGCACGCCCGTTGCTAATTTAACATACGTATTAACTGTTTTGAGGACTGAACCTACCGTAAAGGTGCCATACGCATATTTACCATTGACTTGAACCCGGTTAATTCGATTGGCAACCTGATCAACTTGACTTAAGTCCTTCACGGCGACTATCACTCCAGTTGGATTAGTTTCAGCCCCGGCTTGTTTATACGCCGCTTGTAAGGTCCCGAAATCAACGGCCGACATTGCCGCCGTCCCATCAGTAATTCCGGCGACCTTAAAACTTTGCTTAATTGGCACTGGCATCCCCGTTTGATTAATCCACGTAAATTCAATCGTAACTGGTTGTCCAATTAATTGACGATACGTTTTTGCTGAGGTTAATTGGACCGCGGCTTGCTTGCTTAGAACCATTTCGCCCTTTCCTGGGGTATGACCAATTTTAACTGTTGATGGTTGGTTCAACGTTGACCACGTCATTAAACTCGTCCCACTTTGGTGCCGATCCGCATAGTTCAATTGATACATTGGAATTAAATATGAGGCTTGCGCTTGCGCCACGCCTTTAACTTGCTTAATTCGCGCCACTTGACTCGGCGTCATAATCATCTTTTGCGGATTGGTAGCTGATTCTTGCATCACATTTTGCGCTTCTAGACTCGACAAGTGTTTCCCGGTCGGATTTTTAACTACCCGAAAAACTTTGGGATTCACTAACGAATTAATTTGATTGTTAATATATCCATTAATACCATTCCCCAGCCCACTGAACAAAATGACCGCAAATAAACCAATTGAGGTCCCTAACATAATTAATGAGTTCCGCCAAAAATTGTACATTAAATGTTTATACGCATTACGGAAAATTGCCATTAACGGCATTGGCTTGGCTTGAAATTCCGGCTTCTGTTGCGTTACTTCCGACCGTGGTCGAATTACTTCATCAGCTACAATTTGCCCTTCTGCTAACCGAACAATTCGCGTCCCATAATCCGCCACTTCTTGTGAGTGAGTCACGGCAATCACTAATTTCCCGCTTTGGGCGATTGATTCTAATAACTCTAAGACTTCTTGAGTGTTTTGTGCGTCTAAGGCTCCCGTGGGTTCGTCCGCAATAATCATTTGGGGATCACTAGCTAACGCCCGCGCAATCGCCACCCGTTGCTTTTGGCCACCGGATAATTGATTGGGGTGCTTATTAACTTGATCAGCTAAGCCGACTTGCTTAAGTAACGCTAACGCCCGTTGTTTTTGTTCCTTGGCCGTTAACGTCGTCATGTCTAATGACATTAATACGTTATCTAAGACCGTTAAATGCGAAATTAAATTATATGCTTGATAAATGTAACCAACCGTTCCACGGCGGTACTCATCTAATTCTTTACTTTTTTGGTGATCTAATTTTTGACCGTTAACAACTACTTCACCAGTAAACGACCGATCGAGTCCCCCAATAATATTCATTAAGGTTGACTTCCCACCACCTGATTCACCTAAAATCGAGACAAATTCGCCCCGGTCAAATTCTAAGTCAATTCCTTTTAAAACTGGAAATTCTTGATTACCCAGGAAATATGATTTTTTTAATCCCCGTTAGTTCTAAAAATGCCATCCGTGTCTCCTCCAGTTTTTCCCACTTGCAACTTACTTTACTATATTATACTAAAACTCGATTCCCATGTTAGTAATTCGTTTTTCAGCTGCAATCGTTTTCAAGCTTTTTAGCTCATTTTTCGTTATGATTTGCCATAATTTAATCATTGCCCCCCTATTTATTTTATGATAATCTTACGAAGGGACTTTGTTCCCGACAATTGAATATAGAAAGGTGGGTTATTCGTGAATAATTCTCAAACCAAGCACCGGTCCTCAAAGTTAATTTCACACGCCAATGGGAAGTCATTGGAAGAAATTAACGGAACCGTTGAAGTTCCACGCGGTAAAGGCTTCTTTCGGACTTTATTAGCGTACTCTGGACCAGGTGCACTTGTCGCAGTTGGGTATATGGATCCTGGTAACTGGTCAACTTCCATTACTGGGGGACAGAACTTCCAATACACCTTAATGACGACCATCCTGATTTCAAGTTTGATTGCGATGCTCTTGCAAAACATGGCTGCCAAACTTGGTATCGTAAGTGAAATGGACCTGGCTCAGGCCATTCGAGCTCGTACAGGGAAGGCGTTAGGGGTTGTCCTTTGGATTATGACTGAGCTGGCCATTATGGCGACCGATATCGCTGAAGTTATCGGAGCCGCCATTGCGCTGAATCTGTTATTCCATATCCCAATTATTGTTGCCGTCTTCATCACCGTCTTAGACGTTATGTTGCTCTTGCTCCTAACCAAAGTCGGTTTTCGGAAGATTGAAGCCCTCGTGGCCTGCTTAATCTTGGTGATTTTATTCGTGTTCTTATACCAAGTAATTCTTTCGAAGCCAGATTGGGGCGCCATGCTCGTCGGGTTAATTCCATCTGCTAAGGCCGTTTCCCAAGGTCCCGTTGTTAACGGAATCTCACCATTAACCGGTTCCTTAGGGATTATCGGGGCAACCGTGATGCCACACAACTTGTACTTACACTCAGCCATTTCGCAAACGCGAAAAATCGACCACACTGATTATGAAGACATCAAGCGGACGGTCCGGTTCTCAACTTGGGATTCCAACATCCAATTAAGTTTAGCCTTTGTCGTCAACTCGCTCCTCTTAATCGTGGGGGTCGCCGTCTTTAAGAATGGCGCGGTCCAAGATTCATCCTTCTTTGGCCTCTACCAAGCCTTAAGTGATACGTCCACGTTAAGCAATCCAATTTTAATTTCGGTTGCTAAATCCGGGGCTTTATCGACCTTGTTTGCCATCGCCTTATTAGCCTCCGGACAAAACTCCACCATCACCGGGACTTTAACCGGTCAAGTGATTATGGAAGGGTTTATCCACTTAAAGATGCCATTGTGGGCCCGGCGGTTAATTACGCGACTCTTGTCAGTTTTACCAGTAGTCCTTTGTGTCATGTTAACTGCTGGTGAATCTGAACTTAAACAACACGAAGCCATCAACATGTTAATGGAAAATTCGCAAGTCTTCTTAGCCTTCGCCTTACCATTCTCAATGTTGCCACTCTTAATCATGACCAACAGTAAAGTTGAAATGGGGGCCTTCCGAAATGCCCTTTGGACTCAAATTTTAGGTTGGATTTCAGTGATTGGCTTAACATTCTTAAATCTATATAATTTACCAAGCACCTTCCGTGGCTTTGGCATTTGGTCAAATCAAACGGCCACTGGTTTAGCCTACGTCACAATTATCGTAATCTTAGCCCTCTTAGGTTGGACGATTATCGATATCATGCGTGGTGATAAACGTCTTGGTGCCCAACAAATTAAACATAAGTGGGAAGCTTAGTCTCATTGTTATTTTTGATCATGCTACACACTAACGCCGGCTGCGATAATTCGTGACCGGCGTTAGTGTTTCTTTTTCCAATCTAAACTTAATTTCATGCTATAATAATTTTCAGACATTTTATAAGAAATGAGGAATATTCGATGGAACCAGAAAAGCGCCGCTCCCGGCTTGATTTATATGATTCCGATCATCAGGACACTTCATCCCGGCCAGCTACCCCCACCCAACCATCACGGGCCAGTCGAGCTAGCCAAACCAAGCCACGCCGGATACATTAACTACCTTAAAGGAATCAACCACCAACTTTTGGAAGCAATTAAAAGCACCTAAAGCTACTAACCAAACCAGTCATCACGCACTTCCCATGGATCAATGGAAAAGGCCGACACCTGGGGTAAAAAGATTTACCAAATCTTATTATCAATTTTACTGGTGGTCTTTTTAATTACGATGATTATTTTCTTTATCAAGCAACAAAGCCCGGTTAAACCAAGTGAACCAACTGAAGAAGTTAGTTTCTCATCATCCAAGCGGACTAAAAAGTCAAGTTCAAGCAGCACCAAACGCCGGTCAACTAAAACGACGAGCTATGATAATTACCAACCAACTCACCAAAATCGAGAAACGACCCGCGAAACGACGATTACCTTCAACACGAACGACGATCATAAGAGTGCTGATAATCAGTCTTCAACGGCTCCTCAAGCGGATAGTAATAACGGTGGTAATAACAACCAACCAGCTCAAAGCGCACCAGCTAACAACGCCCCGGCGGCCCCAAGTACTCCGACACCGGCTGCTCCAGCTGGGACTAAGACTAATTAATTTTAAATTCATCCCTTGACTAACGAACTCAAAATGCTATAATCACACGTATTAAGAGACATACTTGTTTTGTTTGAACCTAAGCCAGGGAGTGGTGCCAGTGGCTGGAAGCACCATTAGGTTCCTCAACTTGGACCACTCTTAATTTACCTAGCGCTGACTAGGATTTTTCGTTGGTTCGTGCCCACTATCGCACGATGAAAGGGAAAGATTATATCTTTCTAAAGTTGGGTGGAACCACGCTAAGTATTGTTAATTGGCGTCCCTAGAGCGGTTTATTTTTAAGCTGCGCTAGGGACGTTTTTTTATATATTTTTTTATTTAAGGAGTGTTACTTATGCCACAAGTTGCTGTAATGTCACCAGATGGATCAGTCAACAAGATTGATCGCGATTCAAATGAAGCTTTAGCTGCCTTACGTCAATTAACGGCCCTCATGTTGAAGGCGGCCTTACATGACCAATTCCCAGGTATCCGCCTCGGGGATGCGGTAGCTGATGATAGTCAATTCTTTGTTGATTCTGACAAAGATGACCAACAAGTTTCCGCTGACGAATTGGAAGCCTTAGAAGTTGCCATTAAGGGCCTCGCTAAAAACGATACCAAGGTTGACTTCGTGAAGATGAGTGTTGAAGACGCCGTCAAGGAAGTGGCGGCCGATCCATTTTCTAAGGAATTAATCGAAGAACACGCCGAAGACGGCCAAGTTGCGATGTACCAATTAGGGAACATTAAAGCCGTCGCCGTGGCCCCAGTAATGGTTTACGGTAACGTCGTGAAGAACTACCGCTTACTTTCCGTTGCCGGTGCTTACTGGAAGGGCATGTCTTCCAACCCAATGTTACAACGGATTTACGGAACGAGCTTCTTTAAGAAAGAAGACTTAGAAGCGGACTTACAAGCTCGCCAAGAAGCTAAGGAACGTGATCACCGGGTTATCGGGAACCAACTTGACTTATTCTTCGTTGATCCTAAAGTTGGGGCTGGGTTACCATACTGGTTACCAAAAGGGGCCACGATTCGCCGGGTCATCGAACGTTACATCATCGACAAAGAAGTTGGTGATGATTACGAACACGTTTACACGCCAGTCTTAATGAACTTAGACGCTTACAAGACGTCTGGTCACTGGGACCACTACCGTGAAGATATGTTCCCACCAATGGACATGGGTGATGGCGAAATGTTAGAATTGCGGCCAATGAACTGTCCTTCTCACATCCAAGTCTTCAAGCACCACATCCGCTCTTACCGGGACTTACCATTACGGATTGCCGAACTCGGGATGATGCACCGTTACGAAAAGTCTGGGGCTCTCTCTGGTTTACAACGGGTACGGGAAATGACGTTAAACGACGGTCACACGTTCGTAACGTTAGACCAAATCCAAGCGGAATTCTCCAAGATTTTGAAGTTAATCATGGACGTCTACAAGGACTTTAACATTAACGATTACACGTTCCGGCTTTCCTACCGTGACCCTAAGAACACGGAAAAGTACTTTGCCAACGATGAAATGTGGGAACAAGCCCAACGGATGTTAAAGGGGGCCATGGATGACTTAGGCCTTGATTACTACGAAGCCGAAGGGGAAGCTGCCTTCTACGGACCTAAGCTTGATATCCAAACCAAGACGGCCCTTGGTAATGAAGAAACGATGTCAACAATTCAATTAGACTTCATGTTACCTGAAAAGTTTGACCTCCATTACATCGGGGAAGACGGTCAACAACACCGGCCAGTGATGATTCACCGGGGGGTTGTCGGCACGATGGAACGGTTCATGGCTTACTTAACGGAAATTTACAAGGGTGCCTTCCCTACTTGGTTGGCCCCACAACAAGTTAACATCATTCCAGTTAGCGAAGACAAGCATGGCGAATACGCCGATGCCGTTGCCAAGGCCTTGAAGCACCTTAACATCCGCGCTAAGGTTGACCACCGCAACGAAAAGATGGGTTACAAGATTCGGGAATCACAAACGCAAAAGACGCCATACACGTTAGTTGTTGGTGATGACGAATTAGCTAACCAAGCCGTCTCAGTCCGGAAATACGGTGAAAAGGAACAAACGAGCATGAGTCAAGCCGACTTTACGGCCATGATTCAAGCTGATATTGCTACTTACTCCCGTGAAAACTAATTAATTTAACCTCAACCACGTCAGATTAGCCATTTCCTTTGGCTAACTGGCGTGGTTTGCTATAATAACTACAATATTTCTTTTGGAGGTGCTTTATGAAAGCCATTTTAACGACGGTTGGACAAGATAAGGCTGGCATTGTGGCCGGTGTTAGTACGTACTTATCCCACCACGACATTAATATTTTAGATATCTCGCAAACCATTATGAACGAATTTTTCACCATGATGATGGTCGTTGACGTGCCCGATAATCTTGATTTTAACGCTACCACAGCTGATTTAACTAATCTTGGATCGCAATTGGGCGTTGAAATTCAACTCCGCAACGAAAAGGTCTACACGGCCATGCACGAATTGGCTGGAGGAACAAACTAATGGATACCAAGCGAATTTTTGAAACCGTTGATATGATTAATCACGAAAACCTCGACTTACGAACCATTACGATGGGGATTTCGTTATTAGATTGTATTGACCAAGACAGTGACGTTGCCTGCCAAAAAAATTTACGATAAAATCACGACCAAGGCAGCCCACTTAGTCGAAGTCGGGCAAGCGATTGAAGCTGAATTTGGGATTCCGATTGCGAATAAGCGAATTACGGTTACGCCAATTGCTTTGATTGCTGGGGCCTCTGGAGACGCTGATTACGTCAAGTATGCCTTGACCCTCGAACGGGCTGCTGAAGCCGTGGGCGTAGATTTAATTGGGGGTTTTTCAGCCCTCGTCCAAAAAGGCATGACCCCCGCCGATGAAACGTTAATTAATTCCATTCCGGCAGCCTTCAAGCCACCACCCGGGTTTGTGCGAGCGTTAACGTTGGTTCAACTCGTACGGGGATTAATTTCGATGCCGTCAAGAAAATGGGTGAAATCGTGGTTGAACTCGAAGGCCGTGATCCCCTCTTAAATGGACGCCTCGTGGTCTTCTGTAATGCAGTTGAAGATAATCCGTTCATGGCCGGTGGTTTCCATGGCGTTGGTGAAGCCGATACAGTCATCAACGTTGGGGTATCTGGCCCAGGGGTGGTATTAAATGCCGTCAAACAAGTACCGAATGAACCACTTGATGTCGTTGCCGAAACCATCAAACAAACCGCCTTTAAAGTGACGCGGATGGGCCAATTAGTCGGGACTGAGGCGTCCAACCGGCTCGGCGTTGACCTCGGGATTGTTGATCTATCCTTAGCGCCAACCCCATCTGAAGGTGATTCAGTGGCTAACATTTTAGAAGCCATCGGACTCGAAACCGTTGGTACGCACGGAACCACAGCTGCCCTCGCCATGCTTAACGATGCCGTTAAAAAAAGGTGGGATTATGGCCTGCAGTCATGTGGGAGGCTTATCCGGTGCCTTCATTCCTGAATCAGAAGATGCCGGCATGATCCGCGCGGCAGAACAAGGCACGTTAACCTTCGACAAACTAGAAGCCATGACGGCCGTTTGCTCCGTTGGGCTGGATATGATTGCCATTCCAGGGGACACGCCAGCGACCACAATTAGTGCTATGATTGCCGATGAAGCCGCCATTGGAATGATTAATAATAAAACAACCGCCGTCCGGGTCATTCCAGTCCCCGGTAAAACCGTCGGTGAAGATATCGAATTTGGGGGGCTCTTCGGCCGGGCGCCAATTATGGCTGTTCATCCCGAAAGCTCCGCCCAAATGATCAATCGTGGGGGACGCTTACCGGCTCCAGTTCATAGCTTTAAAAACTAGGTCGTAAATTCCAGGTCGCGAACCGAGCGTCAAAAGCGACGATAGGATAACTTGGAAACGAGCGTTGACGTGGCAACACGTCGGCGCTCGTTTTCAGTTAGTCCTAGTCGCTTGCTCGGTGAGCGTAGTTAATAATCAGGTCGTGAGCTCAGCTAGCAAAGCGCCGGTTGGGATTTATTTTTAACTAAAATAAACGAGGCCGGAGAAGTTTTTCTCCGACCTCGTTTTGATTTCCCAGGTAATTTAATCGCGCCGTAATTGCATCCGCATCATAAACCCATAACTAATTAAGAGCATGATCAAAATCCAAATCACACTATAAATTACCAACGAAACTGACGAACCATGCATTGTTAATACATCCGCTAAATGTTGCATGCTAGCTTCACTTGGATGCCAGTACTTAACCATCCACGTAATTACCCGTACTAATAAAGCAATTAATGCAATTGGTCCCCCAATTCCAACGATCAGTTTCCACTTGCGGGATAGTAACGCAAAGCCATTCCCAATCGCCAGCATGGTGCTAATTCCGCTTAACTGACCTAAAAAGGCCATGCCAACTTGGGCCCAGTTGCCATCGCGAGTCAACCACAACAGACACGTAATGAGAGATAATGTGATGACCCCCATGAATTGGCTCAGCCAAATTTGGCGCCGCGTTTGCCCATTTTGCATCCCCAATTTAAATTCACTATATGGAACAATTAAGTAACCAAACACGGTTAGTGCCCCCAAAGAAGTTGTTAAAGTAACATATAATTGTTTAACAATATCATCCCAAGACATGGAGCTCGCAAATAGTAAACTAAATAATTGTAATCCAATCATGACGACTACCATGATGACAACTGCAAACCCAAAGCGTCGCATGGTATCCCGATAAACTAATGGTAATTTCATGTTAAAGCTCCTTTCCATCCGTCAACGCAATAAAGGTCGTTTGTAAATCAAGATGCTTCACCGTCACACTAGAAGTTGCGAGTTGCATTGCATCAATTGGTTGTACCACATAAACGGTTTTAATATGTCCAATTTCGTGGCTCCCTAAAATTGGCAATTCTTTCGTAATCGCGTCCACTTCTGCTGTTGGTCCACTAATTGCAAAGGCTTGGGCTAATAACTCTTCACTTGGTTGATCAACTTTAAATTCACGGTTATCTAAAATAATAACGTGTTCAATTAAATTTTGGACTTCACTAATTAAGTGCGTCGATAACACAAACGTCCGTGGGCGTCGTTCGTATGTTTTCAATAATTCGCGGTAGAACATTTCCCGGTGACTGGCATCCAATCCTAACGTTGGTTCATCTAAGAAAATAAAGTCCGCCTTCACACACAACGCCGTAATCAATTTCGCAATCGTCGTCAACCCCGTTGAAAGATTATCAACCATGCTATTTTCATCAATTCCAAATTCATTGGTTAACCGATGTGCTAAGGTAAAATCAAAGTCACCATACCCGCGGTCAGCCGCTTTAAATAACTCTTTAACTCGCGTCCGTTTTGGATACATATTAGTTTCGCTCATCAAATACATTTGTTGCCGGGCCGCAGGATTATTATTAATTGGTTCTCCATCGAATAAAATTTCCCCACTCGTGGCAAAATTTCGATCGTTAATTAAATTCAATAACGTACTTTTACCGGCACCGTTCCGGCCCAATAAGCCATAGATTTTTCCTGCTTCTAAGGTTGTGGTCACATTATCTAAAATTACATGTCGACCAAACCGCTTGGTGACTTGCTTAATCTTAATTGTTGCCATGGTCATACCCCCGTTCAATTAAACTCATTAACTCCGTTTGGCTGATGCCGAGTCGCTTAGCTTCCGCAATTACCTTTACCACATACTCATCAAAGAATTCATCTTGGTGTTGCTTTACAATCATGGCTTGCGATTGGTCCGTCACAAACATCCCAATCCCGCGTTGCTTTACTAACAATCCTTGATCAACTAAAATATTCATCGCTTTGCGAACCGTCGCTGGATTAATATGCAATTCTTGTGATAACTGAGTCGTGGAAGGAATTCGTTCCCCAGCTTGATAGACCCCCGTTAACATCAACTCACTTAGTTGCGTAACTAATTGTTGATAAATCGGGGTCGTTTGATCAAATTCAAAATTCACCTTAACTCCCTTCTTTCCTTGCATTAGTTAGTTAGTTGGTTAATTACTTGTGTAACTAACTATATAACCAGCCATCCCAAAATGCAACCCGCAAAATAAAAAACTGGTGAAATTTTACTTTCACCAGTTTTTATCATCATTATTCAAAATAATGTTGCCAAAATTTATTGATATTATATCGAGTTGTCGCATTGCCCGTCCATGGCATCAATTTGACGACCCCCATAATTTTTTGGCGGGGAACAAAGCCCCAGTAACGACTGTCATTTGACACACTCCGATGGTCCCCCATGACAAAATATTGGCCTGCGGGAACTTTCGTGGCGCCATTATTAACCGTCCAACCATTCTTAACCGAGATACTTGCTAAATCCCAATTTCCCGTCCCAGTTGTCCGTTGATATTTACTAATATAACTTTGCTTGACCCGCTTATTATTAACGTATAATTGGCCATCTTTAACCCTTACTGTATCACCAGGTACTCCAATCACCCGCTTCACATAATTCGTCTTAGTGGTAGCTTGGGGATCGACCCCTTGGGCATCAAAAACCACTACGCTTCCCCGGTGGATTTTAGCGTGTTTTAATACCCAGACCCGTTCATTATTTTGTAAATTTGGTTGCATCGATGGTCCATCAACCGAACCCGTTGCACAACCAACATCATGCCACCAGCCACTGCTAGTCCTAACACAATTGGCCACAACCAACTTAAAAATTCCCGTAATAATTTCATTTGATTTCTCTCCAATAATCCTTATTAGCTCTATCATACACCGAATTTCACATTACTGCATTATAAAACCCGCCGCCGATGGAACTATAAACCATCAACGCCGGGTTAACCGGTATGATACGGAGATTTTTACGTCCGCCTCACGACCTGCTTATTAACTACGTTCGCTCAGCATCGCCTTAGAGCCTAACTCAAAATGACGCCGAACCTGGTTTTTACAAGTTCCGACGCCATTTATATCGTTAGGCCACGGCTTCCCTGATGCGTGGCTCACGACCTAATTAATATTCACGCATCAACTGACTCGCCAATTGATAATCACCTACGTATGGAACATTATGGTCACCTTCACGCATGAAGTCTTCCCGTCCCTTAGCGGCCATAAAGATGACATCGCCAGGTTGTGCTAACTCAAACGCAGCTTTAATTGTCGCTGCCCGATCGAGATTTTCATGAACTTCAAGCGTTGGATTCGTTAAATTAGCCTTGATTTCCGCTAAAATGTGGTTGGGATCTTCACCATTATTATCTTCGCTTGTTAACATGGCTACATCCGCATATTCAGATAATGCGCGCCCCACATCTTGGCGCCGCGATTGCGCTTTACTCCCAATCGCACCAATCACTACAATTAAGCGACCATTTGGATACTCATGTTTCAAGAATTTAAAACTTTCCGTCAAACTTAAATAATTGTGCGCATAATCCGCCACTGCAATATAACCATGATCATTGGTTAAGATTTCCATCCGTCCCGGAACGACCGTTTGCGCTAATCCATGCGCCAATTGATCAACGTCATCACTTAAATGCCGGGCCACAATTAAGGCCGCTAACGCATTCTCATAGTTGAAAAAGCCCGGAATCATGACTCGGAACCGTCCGCTTAACACTGGACTCCCTGCCGTCTGCGTGGCGACATCAAAATAGCCATGCGGTTGTGGCAGATATTGATAATCAGCATCTAAGTCCTGGGAACCAAATGATAAGACTGGCGTCCCATAAGTATCCGCTAATTCTATTAAGTAATCATATTCCGGAATTGCCCGGGAAATAATCATTTGGCGACTATTCTTAATTAATTGACTCTTACAAGTTAAGTAATCATCAAAATCTGGGTGTTCAATTGGACTAATATGATCCGGGGAAATATTCAAAAAGACCCCATAATCAAATTCCAGTCCATAAACCCGATTCTTTTTGTACGCCTGACTGGAAACTTCCATTACCAACGTTGTCATTCCATGGTCAACTGCTGCCCGTAATAGCCGGTATAAGTCCAATGATTCCGGCGTCGTTAAATGAGCTTCCTCAAAGGTATGCCCATCAATACAGTTCGCTAATGATGATAACTGAGCAACTTTGGGTCCCAAAACTGCTTGTAACATATGCCGTAAGAAATAAACGGACGTCGTTTTCCCCTTTGTCCCAGTAAAGCCAATCATCGTTAGCGCTTGGTCGGGATTTCCATAAAATTCCCGTGTCAACACTGCCATCGCCTTTTGGACGTTGGTCACTAACAGTTGAACAGCCGGTGTATTTGGTAAATCAGCCACTAAATTGTGTTCCGTAACTAACGCACTGGCCCCCGCCGTGATTGCATCAGCCGCATAGCGCGGATTAAAGGTCGCTCCTTTACAGAAGAATAAGGTTTGGGGTTCCACTTGCCGTGAATCATAGGCAACATGCTCATATTGCGTCGTCACTAAGGCCGCCGGAACGTAATAATGCCGTTGGTCACCAACAATTAAGCTCGTTAACAATTGGTGTTGTTTTAAAATTTCAACTGCTTTTACTAACGTCAGCATTTCCTATTACCCCGCTTGTTGCGTCCGGTCAATTTCTGATTCGTCTAAGTTAAAGTGATCAATAAAGTACAGCTTGTACCAAACTAAGAACGTGTACACCGTCCATAACTTCCGCCGCCCATCGACTTTGCCGTTGTAATTATCATCGGCTAATTGCAATAGCTTGTCTTGATCAAAGAATTCCTTTACGAAATCTTCGGCGAATAACGCCCGCACTTCTTGATAATACTTATCTTGCCGGAGCCATTCCCGAATTGGCACTGGGAAGCCCATCTTAGGCCGGGTTGCCCATTCTTCTGGTAAATGCCGGTTCGCTGCCATCCGAAAGGCCCACTTAGTTCCCTTGTAGTTAAAGAGGTGCTTACTTGGCGTCTTCCGTGCCACATCCATCACTTTCCGGTCTAATAATGGCACCCGTAATTCCAGGGAGTTCGCCATACTCATCTTATCGGCCTTCAGTAAGATATCACCTGGCATCCATTGATGAACGTCCATGTATTGCTTCTTAGTAACTTCTTGTAAGTCCTTGTCAGCCACTTTCGCATAGATTGGATCCATAATATCACTGATACTTGGGCCTTGATCATAAGTTGGTGTTAATAAGTCAGCGGCTTCGGCTGGTGAGAAGATGTACGCTTGGCCAATGAAGTCTTCATTGGCTGGGGCTAACGCATGATACAAATGGAGCCGTCCAGGGAAGTTTGGCGCATGCTTAAAGACCTTACTTAACGCATGCCGTTGCTTCATCGGGAGCTTCTTTAATTGATCAGCGACCCACCGGATTGCTTTGGACTTCGTATTAAAGCCGTAGTCCGTGTAACCGGCAAATAATTCATCGGCCCCTTCTCCAGATAACATGGCCTTATAGCCGTTGTCACGGGCTAACTTAGACAAGAAGTATAGTGGCACCACCGATGGATTCGAATCAGGTTCATCCAAGTAGTATTGAATCAATGGAAAGGCATTAAAGGCTTCTTCATTCGTTAACTTCTTATCGGTATTCTTAATCCCTAATTTAGCTGCTAATTCCCGCGCTTCCTTGGTTTCATCGTAACCACTATCAAAACCAATTGAGAAGGTATTATCAGGCTTCATCATTGCTGCCACATAACTTGAGTCCACCCCAGCTGACAAGAATGATCCGACCTTAATTCCATCATCGGCAAAGGAGTGCGCCTTGACCGATTCATCAACGGCGGCTTCGATTTTATCGACCGCTTCACTGAAACTTTCGGCTTCCGGTTCAAAATCAACGTCCCAGTATTGGGTTAACTTCAAATCCCCATCATGGTATTCAAAGTAATGACCTTCTGGCACCTTAAAGACGCCCTTAAAGAACGTTTCGCGGGTCGCTGGGTATTGGAACGTCATGTATGGCTTTAAGGCCGCTTTATTTAATTCCAACTTAAAGGCCGGGTGATCTAAGAACGCTTTAACTTCCGAGCCAATTAAGAACGTGTCGCCCATTTGGGCATAGTAAAGTGGCTTAATCCCAAAGTGATCACGCGCCCCAAACATCGTTTGTTCCTTAAAGTCCCAAATAATAAAGGCAAACATCCCGCGCAAGCGCTTAGCAATGTCGTTTCCCCATTCTTCGTAACCATGTAAGATTACTTCCGTGTCAGCACCAGTCTTAAACGTGTGACCAGCTTCAACTAACTTTTCGCGAAGCGCCTTAAAGTTATACACTTCTCCATTAAACATAATGGCTTTTGTGTCATCTTCGTTAAAAATTGGTTGGCGCCCACTCTTAACGTCGATAAAACTTAAGCGCCGAAAACCGAGCGCCACATGTTCATCAGTCACATAATTAGCGTCATCTGGTCCCCGGTGAATAATCCGTTTCATCATCGTTTGGATTTGGCTATCTTTTAACCGCACCGGATCATCATTTACAAATGATACAAATCCACACATTATTGTTTCTCCTTTGCTTAACGTTGGACAAAGAATTGTTTGTACTTAGCGTTCATTAAATGGAAAGCATAATGCATTAAAGCCCGTTGCTTCCAACTATCCTGCTTATCAAAGGCCGTCGTGCCATACTGACCAGCCTTTAATAACTTAATTGCCCGCTGCTTGTATTCGTTATCCTTGGCGTACTTGTAGAAAATCTTCTTGGGCACACTTAACCATAATTGGTCCCCATCGGCGTATTCCGTTTCCGTAAATGGACGGTGATAAATTGCATCCTCAACCACGTACTTCGCTAAATTATATCCATTTAACGTACAGTAATAACTGCTCCGACCTTGCCGAAGATTAATTTCAAAGACCTTGTATTGACCGTCACGAACGTCATACTTCAAATCAAAGTCCGCAAAGCCAACATACTTAATGTCTTCTAAGAACTTCTTAATCGTTTGGTAAATTTGGTCATTTTTTTTCCGGTAAAATGACCATGTAATTCCCTACCGCTGATGGTTCCGGATCTTCTAATAACGGGTGGCCTAAACAAATCATCCGCACATTGTGATCACTATCGACATACGCATTCACCACCCGCATGTTGGAGTCATCACCTGGAATGAAATCTTGGCAAATCATATTGCCTTGATACCCCGCCGCATAAATCTTCGGTAATAAGGCATCAAATTCTGCCCGTGTATCTAGAATAAAGGCTTTTTTCCGCCCTTCAAAATGAACATCCAACCAGGCAATACTGTCAGATGCTTTCAACGCCACAGGAAAATCAAACGGTAAGTCAATTGGTTCGCCACTTTCCACCATTTCCCGGGAAATCAGCTTCGTTTTCGGGTATGGTAACCCAAATTCTTCAGCAGCTTCATAAAAGCCTTCTTTGTTGCCGAGCCGTTCGAATAAATCAGCCCCGACGTATGGAACCACAAACCATTGCTTTAATTCATCCAAATGTTCAGAAATTAAATCGGTGTACCCATCCCCACATGAAAGTAATAGATACTTCTTGTTCGGATCCATCGTCTTAGCAAAGGCCGCTAACGTTTCGACAAACCCAGGATTTTCATTAAACCCTGGCACAATCCGCACATCAACTAACTTCGTATAGCGCGTTGAGGCGAGTTTAGTCACCCCAAAGGCAATACTTTTAATGCCGTATGCTTCATAGAATGAGCGGGCCATTCCATAACAGTTAAAATCAGTCCCTAATAATACAGGCTGAAAGTCTACTTGTTCACTCACAATCTTTCTCCTATCTCAAATCATGATTTGAAACATATTCCGTTTAATCATACCATTTTAAGGCTTTAAATACACTTGATTATTTCAGTTTCCCTTGGCGTAAGTAAACACTTAAAATCGCAATATCAGCTGGGTTAACCCCACTAATCCGACTCGCTTGGGCTAAGGTTTCGGGTTGGAACTTCATTAACTTTTGACGCCCTTCCGTTGCTAGGCCATCAATCTTAGTGTAATCAATGTCGGCTGGAATCCGCTTAGCTTCCATCCGCTTAATCCGTTCAATCCGCGCTTGTTCCTTCTTAATGTAACCAGCATATTTAGTTTGAATTTCAACTTGTTCAATTTCATACCGATTTAACGGTTCCTCTAATGCCGGAATAAATTGCAATAAGGATTGGTAATCAACATATGGCCGCCGTAATAGTTCTTCGGCCGAAACCGAATCTTTTAAGGCCTTATCGCCATTGGCTTTCACAAACGTATCAATCGCATTGCCCGGTTTAATGCGAGTATGTTGCAGGCGGTCAATTTCCGCGGCTACTCGAGCAGCTTTGCGTTCAACCTTCGCATACCGCTCATCGCTGACCAAGCCAATCCGGTGTCCATACTGCATTAAGCGTAAGTCCGCATTATCATGCCGCACTAACAACCGGTATTCAGCTCGACTAGTTAAAAGACGGTATGGTTCCTTCGTCCCTTTGGTAACTAAATCGTCAATCATCACCCCAATGTAGGATTCCGAACGCTTCAAAACAAGTGGGTCTTTCCCTTGAATCTTCAACGCGGCATTAATTCCGGCCATCAATCCTTGTCCGGCCGCTTCTTCATAACCAGACGTCCCATTGGTTTGCCCAGCAGTATACAGACCTTGAATTAACTTCGTTTCTAACGTTGGTCGTAATTGATATGGCGCGACCACATCATATTCAATCGCATACCCGGGCCGCATTAATTCAGCGTGTTCTAACCCCTTAACCGAATGAATCATTTGTTGTTGAATTTCTTCTGGCATCGATGTTGATAACCCGTCTAAATAGAATTCATCTGTGTCACGGCCTTCTGGTTCTAGAAAGACTTGGTGACGATCCTTATCGGCAAACCGCACAATCTTATCTTCAATTGATGGACAATACCGTGGCCCAACCCCTTCAATCATTCCGGAGAATAGCGGCGCCCGATCAAGATTATCCCGCAAGATTTGATGCGTGGTTGGGTTCGTGTACGTGAGCCAACTTGAAATTTGGTCGGATAATGGCAAGTAGTCACTATCTGGCGTATCAAAACTAAAGTGGTTTGGTTCCAAATTCCCCGGTTGTTCTTCCGTGACACTGTAATCAATCGTATTTCCATTTACCCGGGGTGGCGTTCCCGTCTTAAACCGTTGAATATCAAACCCATAATCCTTTAACGAGGCGGTTAATTTCATCGCTGCTTGCGAATTGTTAGGCCCCGATTCGTATTGGAGTTCCCCAATAATAATCTTCCCGCGGGCCGCCGTTCCGACCGTTAAAATCACCGCCTTGGCGTGATAACGAGCCCCGGTGCTCGTAATTACCCCTTTTACGACCCCATCTTCAACGATTAATTCATCGACCATTCCTTGGCGCAAAGTTAAGTTTGGTGTTTGTTCAATCGTATACTTCATTTGCCGATGGTACGCATGCTTGTCGCTTGCGCCCGGAGTGCTCGGACCGCGGGACCTTTCCCGGTATTTAACATCCGCATTTGAATGTACGTGGCATCAATATTGTGCCCCATTTGGCCCCCTAAGGCATCGATTTCGCGAACGACGACCCCCTTGGCTGGTCCCCCTAAGGATGGGTTACATGGCATAAAAGCCACCATTTCAAGGTTAATTGTAATTAAAAGCGTCTTTTGGCCCATCCGTGCAGCTGCTAAGGCCGCTTCACTCCCCGCATGGCCGGCACCAACGACAATCACATCATAACTTGGCGCATCGTATTGAATCACTGTTGGTTCCATGGTTTCCTCCTACTTCCCTAAACAGAATTGACTAAATAATTGATCTAATAATTCATCTTGGTAACTATCACCCGTAATTTCACCGAGTAAATTCCAAGCGGTCGTCATATCAATTTGGACTAAATCGACCGGCAAGCCATCATTTAACCCAGCTAACACATCCCCAAGCGCTTGCTCGGCTTGGGTTAATAAACTAATATGCCGGGCATTCGTAATTAACACATCATTATGATGCGCTTCAATCCCTTCGTTAAAGAACCGGTGGCTAATTGCGGCGCCGAGTTCTTGCATCCCCGATTGATTGGCAATTGACGTCTTAATAATTACATCATCACCAACTAGCTGCTTTAATTCCGCTAAATCTAGGGCCGTTGGCAGGTCGGTTTTATTTAAAATTACCATCCGCGCTAAGCCCTTGGTTAACTCAATTAAGTCCTTGTCTTCCGCTGATAAGGGCCGAGATTGATCAATTAACAGTAGAATCAAATCGGCCGTTTTAATGGCCTGGCGACTCCGTTCAACCCCGATTTTTTCCACTTGATCATCCGTATGACGAATTCCGGCGGTATCAATTAATTTTAACGGCACCCCTTCCACATTGACATATTCTTCAATCACATCTCGCGTCGTCCCAGCTACGTTGGTGACAATCGCTTTATCTTCATGTAACAGGGTATTTAACAAACTCGACTTACCAACATTCGGCCGCCCAATGATTGCTGTTGCCAAGCCGTCCCGTAAGACTTTCCCTTGCCGGGCGGTTTTTAACAGGCCTTGAATATGTTGTTGTAAATCCGTCGCTTTTTCGCGTAATAATTGGCTCGTCATTTCTTCGACCGCATCATATTCCGGATAATCAATATTCACTTCGACTTGGGCTAAGACGTCCAAAATATCTTGCCGGAATTGCCGAATTAAGTTTGATAAATCCCCGTTCAATTGATGCATCGCCACATCCATTGATTTATCAGTTTTGGCCCGAATTAAGTCCATCACGGCTTCGGCCTGGGATAAATCAAGGCGCCCATTTAAAAAGGCCCGTTTCGTAAATTCACCCGGTTCCGCTAAGCGCGCCCCATGCGTTAACACTAACTGTAAAATCCGATTCGTGGCCACGAGCCCGCCGTGACAGTTAATTTCCACGACGTCTTCTTTGGTGTAAGTTTTCGGCGCGCGCATCACTGAGACCATCACTTCATCCGCTACTTGGTGATCAGTTGGATTGATAATATGCCCATAATTAATCGTATGGGTAGCAACCTGCGTTAAATCTTTGCCCTTAAATAATGGATTAACGACTGTTAAAGCATCCTCACCACTCACCCGAATGATTGAAATCCCACCTTCGCCAATTGGCGTCGAAATCGCGGCGATTGTATCTTGATCCGTATTAATCATCGTCTGTGCTTCCTTTCAATTGCTATTCAATAAAAAAGCGCAAAGCCACCCTTATCACTTAAAGAATGGTCAAAGCACTTTCACTACTCTAACAACTATGTTTAATTACTTCGTATTTTAAAAGTGGGAACCCACTTGTCAATTATTTCCGCTTGCCCCGGTAAGCTTGGCGTTTAGCCTTGGCTAATTTCCGTTGCCGGGCCTTTTCAGCGCGTTGCTTTGCTTCCCGTTCCTTCCGTAGTTTAAATGGATTTTGTAACAGCAAGACTTGCCCCACTTGGAAGGCATTGGAAACAACCCAATATAACGTAATGGCGGATGTAAATTGCAACGCCATAATAAAGATAAAAATCGGCATAATATACGTCATCGAAGTCGACATTGGGTTCTTTTCCGGCATTGATGCCATGGCGAGCCATGAACTAATAAACGTAAAGAGCGCCGCCAAAATTGGCAAAATTAAGTACGGATCAGTTGACCCTAATTGAACCCATAAAAATGACCCTGACCGTAAGACATTCGTCCGCCAAATAGCTTGATACAACGCCCACATAACTGGCAATTGCACTAACAATGGCAACAAGGATGCAAATGGATTGACCCCTGCTTCTTTATAGAGGCGTTGTTGTTCCATTTGTAACTTTTGCATCGTTTCGCGATCACGCGTGGAATACTTTTGTTGTAATTCCTTTAGCTTTGGGGCTAATTCTTGCGTCTTTAGCATTGACTTCGTTTGGTAATACATCAATGGCAAGATGATAATCCGAATCAAAATCGTAAAGATAATGATCCCCATTCCGTAACCACCAAAATGCTTAGAGAGCCAAATAATAAATTGCGAACAATTATAAACAATATAATGATCCCAAATCCCGGTACTATGACTATTAATTGGTTGATTTGAACACGCGGCTAAAATCATTACCAAACCGAAGACGCTGACTAAACTCGTAATTTTTTTTCAATTGCTTGCTCACGTTAATCCTCACTTTGTTTCTCTTCAATTAGTTCCGCTAATTTTAAAACATGAACCAAATTGCGCCGAATTTCAGCCATCGATAACCCCTTGGCACTTGGCCGGGCAATCACTAAAAAGTCGACGTCCGCTTTTAATTGGGGTTTTAATTCTAATAAGGTTTGCCGGATTCGGCGTTTCACCCAGCCCCGTTCAACGGCATTCCCAATCTTTTTTCCCACCGAAATCCCAACACGAAAATGGGCTTGGCCGGGTTTGGCTAATTGATACACCACAAACTTGTGATTAGCAACCGATTGATGTTGCTCGAAGACACGTTGGAATTCCTGTTCTTTTTTTACTCGAAATGATTTTCGCATGAACGACTCCGCTCCTTAAAACTAAAAAAAGGGCGAGCAACGACAACTACATCAAATGCAGTGGACGGTTGCCCTGCCCCTTTTAACCATTAAATATGGATCGCTTTAACTTATCTTATGCAGATAATACCTTACGACCCTTTTGACGACGACGAGCTAATACCTTACGGCCATTGCTAGTGCTCATCCGTGCGCGGAAACCGTGAACACGTGCACGGTGACGCTTCTTTGGTTGAAATGTGCGCTTCATTTACTTGCACCTCCTTAGCAATTCAGTTTTGATTTCATGGTCTAAAAAGACGATCTCTTTAAACATACTTCGGTAGTATACCATACTTTTTATGCTTTTGACCAATTGATTTCAAATTTATCAAATTTTAAATTTTTAGTTTTCCACATTTTTATACACAGCGTTGTGTATAGTTTACTTCTCCAAAAGAGCGTCCACAGCTTGTCCCAGTAGCTATCCACAAATACACACCCCAGGGATAAAGTTATCCACAAGCTTGTTAATAATTATTCAAAAGCCTTAATATATCAGCATTCTAAGCCTGTGGATATTCACAGTTCTTTTGTGGATAACTAGAGATATGCTTAATTTTTGTCGTTTTTACACATCCCTGGGGATAAATTACACACTATGTGGTGGATAATTATTTTTTATTTTTGCTTTGCTGTGGAAAACTTCAAAAACTAATGATAAACTTATAGTCTGAAATCTACAAGTGACAAGGAGGAAACCATTTTGACTGAGCTCGATTCTCTCTGGGAAACGATCCAAAATCAATTGCGTGCATCCACTCAAGAGCGGACTTACACCAATTTAATTGCTCCGGCAAAAGCTGTTTCGCTTGCCAATAACCGATTGGTTATCGAATTCCCCTTCGAAAATCAAATTGATTTTTGGCAATCTAATTCCCAAATTACAGAACAAATTCGCCAAATTTGTTTTACCCAAACTGGCCAACATGTGGAACCAATCTATGTTTTGGCAAATTCAACTAGTGGTCTAACACCAACGATGACCCCACCACCAACGTTAGCTGGCAGTGGGATGAGTCCGGAAACCCCATTAAATCCTGAATATACCTTCGCCAACTTTATCCAAGGTCGTAGTAATCAAATGGCCTACGCTCGGCATTCGGGGCCTCGGAACAACCGGGGGTTTTATACAATCCCTTACTAATTTATGGTGGCGTAGGACTAGGAAAAACCCACTTGATGCAAGCAATTGCCAATAAAATGTTAGAACGTAATCCGAACGCACGGATTAAATATGTGACCAGTGAAACGTTCGTGAATGACTACGTTAATTCCATTCGGCGGGGGAGTCAGGAACAATTCCGGAATGAATACCGGAATCTCGATGCCTTACTCGTTGATGATATTCAATTCTTTGCGTCCAAGGACGAAACGCAATTAGAATTCTTCAATACTTTTAATGCTTTACATGACAACAATAAGCAAATTGTCTTAACTGCTGATCAAAATCCGAAACAAATTCCCAATTTAACGGAACGGCTGGTGTCACGCTTCGTTTGGGGGGTTCCAGTTGAAATTACCTCCCCCGGTACCGAAACGCGAATTGCCATTTTACAAAGTAAAGCCGAGGAAGAACACATGGAAGTTCCCAATGAGGTTCTCGAATTAATTGCTTCCAAGGTTAATACCAACGTCCGGGAACTTGAAGGCGCCTTGATGCGGGTGCGGGTCTTTGCCGACTTAAATCACCAACCAATGACGCCGCAAATTGCGGCCGAAGCCTTACAAGGCATGGGATTTGCTGATAATACGCCCGCCTTGACGATTGACTTAATCCAAAAGGAAGTTGCCCAATTCTTTAACATTAATCAAAGTGACATCTTAGGCAAGAAGCGGTCCAAGAATATTGTGGTGCCACGCCAAATTGCGATGTTCTTATCCCGTGAATTAACTGATAATTCCTTACCAAAAATTGGGAGTGAGTTTGGGGGCAAGGATCATACCACGGTCATGCATGCGATTGAAAAAATTGAGGCCAATTTAAAAACGGACGAAAAATTAAATCGTGATTTACAACAATTACGGCAACGAATGCAATAAACCTCCTTGTGGAAAAATGTTAATTATGCCCAACTTTATCCACAACGTTATCCACATTGTGCAAAACTTGAATTAACAACTCTAATTTCAGTTATCCACAATGTCCACATGGCCTACTACTACTACTAACTTTTTATAATATATTTATATAAACAAGGAGACTCCAAAGATGAAATTTACAATTAATCGACTAAATTTTATTAATGAATTAAATAATGTTTTACGTGCGGTATCATCTAAAACCACCATTCCAATTCTGACCGGGTTAAAATTAGTTGTTACTAATGATGAACTTGTTTTAACAGGTAGTAATGCGGATATCTCGATTGAAAGCACGGTTACTCAACAAATGGGGGCCTTTGAATTAGTCATTGATGAACCAGGAGAAATTGTCTTACCAGCCCGGTTCTTTAGTGAAATTGTTAAAAAATTACCTGATGAAATGGTTACATTAGAAGTCAACCAAGGTTTCCAAGCCGTGATTAAGTCAGGAGCGGCAGAATTTACGGTTAATGGTCAAGATGCCAATAACTTCCCTCATTTACCAGAAGTTGGGGCTGATCGCCAAATTACAGTAGCAGCCGATGTCTTACGAGAAGTCGTTGATCAAACTCGGATTGCCGTTTCTAAGCAAGAAAGCCGGCCAATCTTAACGGGGATTCACTTAACGTTAGTGGATGGGAAATTAACGGCGGTAGCGACAGATAGTCACCGGTTAGCCCAACGGAGCGTGGCGGTGCCAAATGCTCCAGCGCAACCATATGACGTAGTGATTCCAGGGAATAGTTTGACGGAACTTTCACGGATGATTACAGATGTTAGTGATGGAATTGTGATGAGTTTTGCTGATAGTCAAGTCCTGTTCACGTTTGGTCATACTAACTTTTACTCACGATTGCTGGAAGGAAACTATCCCGAAACGGATCGGTTGATTCCAACGACTTCGGAAACGAAGTTAACCTTAGCGGCCGACCAATTCTTAGCAGCGATTGAACGGGCGTCCTTGTTGTCACACCAAAGTCGGAATAATGTCGTTAAATTAACGGTGAAGCCAGCGGCCGGGGTGGCCATGATTAGTGGTAATTCTTCGGATGTTGGGAACGTGGAAGAAGCAATTGCGGCCTCAGCGATGACGGGCAATGAGCTTGAAATTTCTTTCAATCCAGATTATATGCGAGATGCCCTTAAATCATTCGGGACAATGCAGGTGGTAATGGCCTTTACTTCGGCATTGCGACCATTTACGTTAGTGCCGGCGGATGATGAAACTAACTTTATTCAATTGATTACGCCAGTGCGGACGTACTAAAAATTAAAAGTCAGCCCTTTCCTTTGGTAGGGCTGACTTTTTGTTTGGGCTTATTTGGCGTTTTATACGCCGTTTACCTGACCTGAGCCATTTTTGCCATTTTGAGGTTGAAATGCAATGAACGCTTAACTAACCGCAAATTCATTTATTTTCCAGTCTAATTAAGGTATAATTGAACATGTATGTAGTTTGCAAAAGAAAGGGTGGCAACCATGAATGAAGTGGTGATTGCAACGGAATATATCACGATTGGGCAACTGTTAAAAGAAGAAGGGCTTATTCCAACGGGAGGAGCTGCGAAGTGGTTTTTAGCAGAGACGCCAGTTGGGTGAATGATGAACAAGATCAACGGCGAGGCCGGAAACTTTATCCGGGTGATGAAATTCAAATTGATGATCAAGTTCGGTTGGTAATTAAAGCACAAGAAGGTTAGGTAACCATGCAGTTAACGCATTTATCATTACGGAATTTTCGTAATTATGCAGCGCTTGAGTTGGATTTTAAACCCGGCGTGAATGTGTTAATCGGGGAGAACGCCCAAGGCAAAACGAATTTATTAGAGGCAATTCATGTTTTAGCGTTAACCCGGAGCCATCGGACGAGTCGTGATCGAGACTTAATTGGCTGGGGAGGAAAAACCGCGTTGATTCAAGGTGTAGTAACCCGCCAGGCTGGTAAGTTACCATTGGAATTACAAATTAATTCCAAAGGGAAACGCGTTAAAGTTAATCACTTGTTTCAACCACGGTTATCGACATATGTGGGCTATTTGAATGTAGTGTTGTTTGCGCCGGAGGATTTGGAGTTAGTTAAAGGGGCACCACAAGTGCGGCGGCAATTTATGGATACCGAATTTGGTCAAATGAGTAGTGGATATTTGTATCATTTGACGCAGTATCATCATCAATTGCAGCAACGGAATCAATATCTCAAACAAGTTAAGTTGGGTGGTAAATTTGATGACGTGTTATGGCAGGTTTTAACGGAACAATTGGTGGCCTCTGGCGCCGCAATTATTGTTAAACGTGGCCAGTTATTACAGCAACTGGAGAAATGGGCGCAAGTGTTACACGAGCATATTTCAGTACAACGCGAACAATTGACTTTACGGTACATAACCCAAGTCGAATTAACCGCTGAGAGTAACGAAACAACGGTGGCAGCATCCTTAATGGCCCGGTATAACGAAGTGAAAACCCGGGAAATCAAACTTGGGACGAGCTTAGTGGGACCGCATCGTGATGATGTCCAATTTTTGGTCAATGAGCAAAATGTGCAAAAATTTGGTTCACAAGGTCAGCAACGGACCACAGCCTTAGCAGTAAAGTTGGCAGAAATTGATTTGATGCATGAACAAACAGGGGAGTACCCATTATTATTGCTTGATGATGTGTTGTCTGAGTTAGATGATAATCGCCAAACCCATTTATTGACGGCGATTCAAGATAAGGTGCAAACATTTTTGACGACGACGAGTTTAAATGGCGTCGCCCAGCAATTAATTCATGATCCGGCGATTTTTGAAATCGAAGCGGGAACAATTAGGAAGGAGTAATTAATCGTGAGTGAAGAAAGTAACGAAACGAAAGCAGAACAAGCACGTGAATACGATGCGAGTCAAATTCAAGTCTTAGAAGGACTGGAAGCGGTTCGGAAACGGCCCGGGATGTATATTGGTTCAACCACGGTGCAAGGGCTACATCACTTAGTGTGGGAAATCGTTGACAACGGGATTGACGAAGCGTTAGCTGGGTTTGCCACAGAAATTAACGTGACGGTTGAAGCTGATAATAGTATTACGGTTACTGATAACGGGCGGGGGATTCCGGTTGATATTCAACAAAAAAACGGGGAAACCAGCCTTAGAAACCGTCTTTACCATTTTGCATGCCGGTGGTAAATTCGGCGGTGGCGGATATAAAGTCTCTGGGGGGCTCCACGGGGTGGGGGCGTCCGTTGTGAATGCATTATCAACTTCATTGGACGTCAAGGTAATCCGTGAAGGCAAGGAATACTACATGGACTTTGATCATGGGCATGTGAAGACGCCAATGCAAGTGATTGATGACCAACGCCCAATGGATGAACATGGAACGATTGTTCACTTCACGCCGGATCCGGAGATTTTCCGGGAAACGACGGTTTACAACATTAAGACGTTGACGGAACGAATTCGGGAATTGGCGTTCTTAAATAAAGGGCTTAAGATTACGATTAGTGATTTACGTCCCGATGAACCAACTAAGGAAGAATTCCATTATGAAGGTGGGATTCGGCACTATGTCGAATACTTGAATGAAGGTCATGAAGTCTTATTTGATCCACCGATTTATGTTGAAGGTGAACACAACGGGATTGAAGTTGAAGTTTCCTTACAATATTCTGATGATTACCGGAGTAACTTATTAACGTTTACGAACAATATCCATACGTACGAAGGTGGGAGTCATGAAACTGGGTTTAAGACGGCCTTAACCCGGGTAATCAATGATTATGGTCGGAAGAGTGATCAAATCAAAGGGAACATGACTTTGTCTGGGGACGATGTGCGGGAAGGCTTAACGGCCGTGATTTCCATCAAACACCCGAACCCACAATTTGAAGGGCAAACGAAGACGAAGTTAAGTAATTCGGATGCGCGGACCGCAACGGACCGAATTTTTGCGGAAACGATGTCGCGATTCATGATGGAAAATCCGGAGGTTGCCCACAAGATTGTTGAAAAGGGGCTCTTAGCTTCTAAGGCGCGGGAAGCAGCCAAGCGAGCGCGGGAAGTTACGCGGAAAAAGAGCGGATTAGAAATCAGTAATTTACCCGGGAAATTAGCGGATAATACGTCCAAGGATCCAGCTATTTCGGAATTATTTATCGTCGAAGGGGACTCCGCTGGGGGGTCAGCTAAGCAAGGGCGGTCGCGGTTAACGCAAGCGATCTTGCCAATTCGGGGGAAGATTTTAAACGTTGAAAAAGCAACCTTGAACCGAATTTTAGCGAATGATGAAATCCGTTCGCTCTTTACGGCGTTAGGAACTGGCTTTGGCGAAGACTTTGATATTAGCAAGGTTAATTACCACAAGTTAATTATTATGACGGATGCCGATGTCGATGGGGCGCACATTCGGACGCTGTTATTAACGTTGATTTACCGCTTTATGCGCCCAATGTTAGAAGCGGGGTATGTCTACATTGCCCAACCACCACTGTATCAAGTACGGCAAGGAAAGTTTGTGCAATATATTGATGATGATGCCGAACTTGAACGGGTCGTAAATTCCTTGCAACCAACGCCGAAACCAGTGATTCAACGGTATAAGGGGCTAGGGGAAATGGACGCAGAACAATTATGGGAAACGACCATGGATCCGGAAAATCGGCGGCTCTTACGGGTGCAACTTGATGATGCCAAGCAAGCGGATGAAATTTTTGAAATGCTGATGGGAACCAAAGTTGGTCCACGGCGTGAATTTATTGAAACCAACGCGAAGTTCGTTGAAAACTTAGACTTGTAATGATTAGTTAGCGAAAGGAGGATTAAATCGTGGCAGAAGAAGCATTTAATAATCGAATTACCGATGTTAATTTAACGAGCCAAATGCGGAATTCATTCTTAGACTATGCGATGAGTGTGATTGTCTCCCGGGCGCTTCCCGATGTCCGGGATGGATTAAAGCCAGTGCAACGCCGGATTTTGTATGGGATGAATGAATTAGGGGTGACGCCTGATAAGCCATATAAGAAGTCAGCCCGGATTGTTGGGGACGTCATGGGGAAATATCACCCGCATGGGGACTCATCAATTTATGAAGGGTTAGTGCGAATGGCACAAGACTTTTCTTACCGGTACATGCTAGTTGATGGGCATGGTAATTTTGGGTCGGTCGATGGCGATGGGGCCGCCGCCATGCGGTATACTGAAGCCAAGATGAGTAAGATTGCCGTTGAAATGCTCCGGGATATCAACAAGGATACGGTTGATTTTCAAGATAATTACGATGGCACAGAAAAAGAACCTCAAGTCTTACCATCGCGGATTCCCAATCTGTTAGTCAATGGGGCGACTGGGATTGCCGTAGGGATGGCGACGAATATTCCGACCCATAACCTGGGGGAAGTGATTAGTGCGATTCATTTGTTAATGGATAATCCAGCGGCAACAACGGAAGAATTGATGAAAGTCTTACCTGGTCCTGATTTCCCAACCGGGGCTGTCGTAATGGGAAAATCGGGTATTCGGAAAGCGTATGAAACGGGGCAAGGCTCAATTGTTGTCCGGGCCAAAACTGAGATTGAAGAATTAAAAAATGGTAAGCAACGCATCGTTGTGCATGAAATTCCTTACATGGTCAACAAGGCCAAGTTAATTGAACGGATTGCGGAATTAGCCCGGGAAAAAGAAATTGATGGGATTACGGATGTCAACGACGAAACTGACCGTGAAGGGATGCGGATTGTCGTTGATGTGCGCCGGGATGCGAGTGCCGAGGTCATCTTAAATAATCTTTACAAGTTGACGTTGATGCAAACGACATTTAACTTCAATATGTTAGCGATTGTCGATGGTGCGCCTAAGATTTTAAGCTTAAAAGAAATCTTGCAACATTATCTCGACCATCAAGAAATTGTGATTCGGCGGCGGACCGAATTTGATTTGAAGAAGGCCGAAAATCGGGCTCATATTGTAGCTGGATTACGGATTGCCCTTGATCACATTGATGAAATTATTAATATCATTCGTGGTTCCCAAACGAGTGACATTGCTAAGACCGAATTGATGAGTAAATTTGGTTTATCTGATCGCCAAGCCCAAGCCATCTTAGACTTACGGTTAGTTCGGTTAACTGGCTTAGAACGCGAAAAGATTGAAGCGGAATACCAACGGTTATTAGCAGCGATTGCCGATTTCAAGGATATTTTGGCGCATCGGGAACGGATTCAAAAAAATCATTTATGATGAATTACTTGAAATCCAAGCCAAATTCGGTGATGACCGGCGGACGGAATTACAAGTCGGCGATTTAACCAGTATCGAAGACGAAGACTTGATTGAAGAAGAAGAGATTATCGTCACGTTGACCCATAATGGGTACGTGAAGCGCTTGCCAGTCGATGAATTTAAGTCCCAAAACCGGGGTGGTCGTGGGGTTAAAGGCATGGGTGTGCATAATGATGACTTTATTGAGCACTTAATTGCTAGTTCAACGCATGATCGGCTGCTCTTCTTTACCAACTCGGGGAAAGTCTTTACGATGAAGGGCTATGAAATTCCAGAATATGGTCGGGCAGCGCAAGGAATTCCAATTATTAATTTATTAGGGATTAATGCGGACGAACAAATTAGTGCCGTCATTAATGTTTCACGTGAACGACGGCGGATGATCTTGATTTATTCTTTGCTACGAAACAAGGAACGGTTAAGCGAACGGCAGTTAGTGAGTTTAATAACATTCGGAGTAATGGATTAAAGGCGATTAACTTACATGACGGTGATGAATTAATTCACGTGGACTTAATTCGTCCGAGCGATAACTTAATTTTGGGAACGCACTTAGGTTATTCAGTCAGCTTTAATGCGCAAGAAATTCGCCAAATGGGCCGGGCCGCTGCTGGGGTTCGTGGTGCTCGCTTACGGGAAAACGACTATCTAATTGGGGCCGCAAAGTTAACCCCAAATAGTAAGGTCGTGGTGATTAGTGAACGAGGTTACGGGAAGCAAACTCCAGCGAGTGAATACCCAATTAAAGGCCGTGGTGGTAAAGGAATTAAGACTGCTAACATCACGGAAAAGAATGGTCCGTTAGTTGGTTTAACGACGGTTAACGGCGATGAAGACCTAATGGTTGTAACAAATAATGGGGTCATCATCCGGTTCGGGGTTGAAAATGTTTCAACCACGAGTCGGGCCACAATTGGGGTGCATTTAATTAAAATGAATGATGATTCTGTGGTGGCTACGATGGCAAAGGTAGCTAAGGAAACAACGACTGATGGGGAAGCCGTTGATACGGAAGTAGAAGTAACAGATTAAAAAAATTGGTTTAAATCCTGAATGACCGTGTATTTATTAAATGTAGCGGGAATTCAGGATTTTGTAGAAAGTATTGTTTTTTTTAATAAAATGTGCTAATATTTTGTTCTGTGAGTATACGTTTAAACGTTGCTCTCCTTGCTCTTGCTAATGGGCAAGGGCCAGAGTCCAAAAGGAGGTGTAATATACATGGAAACACGTAAATATGAAATTACATACATCATTCGTCCTGATTTAGACGAAGCTGCTAAGAGCACTTTAGTAGCCAACTTCGACAAGATCTTGTCAGACAATGGTGCTACGGTTGTTGATTCAGCTGACTGGGATACGCGTCGTTTTGCTTACCCAATTGAAAAGTTCACTGAAGGTACTTACCACATCGTGAACATCACGGCTGAAAACGATGAAGCCTTAAACGAATTTGATCGTTTAGCTAAGATCAACGACGGTATCTTACGTCACATGATCGTTAAGCGTTAATTTGTTTAACCAATCATAAAAACGAGAGGAGTGTTTGCCAATGTTAAATCGTGCTACCTTAACTGGTCGTTTAACGCGGGATCCTGAGTTACGCTACACGAACAGCGGGACCGCAGTTGTTCGGTTTTCATTAGCAGTTGATCGGCAATTCCGGAACCAACAAACGGGGGAACGGGAAGCTGATTTCATCAACTGCGTTATTTGGCGTAAGTCAGCGGAAAACTTTGCTAACTTCACTCATAAAGGAGCGCTAGTTGGAATTGATGGTCGGATTACAACAAGTAATTACCAAAACCAACAAGGTCAACGCGTTTACCGGACTGAAGTGACGGTTGATAATTTTGCCTTGTTAGAACCACGGTCGGCACGACCAGGGAATAACGCCAATGGTAATAATGGCTTTGGTGGTGGCTTTAATGCCCCTGACAATGCGTTTAATGCCAACCAAGGGCAAAGTGCTTTCGGAGCAGCGCCAACGAACAACTTTGGAGCTCCTCAAGGATCAAATGATGCCACACAAGGTATTTTTGGTCAAAATCCGGTTCCAGTAGATACGGATAGCTTACCATTTGGGAATGCTAATCCGACTACGGATCCAGTAAATATTAATGATGAAAGTGCATTGAAGAGTGATGGATCAGATGATGATCAAAATTCACTTAGTGATGTACCGTTCTAACCATTACGAAAGGGAGATTAAGTCATGGCTCAACAACGTCGTGGCGGAATGCGTCGTCGTCGTAAGGTCGACTACATTGCCGCTAACCACATCGAATACATCGATTACAAAGACACTGAATTATTACAACGCTTCATCTCAGAACGGGGTAAGATTTTACCACGCCGGGTTACTGGGACGAGCGCTAAGAACCAACGTCGTTTGACGATTGCAATCAAGCGGGCGCGGGTTATGGGTCTCTTGCCATTCGTTGCAGAAGACTAATAATTATAAACGAGTTTCGGAATTCATTCCGGAGCTCGTTTTTTTGGTATAATAGGCAGTAAGATTATTGGAGAGGAGGAGCAAATGTGAAACCTGCACAGCAAACGGTTGAACGACCGTTAATGCGCGCAACCATCAGTCTGATTGTGTTACTAGCCGGTCTTGCAACGGGAATGGGCTTCTTAGTTCATTGGTTAGTCGGAGTAATAATTTTAGTAATCGTCATTTTAGGTGGGTTGATTATTGGCTGGTATTTACGACAAAGTAATCGTGGGATACGAAAGTTTTTTAACTAAATTATCCCAGGAAGTTGAACAAACCCAACAAGAAGCCTTGCTCGAGATGCCGATTGGGGTAATTTTACTTGATGATCAAAATATTATTAAGTGGATTAATCCATATATGTCGCAATACTTCCCGGTGGATGGAATTTTAGTCGGGCGCAAGTTGGCGATGGTGGATAGTGAATTAGCCAAATTGGTAGCCAAGTATCGGCATGATGACACGACGAAAGTTGTTAGTTGGCAAGCGCGGAAATTTGAATTTTTAGTTCAAGATCGGGTGAATGCGGTTTACTTAACCGATATTACGGACTATGAAGCAATTAATGAGCGTTACCAACGGGAACAACTTTTCCTGGGAAATATTTACCTCGATAATTATGCGGAAATTATTCAAGGAATGTCGGATTCAGCGGTTTCTAATTTACATAATTATGTCACGTCTGAATTAATGCAATGGGCAAAGCAACATGAATTGTTACTAAAGGTAGTCGATGATGATAATTTCTTATTAATCGGTCATGACTATTCGTTAAAGCAGTTAGAAAGTGAAAACTTTAATGTCCTCGATACAATTCGGAAAAATACGTCGCAACAAAACTCACCAGTAACTATTAGTATGGGGATTTCGTACGGCCAAAGTGATTTGATGAAACTAGCAGCCATGGCGCAAAAGAATCTTGACTTAGCGTTAGGCCGGGGTGGTGATCAAGTCGTAGTACGGTCCGAAAGCGGTCAAGCACAGTTCTATGGTGGGAAGACTAACCCGATGGAAAAGCGGACCCGGGTGCGCTCGCGCATGATTAGTCAAGCCTTGCAAGATTTAATGACCCAAGCTGATCAAATCTTTATCATGGGACATACAGCTCCAGATTTAGATTCAGTTGGGGCAACGTTAGGAATTCGTCGGTTAGCTGAAATGAATCAACACGAAAGTTGGATTGTGATGAATCAAGCGGGTTATCATTCCGACATTCAGCGGTTAATGGGGGAACTCGATAACTATCAAGAATTGAAATCACGAATTATTACTCCTGAAGAAGCCCTAAAGCGAGCGACGGATGATAGTTTGTTAGTCATGGTTGACCATTCGAAACCATCATTATCAATTTCGCCCGCCTTAACGGAGCGTTTAGCTAATCGGTTGGTGATTATTGATCATCACCGGCGGGGCGAAGAATTCCCGGCGAATCCGTTGCTAGTTTATATTGAAGCCTATGCCTCATCAACGTGTGAATTGATTACGGAAATGTTTGAATATCAACCACGTGAAAGTCGCGGGTTGGCTAAAATTGAGGCAACGGTAATGTTAGCCGGGATTCGGATTGATACGAAGTCATTTAGCCAAAATGCGGGGACTAGAACCTTTGATGCGGCGAGTTATTTACGGTCAGCCGGGGCGGATGGTGAATTGATTCAGCGCTTAATTAAAGAATCCCCAACTAATTTCATGCAACGAAATCACTTAATTGATACGGTTGAATTCTGGGGTGATCGGTTTGCGGTTTGCGTTGGCCAGGATGATGAATTATATGATCCGGTATTGGCTGCTCAAGCGGCAGATATGTTATTGCAAGTGACGGGGATTGAAGCTTCCTTTGTCATTGTAAGAATTGATAATGAGACCATTGCGATGTCAGCGCGAGCATTAGGTGAATTTAATGTTCAAGTCGTCATGGAAAAGCTTGGTGGTGGGGGTCACCATTCGAAAGCGGCTGCTCAGATTAAGGATCAGTCAGTAGCTGAGGTTAAACAAGCCTTACAAGCAATTTTAATGACCCCAACAGAAACAACAGATGAAGTGGAGGAAACAGAGTAATGAAAGTTATTTTTACACAAGATGTTAAAGGTCGTGGGAAGCGCGGCGAAGTGAAAGAAGTCCCAGATGGATACGCACAAAACTTCTTAATTCCACGTTCAATGGCCAAACCAGCTAACAAGGCTGCGATGAGTGAATTGGCGGGGCAAAAACGGTCAGAAGCTAAGCATGCGGCCGAAGAATTAGCAGAAGCCAAGCGCTTGAAAGAAGTATTGGAAGCCGATGAAACGGTTGTTGAATTGACGGGGAAAGCTGGATCCGATGGGCGGATGTTTGGTTCAATTTCAACGAAGCAAATTGCCAGTGCCTTGAATAAGCAATACAACATTAAGTTGGATAAGCGGAAAATGGAATTAGCTGCTCCAATTAAGGCCTTAGGCTACGTAACGTGCCCGTTAAGTTACATCATGAGGTAACAGCAACGTTGCGGGTTCACATTGCGGAAAAATAAGCTAACGGGGAACTTTGCATGGATAATGAACTAGAAGTTACCCGCACCCCCCCACGTAATTTAGCGGCGGAACAAGCCGTCTTAGGGGCAGCGTTATTGGCGTCAGATGCGATTGTTGAGGCAATGGAATATTTGACGCCGGATGATTTTTATACGCGGGCACATCAAATCCTCTTTGAGGCGATGTTAACGTTAAATGAACATGATCGTCCGATTGACGTGGTTAATTTGCAAAATGAACTGGAACGGACGAAACAGCTTGATAATGTTGGTGGAGTTCAATATTTAGCTGAATTAGCCGGTGCGGTGCCAACGGCAGCTAATGTGGCGTATTACGCTAAAATTGTTAGTGATAAGGCCACCGCGCGGCGGTTAATTGAAACGGCTACTAAGATCGCGAGCCAAGGGTATGAAGATACTGATGATGTCACAGATATGCTGGATGAGGCGGAACGGTCAATTCTAAACGTAGCTGAGAGTAATAATCAAACTGATTTACAAAGTATTGGGGATTTATTACACACCTCATCTGACCATTTGTTGGAATTATCCCAACAAAAATCAGACGTTACGGGATTGCCAATGGGGTATCCGTTACTAGATAAAATGACCACGGGACTTCATGAAGATGAATTAATCATTTTAGCGGCCCGGCCAGCGATGGGGAAAACGGCCTTTGTGTTAAACATTGCGCAAAATATTGCGGCCCATAGTAATGAACGGCCCGCCGTGGCGATGTTTAGTCTTGAAATGGGGGCCGAATCATTAGTTAACCGGATGTTATGTGCTGAAGGCAATATTAATGCCAACCATTTACGGACAGGGAATATGAATGAAGACGAGTGGCAACAATACTGGGTAGCTAGTCAAACCTTGAGTGAGGCGCAAATTTATATTGATGATACTCCCGGTATTAAAGTCGCTGAAATTCGGGCTAAATGTCGGCGGTTAGCGAAACGAACTGGGCAACTGGGTTGATAGTGATTGATTATTTACAATTGATTGAAGGGTCCAATTCGGAAAGTCGGCAACAAGAAGTATCAGAAATCTCACGACAACTAAAGAAGTTGGCAAAGGAATTAAGTGTGCCGGTGATTGCCTTATCCCAATTATCGCGGGGCGTTGAGCAACGTCAAGATAAGCGACCGGTGTTATCAGATATTCGGGAATCAGGATCGATTGAACAAGATGCTGATATTGTTGGCTTTTTGTATCGTGATGATTATTACCAACGGGAAACTGGGGATCAAGCGCAAGATGAAACAAATAGCTTGAGCGAAGTTGAAGTGATTATTGAAAAGAATCGGTCTGGTCCACGGGGAACCGTTAAATTATTGTTTAATAAAGCTTATAATAAGTTCGCCTCCATTGATTATGAAGGTGGTGCATAGTAAAAAGGGCAGCTCCATTCCAGGAACTGCCCTTTTACTATGTTGATAGTAATAAAAAAACCCGCCTCACGATTGAGGCGGGAAATGATGGGCAGTCAGGGGATCGAACCCTGGACACCCGGATTAAGAGTCCGGTGCTCTGCCAGCTGAGCTAACTGCCCATAAGTTATCAACAAATAATATATTACCAGTTATAAATGGATTATGCAACCCTAAATTTAAAAATAAATGGTGATAAATAATTAATAAAAAACCCGCCTCACGATTGAGGCGGGAAATGATGGGCAGTCAGGGGATCGAACCCTGGACACCCGGATTAAGAGTCCGGTGCTCTGCCAGCTGAGCTAACTGCCCATAAGTTATCAACAAATAATATATTACCAGTCGGAAAGTTATTATGCAACCTTTTTTTAGAAAAGATAAAATATTTTTTCTTATGCTATAATAGAGCTAATTTTAAGTTCTTATGACTGGAAATGAGGAGATACGAATGGCAAAGCAGATTTTAGTTGTCGATGATGAAAAGCCAATTTCAGACATCATTAAGTTTAATCTGGAAAAAGAAGGTTATGAAGTCTTAACTGCCTTTGATGGGGAAGAAGCGGTCGCATGGTGGAAGCTCATCAACCAGATTTAATTGTGTTAGATTTAATGTTACCAAAATTAGATGGGTTAGAAGTCGCGAAACAAGTTCGAATGAAATATACGATGCCAATTATTATGGCCACGGCTAAAGACTCAGAATTAGATAAAGTGCTCGGTTTGGAATTAGGGGCCGATGATTATGTGACGAAACCATTTTCAAACCGCGAATTAGTGGCACGGGTGAAGGCGAACCTGCGACGGCAAGAAACAGCTGCGGTCGCCACTGAAGATGCCCCGGAAGCTGACATTCAAATCGGTGATTTAACGATTCATCCGGAAGCATACACGGTTTCAAAGCGGGGCGAAAATATTAATTTAACGCACCGGGAATTTGAACTATTACATTACTTAGCGCAACACTTGGGCCAAGTAATCAATCGGGAAACCTTATTACAAACGGTTTGGGGCTATGACTATTTTGGTGATGTTCGGACCGTGGATGTAACAGTTCGACGGTTACGAGAAAAAAATTGAAGATAATCCAAGTCACCCTCAATGGTTGGTTACCCGGCGAGGGGTTGGTTACTTCTTAGCAGATCCAAATCAAAATTAGGGAGTCACACGGTTGAATCAAAAAAATTAAATTTTATCAATCGTTGCAATTTAAAATCGCGCTGGTCTTTATTCTAATGTTAGTGTTAACGTTAGAAATTGTCGGGGCGGTTTTTGTTCGTCAATTGGAACGAGCCAATTTAAATACTTTTAAGCAACAGATTGAATTACCAGTTTCAGTTACGAATTCATTAGCCCGGAGTTTGAGTATTGATAACGCTAATGAAGCTAATCAACAAATTAAAACGACGATTCAACAACTTAGTAATCCTAATCTGACCGAATTAAACGTCGTGGATGCAAAGGGGATTACGCGGGGAACGAATCAAAAAAGTCAACGAATGGTAGGGGAGACGAATAATTCGAAGTTAATTCGGAATACCCTAGTCAATAATCGGACGCATTCAGAAACGATTTATGATCGCAACCAGAAAAAACATTATTATGTGATGACAGTGCCATTAGTTAGTGGAAATGATAATAATGTCGTCGGGGCGGTTTATTTACGGGCCAATTTAGAAAGTGTGTATAGTACAGTTAATAGTATTTCCTTAATTTACTTATCGGCAACGGTGATTACCATTGTAATTGGACTGATTTTTTTTCAGTAATTATTTCTCGGGAAATTACCCGGCCAATTGAAAAAAATTCGGGGGCAAACGTTAAAAATTGCGCAAGGAGATTTTACTGGGCGGATTAAGGTTCGTGCTAACGATGAATTAGGTCAGTTAGCCGGAGCGATTAATAACCTTTCAATTCGGGTGGAGGAATCGCAAGAATCAATCGATTCTGAACGGCGCCGGTTAGATAGCGTGCTTTCGCATATGACGGATGGTGTCTTAGCCACTGATCGGCGGGGAAATATTATTATTGCGAATAACTTGGCATTAGAAATGTTGGGAGTTAGTGCTGAGGCGGAATTAATTGGAAAATCAATTCTGGATATGTTAGATATTCGGAATAAATATACCTTCCGTGATTTAATGGAAAGTGAACAAGACTACAATGAAGTGATCTTAGATAATTTATCGGATGAAATTATTGTTAGTGCTACTTTTTCTCCAATTCAACGCGAATCAGGTTTCGTGAGTGGGATGGTTTGTGTGCTACATGATATTACTGACCAAGTTCAAGAAGAAGAAGAGCGGAAACAATTCGTATCGAATGTTTCCCATGAACTGCGGACGCCATTAACCAGTGTGCGGAGTTACGTTGAGGCTTTAGGGGATGGGGCCATTAATGATCCAGAACTGGGGCCGAAGTTCTTGCAAGTAGTTGAAGATGAAACGGATCGGATGATTCGGATGATTAATGATCTGTTGAGTTTATCGCGGATGGATGCCGGGACAACGAAGTTAGATCTTGAATATGTCAACATTAGTGAGTTGTTTAATTATATTTTGGATCGCTTTGATATGATTATTCAAAATGATGAAGTAACAGGGACTGACAAACAGTACTCAATTGATCGTCATATTACCAATAAGAGTTTATGGGTTGAAATTGACCCTGATAAATTTACGCAAGTAATCGATAATATTATGAACAATGCTGTGAAGTATTCACCAGATGGGGGAATTATCACGGCCCGTTTAACGGATACTCATAATCACGTTATTTTAAGTATTGCTGACCAAGGATTGGGGATTCCACGCAAAGACTTGCGGCATGTCTTTGATCGGTTCTTCCGGGTTGATAAAGCCCGCTCCCGTAAACAAGGGGGAACTGGGCTTGGACTAGCTATCTCTAAAGAGGTAGTGAATCTACTAGGTGGTCAGATTTGGGTGAATAGTACGGAAGGTAAAGGCTCGACGTTCTATATTGCGTTGCCATACGTCCAATTCGAGGAGGATGATTGGGATGATCAAGTGGATGAAGGATAAGTGGTTGCCCAGTGCACTGTGGCTAGCAGTGGGCTTGAGTGTAATCTTTTCCATTAGCGTGTGGCTAAATCCTTACCGTCTTGAGCCCACTGGGTTAAATGAAGGGACAACTTCCAATGTCGACCAAAATGTGATTCAAACTGTTTATCAAGCTAATCAAGTGATTTGGAATCAAGCTGATGGGAGTCAAAAGTTATTATTTGGACAACCAGCGAATGTCGCCTTAACGTTGCAACAATCCTTACCAAAATGGAAATTTGGATCTGTTAAACAAGTTAGTGACCATAATCGTGAACGATATTTAGCTCGTTTACGTCAATCAAATGCAATTGTAATTAGTTTTCCGGGTGAATTAGCTAGTAATATTTTGAAGCAAAGTTACCATTTAACCAGTGATGATTTCCTGGGAAAAGTTGATCGGTTAGTAATTCCACTTCAAAATCCACGCGAAATTTATTTATTGCAAGATCGTGGCTTAGTAGTTAGACGTTTGCGAGTTAAACAAAGTCAACTTGCGGGGGTTCGGCAAGCACTCGGTGGGGGTAAGAAAATTGATGTTGAAGCGAAAGTTATCAATCAACAACCAGTGATGACCTTTCCGCATGCTTTTGAACTCCCAAATTATCAATTCCAATTAACCACAGATGAAGGCTCAACCCTCGCAACAGCATTGTTAACGACGAAGGCAACTAGTAATGTTCATCGTCAACATAGTAATGGTCAAACTACGTATTGGGTTGGGAAAAATCGCCGGGTGATTGTGGATGATCAAACGGGAAAAATTCAATATGAACAATATGTTGGAACTTCGCAAGTGCGGTCATTAGGAGCTTTGCAGACTTGGGGCTTGCGGCAGTTAACGCAGGCTAATTTAGGAACGAATAGTTTTCGGTATGCAGCCATCAGTACCTCAGGGCAGACGATTACTTATCGGAATAGTGTGCAAGGATTATTGGTTTTTAGTGATCAGGGTGATGGTAGCATTACCTTGAAAGCTAATAATGACGGCTTAATTCGGTGGCAATTTTCGCGATATCGGCTGGGAACGCCGGTCGCAACGGCAACGAACGCTGGCACGCGTTTACCAGCGACCGGGGTGGTAATGAATCAGCTAAAAGAGGCCGGTAAATTATCAGAAATTGCTGGGCTTCAGTTAGGTTATCGGTGGACTCAAGTTAATGGAAATCAAGTTAATGTGCAGCCTAGTTATTTTGTGTATTATCACGGAAATTGGGTTGATTATAAGACGATACTATCCCTAGGAGGTCAGCGATGAATTTTCGGCGCATCCAAAGAATCTTTTTATGTGGGTTCATTATTGTAGATTTACTAATTGTAGGGGTCTTTTTTTCAAGGAATTTTTCGGCGATGGCACCAAGCTTCAGTGACGCCGGAACAGGCGCAAGCTGTGACGTTAAGAGAAATGCGAGCACATGGAATTAAAGTTCCCCACCTGTCAACGCAACCCCAAAAAGGTAGTTATGTTACTGTCCAAGCCGATGAATTTAATACGATGCCAACCATAAAAAGGGCCAGTGTTAGTATTGTTGATCAACAACTTAATGTGACTTATGATCAACCAGTTAAGCGGTCATTGGCAACGTTGAAACATCAGGTGCTGGCCGGGAATCAGTATCATTACGATCAAAAACTATCGACTAACAATCGCGATGTTTTTACGCAATTAATTAATGGTCAACCGGTTTTAACGTCCGCTGGGCAATTACAATTTCATCGGAATCAGGCGAGTGTGACAGGCTATTCACAAGGCCACTTATTGAAAGTGACCCAATTACAACAAGCGGCGCCGACCATTAGCCAACAACAAGCGGTGATTAATTTATATCGGCATAATGATTTAAATGATAATGCTCAAATTAAGGATGTTCGGCTGGGGTATGCACCGTTGAATGCAATCGATGATCCGACCCTTTATGGACCAGTTTGGCAAGTAAAGGTATGGGATAAAACGGCTAATCATCTTCAAACTTTGATGGTGAGTGCATTGACGGGAACGATATTACAAAATGATGATTAGAGGATGACTGACTTGGAAACACAAGATCAAATTAAATATAGTATTTTAGCAAGTGGTAGTACGGGCAATGCAACTTATATTGAGACGCCCCACCGACGAATTTTAGTTGATGCTGGGTTAAGTGGCAAAAAAATAGAAGAACGGATGGCCCAAATTAATCGTTCGTTAGCAGATGTTGATGGCATTTTTGTGACCCATGAACATAGTGACCATATTCAAGGGGTTGGTGTGTTAGCGCGCCGGTATAATTTACCAATTTATGCTAACGCGGGAACCTGGGCGGCAATGCGCGATAAAATTGGGAAAATTAATCCGGAGCAACAATTTGAATTACCACCAGCTTCAGTGCTTGATTTGGGTGATTTACAAGTTGAAAGTTTTGCGGTCTCTCATGATGCTGCGCAACCACAGTTTTATCAACTCCATCATGACCAACAAGCTTTATGTATTATTACCGATACCGGCTATGTATCAGAGCAAGTGGCAGGAACGATTCGCAATGCGGATGCTTATTTAATGGAATGTAATCATGATCCAGAGATGCTCCGTAATGGTCCGTATACTTGGAGTTTAAAGCAACGAATTTTAGGTGACGAAGGCCACTTATCAAACGAAGAAGGAGCCGAAGCCTTAATGGATGTGATTGGTCCTCAAACCAAGCAAGTGGTGTTAGGCCATCGAAGTCAGCATAATAATTATCGTGAATTAGCTCATTTAACCGTTCAAGGGATTTTACAAGCCCAAGGATTAGGGGTTGATCATGATTTTCAGTTGTGGGATGCGGAGCCGGATCAACCATTACCATTACGAAGTGTGAATAGCTAATTGTGGATAATAGTTGTCCACAATTTATCCACAGCCAATGAAAAATGCTAGTAAGACGGGGATGAACAAGGTAATTGAAAGTTATCCACAACGATTGTTGATAGTTGGGGATAAGTGGAAAAAGAAGCGTCTTAATTAGGTGGAAACCTTGATATTATGCGGGTTGGCGTTGTTGATAATGGGAGAGTGGTCGCTGTGGAAAACTGTGGAAAAGTACGAAACAACTTATCCACAATGCTTCGGGGATAACTTGGGTAAAACCCAGCTTAACTTGTGGATAAACTGGGGATAACGCTAAAAAGTGAGGAAATTATGACAATTAAAATTATTGGGGTTGGTAAATTAAAGGAAAAGTATTTCAAGGCCGGGATTGCAGAATATGCGAAACGGCTCAGTCGGTATACGAAGTTTGAAATTGTTGAAGTACCAGATGAAAAAGCGCCAGAATCGTTAAGCGAGGCGGAAATGATGACGGTTAAAATTAAGGAAGGGGAGCGGATTTTAGCCAAAGTTAAAGATCGCGAGCATGTGATTGCCTTAGCAATTGAGGGAAAAGAACGCTCCTCGGAACAGTTAGCCGCCGAACTTAATCGGTTGGCATTATATGGTAAAAGTGATATTACGTTTATCATCGGCGGATCGTTAGGCTTAAGTCCGGCCGTTATGCAACGAGCAGATGATACGATTTCATTTGGACGCATGACGTTACCCCACCAATTAATGCGGCTTGTGTTAACGGAGCAAATTTATCGGGCGTTTACGATTAATCAAGGGTTACCGTATCATAAGTAAGGTGGAGTAGGAGCAAATTAGTTGTTAGTAGGTAGTGAGCATGGTAAATTATGGCTATGGATAGTCACTAGTTGCGACAGCAGCTGAATGAATGGAGAAATACTAATGGCAACTTTATTACCAAATCAAAGTTTAACAACGGAACAATCCGCTTTTTTTAATGACACGATGCTTTTTTTTAGCTACGAATGGAGCAGATGGGCAACCACAAGTTGGGCCTAAGGGTTCATTACGAGTGTTAGACGATCAACACTTGGTTTACTTGGAATATACTTATGGGCAAGCCTTTGAAAATGTGCAAGCTAATCCAAAGGTGGCAGTGACCGGTTGGGATGTGAAAAACCATGTCTCACTCCGGGTGAATGGAACGGTGACCTTGCATAAAGATGACGACTTAGCGAAGCGTTTATTGGCGGATAGTGCCCACCCAGAAGCTACCGTAGCCGTAATTGAAATTGACGCAATTTATGCGTTGAATTAAAGCGAATAAGATGATGATTGATAAACTGTCACCTATGTGGCGGTTTATTTTTTTGATTAAAATTTTAAAAATTTGTATATCACACTTGTGTTATACCACAAAAGTGATATACTAAGAATTGTAAAGGAAGTGATCAGCGATGCGGATTGATATTAAAGCGTATCTCGATCAAAATGGGTTAACCATTTACCGAGTTGCGAAAGAATCCGGGTATGGCTACACCACTTTACATAAATCGTTTAATAAGCAGCAGACCAGCGCAACTTCCATCAACTTGCGGGATCTTGATGCCTTAGCTCAAGCTCAACATAAGCAAATGTGGGAAATTTTACGTGAATTGGAACAACGCTATTTGTTAAATGATGAATAACAATTGCAGTGTAGTCACGTAAAGGGTCGGATGTTTAACTCGTATAGTTACATTGGGCCTTTTATAACACACAAAATCAGGAATTTAAGGGGGATTTGACAATGTTTAACAACGACATGGATGACTTATTTAACCAATTGATGGGGAACATGAATGGCTTTAACTCCGAACAACGCCGCTACCTGATTAATGGACGTGAAGTGACGCCAGCTGAATTTATGCAATATCGGCAAACGGGGCAATTACCAAGTCAGCATCAGCAATCAGTTACCCCAGCAGGTCAATTAAAACAAGATGGGATTTTGGCTAAATTGGGTCGGAATTTAACGCAAGAAGCGCGGGATGGCAAGTTAGACCCCGTGATTGGCCGGAATCAAGAAATTCAGGAAACGGCGGAAATTTTAGCGCGCCGGACGAAGAATAATCCAGTCTTAGTTGGTGATGCGGGGGTTGGGAAGACCGCCGTGGTTGAAGGCTTAGCCCAAGCAATTGTGAACGGCGATGTGCCAGCGGCCATTAAGGATAAGCAAATTATTAGTATTGATGTGTCAGCCTTAGAAGCTGGTACCAATATCGGGGCAGTTTTGAGGAAAACATGCAAAAGTTAGTCCAAGAAGTCAAATCGGCTGGGAATGTAATCTTGTTCTTTGACGAAATTCATCAAATTATCGGGGCCGGTAATGCGGGTGATGCCAGCGGTTCAAAGGGAATGGCTGATATTTTAAAGCCTGCGCTTTCCCGGGGTGAAATCACCGTTATTGGAGCGACAACGCAAGATGAATTCCGGAATACCATTATGAAGGATGCGGCGTTGTCACGGCGGTTTAACCAAGTGACGGTCAATGCCCCAAGTAAAGAAGATACATTTAAGATTTTACAAGGGGTTCGGGACTTGTACGAACAACACCATAACGTGGACTTGCCAGATGATGTTTTGCAAGCCACCATTGATTACTCGGTTCAATATATGCCACAACGGAAATTACCTGATAAGGCCTTAGACTTATTGGATATGACGGCCACGCACTTAGCGGCCCAACATCCGGTGAAGGACGAACAAGCAATTGAGCAAGAGATTAAGGATTTGACCGAACAACAACAAGCAGCGGCGGACAAAGAAGATTATCAAGCCGCTTTAAAGGCTAAGGATCAAATTGAAGCTTTACAAAAGCAATTAGCCGATCACTCCACGGCGCAACGGGTCAGTGCGACGCCAAACGATGTAGCGAAAGCGGTCGAACGGATGACGGGCATTCCGGTTTCGAAGATGGGCGCGAGTGATATTGAACGCTTGAAAGGCTTGAATGATCGGTTAGCTGGCAAAGTAATTGGTCAGGATGAAGCGGTCGCTGCCGTGGCGCGGGCGATTCGGCGGAACCGGGCCGGCTTTGATGAAGGTAACCGGCCAATCGGAAGTTTCTTATTCGTGGGGCCAACGGGAGTCGGGAAGACTGAACTGGCTAAGCAATTATCCTTAGATATGTTTGGGAGCACGGATGACATTATCCGCCTTGATATGTCAGAATATGCTGACCGGACGGCTGTTTCGAAGTTAATTGGGACGACGGCTGGTTATGTTGGCTACGATGATAACTCCCACACGTTAACCGAAAAAGTTCGGCGTCACCCATATTCAATTGTCTTGTTAGATGAAATTGAAAAAGCGGACCCCCAAGTTATTACCTTGTTGCTACAAGTTTTAGACGATGGGCGGTTAACGGATGGTCAAGGGAACACGGTTGACTTTAAGAATACGATTGTAATTGCCACGTCGAATGCGGGTTACAGTAATGATGCTGTGGTGACGGAAGATCAACCAACTTTAATTAAGCGCTTAACACCATACTTCCGGCCGGAATTCTTAAATCGGTTTAATGCGATTGTTGAATTTAAGGCTTTGACGAAGGATGATTTAAAGCAAATAGTTGACTTGATGTTACAAGGAGTTAACCAAACCTTAGCGAAGAAGCAAATGGATGTCGAAGTAACCGATGCAGCCAAGGATTTAATGATTGAAGAAGGTTACGATGAAACGATGGGAGCACGGCCACTTCGGCGGGTCGTTGAACAACAAATTCGGGACAAAGTAACCGACTTTTATCTTGATCATCTCGAGGAAAAGCATCTCTTAGCCGACGTAGTTGATGGCGAAATTAAGATTACAGCTAAAGAGGACAAGTAGAAAACAAAGCCGGGATCGACGGTTAGTCGCTCCCGGTTTTTTGTTATAATCAAAGGCAGAATTAATCAGTTGGAGGAACAATCGATGGGGACATTACAATTCGTAGTTGGGAAGGCGTCACAGAATCATGAAGCGGTGATTGTCCAAGATATTAAGACACGGTTGCAGACGGCAACGGCGAACGACCGGTTCTTTGTGGTGGTTCCCAATCACGTTAAGTTTGAAACCGAAGTGCGGATTTTAAACCAGTTGCAAGGTGATTTGCCACTTTATGCGCAATCACAAGTCCAAATTCTATCGTTAAGTCGGTTAGCGTGGTATTTATTAAAAAAACAATCCACAATATCATCAAGAACGATTGTCAAAAGTTGGCCAATTAATGATTGTGACGAAAGTCTTGCAGGATTTCCAAACGAACCACCCAAGTGCGTTGCAAGCTTTCCAAGGTGAAGCTCAACGTCCTGGCTTTGTCCAAGCAGTGGTTGATCAATTGAATTTGTTTCAAAATGCGAACCTGTTACCAACGGATTTAACGATTAATGATGCTGAATTGACAGGGATGACGGCGGAAAAATTAACCGTATTACAAACGCTTTATGAGCAATATTTAACGCAAGTTGAAGGTTGGTTGACGACGCCAGATACGTATGATTTGCTCGTGGAGGCCTTACAATCCTCAAAATTTAATGATTATTTTTATTTAGATCGATTTATGAACCAATTTACTGGCCAAGAGGCGAAAGTTGTGGAAGCCATGATTGAACATGGGCAAGCCACGCTGATGAGCATTTTAGCGGATCGGATTTACCCGGATGACCAATTACCAGCGCCGTTTAATTTATATTACCAATCGGTGCAACAATATCAACGGCTGGTTCGGTTTGCTAAGCAACAAGCCGGGATCGAATTATTAGCGCCAGTGATGCCGCAACAAGTGCCAATGCGAGTCAGCGAATCGCTGCAAGCTGTTGAAACATGGATGCAAGCCAATGCCAAGTTCCAAACGTTAGCGCCATTAAGTACCCCCCAGCTGGCGTTGAATTTATGGTGGCGGCGAATCGGTTGAATGAAGTTGATCAAATTGCCCGGGAAATCCGGCAGTTAGTGGCCCAAGGGAAATACCGTTACCGTGATTTTCTCTTGTTAACCCGTCACCTAAAGGATTATGAAACGGTCTTGAGTCCAGTCTTTTCCCGCTATGACTTACCATTATTTATTGATCATCAGCGGTCGATGGCGGATGCCCCGTTGGTAACGATGCTAGATGCGTTGTTTAAAGTTTTGCAAAATCATTACCAATTACCAGATGTGATGCAGTTATTGAAGACGGGCTTATTACGTCCTTTAGATGATGATGGAACGTTTTTAGATGCGGTATATCAAACGGAAAACTGGTTTTTAAAATATGGGATGACGAATCGAGCTTGGTTAAAGTCAACCTGGACTAGTTTAGGTGATGAGGATGATGAGCTAATGGCCCAATTAAATCAGGTTCGTAAATTTATTGCCCAGGAAATCATGCCGGCGCTTGCCAAGTGGCAAACAGCAACGACTGGTAAGGAATTAGCAACGCGCGTGTATGAATTTTTAATCACCTTTCAAGTTGATCAACACATGTTGACGTGGGCCAATGAAGCGAGTGAGCGGGGCGATTTAACAGTTGCGCAACAACATCATCAAGTTTGGCAAACCTTAACCCAATTGTTAGATGAATATGTCAATATCTTTGGAGAAACCTCAATTGAAGCCGCGACCGTAGAACAATTTGGCCAAATCCTGATGACGGGGTTAACGAATGCGGAATATTCCCAAATTCCTTCGACCATGGACCAAATTATGGCGTCAGAAATTGGGATGATTCAGTCCAATCATCGGCGGGTGGTGATTGTCTTTGGGGCTAATGACGAAGTGATGCCGGAAGTTAAAGCGAGTCAGGGATTACTAACTGATCATGATTTAGCATGGTTACGCCCTAACTTAAGGTCGGAACAATTCTTACCGTTGCCAGATCAAGAACGGATTAATAATGAGCCATTTATTAACCATTTGGCAATGTTAAGTGCGACGGAGAAGTTAATTCTTTCAGTGGCCACGATGGGGGGCGATGAAAGTCCGTTACAAATTTCGCCATATGTGATTGGCTTAGCGCAATATACAAATCAGTGGGATAATCGGTACCAACGCCCGCAATCAAAGCAAACCAGCTCGCCACTGGCGACTGATGAATTTAAGCAAGTTAGTCGGTTGACAGGAAGTCCGTTAACGACGCTGGGGCAATTAGTGACGGTGCTACGACAAGTCAATGGCCGCATTGATCAATTAAGTCCGAGCTGGCAATGGCTGGTGAACTGGCTGACTAATTATCAACCGGGACAAATGGAACAGTTAACCCACGCGCTTCATTATCAAAATCAAACGACGCCATTGGATCCTGAGTTGGCGCGGCGATTATATTTACACGTTGATGAAATAACAAACCATCCAACCTTTATTGGCTCGGTGACCCAACTCCAAACCTATTACCAAAATCCATATGAATACTTCCTAAAATACGGGTTACGTTTGAAGAAGCGGGAAGAACTAACGGTTTCGGCGGATCGTTCAGGAACGTTTTATCATACGGCGATGGAACAATTAGTTCGGTTAGTCCGCAAGCAGCCGGATGGTTGGCACCGGCTCGGGACGGATGAGCAGTTCCAAACCCAAATGACGCAAGCAGCCTTAAAAAAAGCGTATGCGGAACAACCGTATTTACGGGAATTAGCGAATAATGATTATCAAGTTAGTTACCAATTACGAACGATGGAAAAAATCGTTCAAGTGATGGTGACAATATTAGGGCAACAATTCCAGTTCAACCAAGCGCGGCCCGTGATGACGGAACAAAGTTTTGGTCATCAAGAGTATGGGTTGCCAGCCTTAACCCAAACCTTGGCGGATGGTACGTTAATTCAGTTGCAGGGGCGGATTGACCGGATTGATCAATTACCGGACCAACAGCAGGCCTATATTGTCGATTATAAATCATCCGATCGTAAATTTGATTTAGTCAAAGCTTATGAAGGGCTCGATTTGCAATTAATAGCCTATTTAGATGCGGCGCAAGCGGCTTTACCGGATCAGCAATTTATGGGAACGTTATATCAATATTTAGCGGCCCCCAAACAAACGAGTGGTTGTCAAGCGAAGTTAGTTGATGACCAAGCGTTCCAATTGGCTAGCCATCGCATGCGGGGAGTTTTGTTAAATCAAGCACCGGCATTAACAGCGCTTGATCATGGGTTGTTAGCTGATAAACCGAATGGCCAAGTGGTTACCTTAACGAAAGCCACGAAGCGTCACGGGAATTTGAAAGTTTCTGATGATGGTGCGATTGGGGCCTTACAAGGGACGATGTTATTGCAGCCCGCGCAATTAAAGTGGTTAGTGGCTCGAAATCGTGAACGCATTCAGACGGCGGTGACGCAAATTTTAGCTGGGGATATTCGCCTAGCCCCGGTTCGCTATCAGACCCAAACAGGATTTGATTTTTCAGATTATTTAGATATTTATCAATTTGACCAACTCCTCGATCGATATCAAGAAGTTACTACGACGGAAGACCAAATTATTGATCAAATGGAGCAAGAGTTAGGAAAGGATACGATGCATGAGTGAGTTTATTCCTAGTGAGGAACAACGACCAGCGATTGAGGATCGCGAGCAAGATATTTTAGTTTCAGCTTCGGCTGGTTCAGGTAAAACGGCGGTCCTAGTGCAACGAGTGTTGGGATTATTGGCCAAGGACCATTTGAATATTGATCAACTTTTGATGGTGACGTTTACCAAAGAAGCGGCCAAAAACATGCGGGAACGATTACGGAAAAAAAATTATTAGCGAGTCCGGACCAACATATGCGCGAACAAATTAGCCGCTTGGCACTAGCGGATATTAGTACATTTGATTCGTTTTGTGAAAAGTTGGTACGTCGGTACTATTACGTGATTGATCTTGATCCAGCTTACCGCTTAGTAACCGATGCCGAACAAAGTCTATTGCAAGACCAAGCGTGGCACCAAGTGGTGAATGATTGGCTTGGTGGCGATTCCCGGCAACGTACTTACGATTAGCCGATAATTTTAATGTCCGGCCACTTGATGATAAATTAGCCCAAATTGTGCAAGCATTAGATCGGGAAGCCAATGCGCAATCCTTACCAAATCAATGGTTAGCGAGTTTGTTAGCGAATTATCAGTTACAACCAGAGCAAGAAATTACCACGACGCCATATTTCCAAACGCTGTTAAAACCATTATTAACGACCCAATTACGACCAGTAGTGACGCAATTGCAGGCGTTAGCAGAGCAAACGGGGCTGGAAAAGTTACAAGCGGTCTTGGATATTGCCTTACCGATGTTAACGACGATGATGGTAAATGGGGAAGTGAGCGGGACGTGGGCTGAGTTGCAGCAAGCAACGGATGAAAGTGCGTGGGGAACTAATCCGCGTAAAACTAAGCAATGGACGGAGCAAGATTTGGCGGATGTGGAGACTTTTAAAGCCTTACGCCAACAAATTAAAGGGATTCATCAAACTTATTTGGCGGCCAGTGCCACGCAAGTTAAAACGTTGCTGGCGTTAGGGAAAACGTTATTAACTGATTTAATTGCCATTACGAAGGACTATCGTCGTGCCTATCAACAAGCGAAAGCGCGTCGGCAAATGTTAGATTTTGGTGATTTAGAACACTATGCGTTTGCAATTTTAACGGGCCGTAATCGCTTTACCCAAGAGCTTGATCCGGCTAAGCAATCCTTAGCGCAAAAGGTGCGGCAAGAATTGCAACAGCATTATCGTGAATTAATGATTGATGAATATCAAGATACGAACCGCTTACAAGCTGATTTATTAGCGCAAATTCATAATGAAGAGTTTAATCATTACTTTATGGTTGGTGATATGAAACAATCAATCTATCGCTTCCGCCAAGCCGACCCAACCCTCTTTTTAGAAAATTACCAAGCGTATCAAGATGGTCAAACCAGTCATGAAACGCTTGATTTATCGGATAATTATCGGTCAATGACCAATGTGACGGACTTTACCAATTTAATTTTTAAGCAATTAATGGATCAAGAATTGGGGGAAATGGATTATGATCAAAAGGCCAGCTTAACGCCGAAAGCGCAATGGGTGTTGGCAGATGACACGACGGCGCAACCAACTCCAGTTGAAATGTTAGTTTATAACCAACAAACTGGTGATGAGTTAGACGATCGGGCCGGGGAAGTTCAAATGATTGCCACGCGGATTAAGCAAATGTTAGCGCCTAACTCGCCGGAACGAATTTATGATGCAGATCTCAAAGCTATGCGACCGATTAAAGCTGGTGACATTGCCATTTTGGCGCGGACTAAAGTCTTGAATCAGGCCATTTCGGAACAATTTAGTCAAGTCGGGATCCCAGTGACGATGCACGGCATCGAGAATTATTTCAAAGCCACTGAAGTGCGGACGATGCTATCGTTATTACGGGTGTTAGATAATCCCTATCAAGATGTGCCATTAGTTTCGACGATGCGGGCGCCGTTGTTTAAATACCAAGCAGCTGATCAACCAGCGACGTTTGGGTTTACTGAACCGGAATTAGCCCAATTACGCTTACAAGTGCCGACGGGTAATTTCTATCAAGTTTTACAAACGATGGCGACGATGACGGTACCAGCCGAGCTTGATCGGTTGCAAGCAAAGGTCCAAGCCTTCCTAACGTTTTTAACAACGCTACAACACCAAGCGCAACAACAATCCTTGGTGGAATTAATTTGGAATATTTATCAACAAACGGGCTACTTAGAATATGTTGGCGGGATGCCAGGGGGAGTTCAACGGCAAGCCAATTTACATGCGTTATATGAACGAGCGGGCGCATATGAAGAATCGAGTTTTAAAGGTTTATATCAATTCATTCAATTTATTGAAAAGATGCAACGGAATGATGATGACCTTGGGGTGGCGGCTGTAGAAAAGGATCCCAATACGGTGAATGTGATGACGATTCATGGGAGCAAGGGATTACAATTCCCCATTGTCTTTGTCGCGCATACCACGGGGCAATTCCGGAATGAAGCCGCTGATTTTGTGGTGGCGGCGAAAGATGGGGTGGGATTTACGGTACGGACAAATTTACATCCGCAAGTTCCATCCTTACCTGATGCCGAGATTGACTATCCAGTCCCACAGTTAGCAACGATTAAAGAAATTAAAAAACGGCAAAGTCGCGCCGAAGAAATGCGCTTGTTATATGTGGCCTTAACTCGGGCTGAGCAACGCTTAATTATCACCGGGGTAGTAAAAGATAATTGGAAAGCATATCAAAAAAACGTGGGGGCAAGCAGCCGTTACGACAACGCCTAAGTTACCCTTGACAACGCGGTTAGCAGGGAAATCAATGTTTGATTGGATCGGAATGACCTTAATCCGGCAAGCTGATTTCCCAGGTAATTTACTTGAAGAACTAGCGCTCGAAGAAAAGCCGGTGGTAATCGGGTTAGGAGCGGCGAATGTTAAGTGGCAAGTTTATCAACAAGCTCAATTAGCAGCCGAAGCGCCGGAGCAGGCCGCGGTGATTAAGCCTGCAGCTGAGCAAGGTGAATTGACCGCGCCCCAAATAGATGAGTTAACACGCTGGTTAACGTTTACGTATCCCAACCGCGCGGCGACCGAGACGACCGCCTTTCAATCGGTTTCAACGATTCGCGATGCCTTTAAAACAACGGACCCAGATGATTTAGCCATGGGCCGTTTGAATTTAGCGCCACAACAACTTTCGCCGCGGGGAATTTATCAACCCACTGAAATGGCGAAACCCGCCTTTTTACAAGATGACGCGCACGTGACGGCGGCAGCAGTCGGGACCGCCACGCACTTAGTGTTTGAAAAATTAGATTTAACTTTAGGGGCCGTGGATGAAACGTTAGTTAGCGCTACAATTCAACAATTAGTGGCGGATCAATTAATTCCGGCCGCGGCCATTGCCAAGCAAATTGACGTGGAGGGGATTGTAGCCTTTTATCAAACTGAATTGGGGCAACAAATTCTACAACATCCGGAGCAAGTTTATCGGGAAGTGCCGTTTTCATTGTTGTTACCAGGGGGGCAATTATTTGAGTCATTACAACCAACGGATGGCCCGGTCCTGGTCCACGGGATTATCGACGGTTATTTAGCAACCCCAACTGGCTGGCAGTTGTTTGATTATAAGACCGATCACCGCTTGACAGCGACTCAGTTGGAAGATAAATATGATGGTCAATTGGCTCTTTATCAACAAGCCTTAGCTTCGATGATGCAAGTGGGGCCAAGTCAAATCAAAACGGGTTTATATAGTGTTGAAATGAGAGAATTTTTAAAAAAAATTAGAATTTTTTTTAATCAAAACCCTTGCGTTCTTATTTTTTTGTCAGCTATTATTAGAGCTAAGTTAATATCAATTACATTTGCGGTGAGTAGTTAGTGATGCTTCATTCAGAGAGCCAAGGGTTGGTGCGACTTGGTATGAAAGCTACTAATGAAGATGGCCGGTTAAAAATAAGGGTTGTGAGTTCGATGAATGAGCAAACCTCGGTTGACCACGTTATTCGGTCACGAAATTCTGACTGCAGCAGAGTTTTAGTGAGTGTCTGATAAAGACTAAAATAAGGTGGTACCACGGTAAAGCGTCCTTAGAAACTAATTATTAGTTTCTAAGGACGCTTTTTGTTTGTGATGGTATTTAAACAGTTTAATTTTAAGGAGTAAGAACATGAAAAAGCATTGGAAAGTTTGGAGTTTAGTCGCGATTTTGATTGTTGCCATTGGTGGGTGGATCGGTTATCGGCACGCCCAAGCAGCGAAGACGACGACTGTGAAGATTGGGTTAGTGGGAACGGATTCCCAAAAAGTATGGGATGATGTAAAAGCCCGGTTAGCTAAAGATAATATTAAAATTGAATACGTTACGTTTAATGATTATGTGCAACCAAACAAGGCGTTGCAAGATGGTCAAATTGACTTACATTCTTGTTTAACGTCATATTACTTTGAATCATACAATAAGGAACGGCATGCGCACCTAACGAGTATTGGGAATACTGTGATTTCGCCACTTGGGTTATACTCCAAGAAGTATGATAAGTTAAGTGAATTACCGGATGGGGCGACGATTGCGATTCCAAATGAACCAACGACGATTGGCCGTGGATTAAATCTCTTGCAAAGTGCGGGCTTAATCAAAGTGAAGGCGAACACGGGGATTCGGCCGGGCTTGAAAGATATTACGGAAAACCCACATCATTTGAAGTTTAAGGAAGTTGATCCAGCGCAAACACCGCGGGCCTTGACGTCGGTTGATGCTTCAATTATCAACGGTAATTACGCCGAAGCAGCTAATATTAAGCCGGGGGGAAAGCAAGCCATCTTTATGGAAAAGGTTAATAAGGATGTGAAACCATACGTTAACATTATTGCGGCCCGGGAAAAGGATAAGGACAATCCAGTTTACAAGAAGGTCGTGGATGATTACCAAACGGAAAGTACGAAGAAAGCGATTGATCAAACTTACCACGGTTCCCAAGTTGCAGCTTGGCCAATCTTTGGTAAGCACTAGGAGGTAGTGAGAATGAGTTTAGAAACAGCGATTTTTGCCGGGGGATGTTTTTGGTGTATGGTAAAACCGTTTGATACCTATCCAGGAATTGAAAAGGTCGAATCTGGTTATACTGGTGGTCACGTTGTTAACCCAACTTATGAACAAGTGAAGGCGGGCGGAACTGGGCATACGGAAGCAGTCCGGATTACGTTTAATCCAAATGTTGTTAGTTATGCCGAGTTAGTTGAAATTTATTGGCAACAAACGGACAACGGATGCCTTTGGGCAATTCCAAGACCGCGGTGATAACTATCGGCCGGTAATCTTTGTTAAAGATGATGAACAACGTCGGGTGGCCACTGAATCTAAAGCAGCCTTAGTAGCAAGTGGTCGCTATCACGGTGAAATTGTGACGCAAATTGAAGCTGCGCAACCATTTTATGTGGCGGAAGCTTATCATCAGGATTTTTATAAGAAAAATCCGGAACGGTTTGCCCAAGAAGAAGCTGATCGAGCTGCTTATCAAGCACAACAAACTGAGTAATATGATGTGATAAGATTAAAACGCGGTGCTAAAAGGAGCACGGCGTTTTAATTTTGAGAATTGAGGAGACGAAAGATGCAAACGTGGCACAAACAACTCCGCTGGCTTGGCATGGGGAGCTTAATGATTTTAATTAACCAAACCGTGCTAATTAGTAGTTGGCAATGGTTATTAGGGCAGTTAATTTATCGGATGCGCTATCCAGTCTTATCACGGCTAATGTGGCGATGGGATTTAGAGCGGAGTTGGTTGCCTACTATCGGTTTATTAGTCAGCATCATAATTTTGTGGCCGGGGATGAATTGGCTCAGTTGGCAACTGTGGCGATGGTTTTTAGGGGCTTCACAGCCAATTTGGCGCCAGAATAGTAATTGGAATTGGTGGCGGCTAGGTTGGCGAATTGGCTGGTGGAGTTGGTTAGCGCTGGTGTTAGTTCGTTTAAATCCAGCTAATCATGTTGATATGAGTTTGTTAGTGGTGGATTTAATTCAACATCATTGGTGGTATGGCATGATAGCTGGTGGAATGATCATTATTATTAGTGTATGGTTTATCACACATCCAATGACTAACTTAACTTGGCCATGGCGATGGAGTGGCTGGTTACTATTGGGCTGGTGGTTGATGATGTTAATTGGTGGGGCCATACTGTATCGTTGGCCAGTTAATTGGCTGGCGGCCGGGTTAATTTGGTGGGGCCAATTTAGTGCGCTGCTCGGGGTGAGCTTGGTAGTCGGGCAGTATTTGGCGCCCAATCCCCAACCAATCACGGGGAAAGGGATCGGGATTTATGGCGCGCTCATTGTGGTGGTTGGTGGTTGGCTGACTTTACCAACGCAGGCCCTTATGCAACCAAGGACCAACTTACAAATAATTGCTCATCGTGGGGTTAATCAGCATGATGGTGCGCAAAATACCTTGCCGTCCTTTCACCAAACGCAACGCGTGCATCCGGATTGGGTTGAGATTGATTTACATCGAACGCGGGATAATCACTGGGTTGTATTTCACGATGAATCATTGCATCCATTAACAAAGTTGTCAGGATTTCCCAGGCAATATCGCCAGGCTCAATTAGTGGGCTTAACGATTCATGATCAAGGACGGAAGGGGCAGTTAGTTAGCTTTGAGCAGTATTTAAAATCAGCGCAACATGTTCACCAGCCGCTAATTATTGAATTAAAGACGACCCCTGCTGATTCCGCGACCCAAATTCGGCGCTTTATTCAACGATATGGGACCACGATTAAAGCGCGGGGGGATTTAATTCATACGATGGATTATCAAGCGCTACAGACCATTCAGCAAACTGATCCGCACCTTAAATTATTGAGTATTCAAGGGTATGCGGTGATGTTACCAAGGCGATTACCACAGGGATATACCATGGAAGCGGGGACCCTGACGGCCGCGTGGTTGCAAATGGCACACCGGCAACATCAGCGAGTATATGCGTGGACGGTTAATCAACCGCTAATGGTCCGGCCGTTGGTAGCAATGGGGGTTGATGGGATTGTAACCGATCAAACGACCAGTTTACGACGGGAATTCCAAAAAAAATTAAAGCTGAACCAGCAGCTTGGCGGCAATTTCGGCAATATTTATGGGGAATTTAGTGGTTTTTGTCGTTGAATTGTAATATTCGCAATTAGATTGTTAATAGAATGATGCACGGTTGTGAAGTAAATTAACATTCTTTTCGTTATATTAGTAATTGGATAAAAGGAACGAATTAACGAAAGGATTTTAAGTAGACGTATGTTAAAGTTATGGAGCAACCGATTGCTAACCACCTTGTTAGTTGGGATTAGTGTGACAATGAGTGGGTCAGGAATGATTCGAGCGGATGTAATGGATAATACAACGCTGCGCCCGCGATGACTCAATCCACGCCAACCGATACGAATGGGGCATTAGCGGCTTGGCAGCTCAGCAGGGGAAAACCTTATATAATGGGCAATGTTACGGGTTAAGTGCGTGGTATGCCCAACAATTAGGCGGTCCCCAAATGATGGGCAGTGGGCATGAGTTTGCGAAAGACATTGGGAGTGATTATGATTGGGCGAGCATGGGTTTACGGTGATTAATAATCCAACCGTCGATCAAATTCACCCAGGTGATATCATTTGTTGGGATGCCGGTGGCGCCATTAGTCCCGGAATTTATGGTCATACAGGTGTAGTAGAGTCAATTGATAAGGATGGTAATATGACGACATTAGAGCAAAATGCCGAACAAGGGCAAGTAGTGGCCCAATATCACCGCGCTTTAATGTCACCCCGATTAAGAGTGTGATTCATAAAAATTAGGTCGTGAATTTTAGGTCGTGATCCGAGCGTTAAAAGCGACGTTAGGCTAACTTGGAAACACCGCTTGGCGTGAGTAACACGTCGGGTGGTGTTTTCAGTTAGTCCTAGGCGCTTGCTCGGCGAACGTAGTTACTAAAACAGGTCTTGAACCACGCACTAAGGGAATCCGTGGCCGAACGTAGTTACAAAATGTATCAGAGTTCATTAGGACTAAGGGAAGAAATGAAATTAAGGCAGTAACAGGAGAGTTACTGCCTTTTAAAATGGATTAATTAGCGTTATTTCCGAACGATAAATTAAAAATAATAAAAATTGTACAGTTTTATCAAAATAGGAGTATAATTAAAGGGTTGTGAGAGATAATTAATCGGAAAAAAGGAGATTAACGCAATGTCATCAGTAGTAATTGTTGGAAGCCAATGGGGCGATGAAGGAAAAGGTAAAATGACCGATTACTTGAGCCAAGCAGCCGATATGGTCGTTCGGTCACAAGGGGGAAATAACGCTGGTCATACAATTGCCTTTGACGATCAAAAGTTCTCATTACGGTTAGTACCGTCAGGAATTTTTAATCCGGGTAAGTTAGCGGTAATTGGGAATGGGGTCGTGGTTAATCCTAAGGCGCTCTTAGAAGAATTACATTACTTACAAGATCGTGGCGTTGATGTTAGTGGCTTGCGGATTTCAAATCGGGCGCACTTAACGATGCCATATCACATTCTCTTAGATAAGTGCCAAGAAGCGGCGAAAGGTGATCACAAGGTAGGGACAACCCAAAATGGGATTGGACCAACGTATATGGATAAAGTTTCGCGGACTGGGATTCGGATGGCTGATTTATTAGAAAAGGATACGTTTGCGGAAAAACTCCAATTAAACTTGACCACGAAGAACGAACTCTTTACCAAGGTCTACAATGTTGATCCGATTGAATTTGATGATGTGTTTGAAGAATACTATGCGTATGGGCAAGAGTTGAAGCAATACGTGACGGACACGTCCGTTTTAATTAGTGACTATTTAGCTGCTGGCAAGCAAGTCTTGTTTGAAGGGGCCCAAGGGACGATGTTAGATATCGATCATGGGACGTATCCATACGTAACGTCATCAGTCCCAACGGCCGGGGGAGCAGCTACGGGGGCCGGAATTGGGCCAGCTATGATTGAAACGGTGGTTGGAATTTGTAAAGTTTACTCCACGCGGGTAGGGGCCGGTCCGTTCCCAACGGAATTAACGAATGAAATTGGGGATTACATCCGTGAAACCGGGCATGAATACGGCACGGTAACTGGCCGACCACGGCGGGTTGGTTGGTTCGATAGTGTGGCGATGCGGCATGCACAACGGGTTAACGGGATGAATTACTTAAGCATTAACTTGTTAGACGTGTTAGATGGCTTAGACACCGTCAAGATTTGTCGGGCTTACAAATTAGATGGCCAAGAAATTGAACATTACCCAGCTAGTTTAGCCGAATTAGATCGGTGTGAACCGGTTTATGAAGAATGGCCAGGTTGGGACGAAGATATTACGGGCGTGAAGGAATTTGATCAATTACCAGTCAATGCGCAAAAGTACTTACGGCGCTTAGAAGAATTATCAAATGCCAAATTAGCACGATTTCAGTCGGCCCGGATCGGGAACAAACGATTATTTTAACGAATCCATGGGAAGCATAGGTTGAGAAGCTATAAATGGGTGCCATTTTCAGATGGTGCCCATTTTTGTGTTTAGTTAGGTAATTATTGGAATTTTTAATAAACAGGATTATTATTACGAACAAAGAAGGTGATTAATATGAATATAGAAGATGTATTAGAATTATCGAAAAAAAGAATTAGGGGCTGATCCCACAGGACATGATTTTTTTCATGCTGAAAGAGTTGCAAAATTAGCAGTATCACTTTATACCAAAAATAATAGTTATACTGAACAAGACGTAAAATTATTGTTAATTATGGGATATTTACATGATGTAATTGATGATAAATTAACAGATGATATACCAGGGAAAATCAATGAAATACTTAGCTTACGTTCAATTGAGGAGTTAAAACCAGAAGAATTGGCGGAAGTTATGGATACGATAAAAAAACATGTCATATTCAAGGAATTTGAGCGATACTCATCATCTTTCTTTAAAAGGGCAATATGTTCAAGATGCTGATCGGCTTGATGCATTAGGAGCAATTGGAATCGCGCGAGCATTTGCGTATGGCGGGCATCATGGGAATCTTATTTACAATCCGACAATTAAACCTACAACAAATATTTCTAAGGAAGCTTATCGAAATAAAAAAAAGTACGACTATTAATCATTTTTATGAAAAATTGTTAAATTTAGAAAATTCAATGAATACTAGTGCAGGAAAAATGATGGCAGAAAAAAAGGACTCGTTACATGAAATCGTTTTTGAGTGAATTTTTAAAAGAATGGGGTGAAATTATAGATGAGAAGTAATTTTTTTAATGCTATTAATTTTAGCTAAAATTAGCGCCATCTCTAAGCCGGCATAATTTATTTACAAGTGCTCACTTCTCTAGTACGATATAAGACAAAGACTTACAAGTGAGCTGAGGAGGAACGACATCGTGGGACATGAAATCATTGACGGATCAAGTATGCAACGCGCATTGACCCGGATTACGTATGAAATTATCGAACAAAACAAAGGGGTCGATAATTTAGTTTTTGTGGGGATTAAAACGCGGGGAATTTATTTAGCTCAACGCTTAGCGAACCGGATTAAGCAACTTGAAGGGGTGCAAATTCCGGTTGGTGAATTAGATATTGAGTTGTATCGAGATGATCGGCATACCGTTGATCGGGATCAAACGGCGGCCGTTAATAGTATTCAAATTGAGACGTCAATTGATGATCAACATGTAATTTTAGTTGATGATGTGTTGTTTACTGGTCGGACGGTCCGGGCGGCTTTAGATGCGTTAATGGATTATGGGCGGCCTAAGCGGATTTCCTTAGCGGTGCTAGTTGATCGGGGCCACCGTGAATTACCAATTCGGCCTGATTTTGTCGGTAAGAATATCCCAACCGCGATGAATGAAACGGTCCACGTGGCCGTTGAAGAAGTCGATGGGCATGAAGGCATTAGTTTAGATTAAAAAAAATAACCACTCCTTGAAAGTTTCAAAGAGTGGTTATTTTTAATTAGCTGCGCCAGTAACGAGCCTTGGTTAAGAGTTGTTTGGAGCGTTCATCAGCAGGAACAAATCCCCGACTAAAGAGCCGGCGGAAGTATAAGTAGTTGTAGCCAAACGTAAAGACTAATGAAGCAAACGGAATAATTGCCCAAGTTGGGAAATGGAAGATTAAGGCGAATAATTCGTAGTCAGCTTGTAAGAATAAGAAGAATAAGAAATGGTACCAATCACCGCGAAATAAAGCTGGGAAGCAACCAAAAATTAATGAGGTCCAGGAAATACCAACTTTAGCAATCCGGATTTCATTCGCGTCATTTTTAACCACCGCATATTGCGGAGGCACGGGCAGGTTTTGCCATGAATTTTGACCAAATGGATTTTGCATTTGTAGCCTCACTTTCATCGAAATACTAAAACATATCTTATCATAAACCACGGAAGAGACCTAATAATTAACTAAGGGGATTAAAAATTTTCAGGTGAAATAGTTGACGTTAGGAAAAATTAGATTATAATTAAGATTATATTAATATTGTTCGAATAAACGTATCGAAAAGCAGAGTAGCAATTGGCGCGGTTAAGAGAGTTTCCGGGAGGTGCAAGGAAATCCGTTAAGATGGTGAAGATGGGCTTGGAGTGGCACTGGCGAATGGTTCAGTCAGTGACGGGGTTGCGCTCGTTATTTCCGCAAGGTGATTCGATGGAGTCACCTAATGAGGTTAAAGTTGTGAGACTTTAACGAATTTAAAGGTGGTAACACGTGGAAACGTCCTTTTATCAAGATTGATAAAAGGACGTTTTTTATTCGAATCAAAGCATGCAGGAGGATCAGAAAAATGCATAAGAAACGGAATCGTTTAATTGGAATTTTAGTTGTGTTGGTAGTTTTAGTGGGGGGATACTTTAGTTTCTTCCATAAGTCAGCGGCGGAATCAAAGACCGTGACCGTTGGGGTGGTTGATAGCTCAAAGGCTGATACAGCAATATGGAAACAAGTGGCCAAGGACGCCAAGGATAAATATGGCGTGACGGTGAAGACGAAGCAATTTAGCGATTATAACCAACCTAACAAGGCGTTGGAAAATGGCGATGTTGATTTAAATGCCTTCCAACACCAAGCCTTCTTAGATGAATGGAATCAAGCTAATCATGGTCACTTAGTTGCCATTGGGAAGACCGTCATTGCCCCAATTCGGTTATTCTCAGCTAAGTATCACGCATTAAATGAATTACCAGACGGGGCCACTATTGCCATCCCTAATGATGCTACGAACGGTTCGCGGGCCCTCTATGTTCTTAAGAATGCCGGTTTAATTACGTTCAAGAAGGGGACGGGCAAGTTAGCAACGGTGGCTGACATTAAGGATAATAAGAAGAACTTAAAGATTAAGGAAATGGATGCTTCCCAAACAGCACGGACGTTAAATGACGTGGATGCTGCGGTAGTTAACAACACGTATGCTAATGCAGCGAAGTTAAGCACGAAGGATGTTATCTACACGGAACCAGTCAATAAGGATTCAGCCCAATGGATTAACATCATCGTGGCTAAGAAGGATCAAGCCAACAACAAAGCTTACAAGGATGTTGTGAAGGCTTACCAAACGAAAGCGGTTAAGGACTTATACAACAAGTACTACGGTGATACAGAAAAGACGGCGTGGGACTTAAAATTGAAGTAACCCATAAGAAAGGAGTTCGCCCATGGCAGATATTATTGCATTAGATCACATTAATGTGACGTTTAAAACTGGTAAAGATACCACGGTCAAAGCAGTCCAAGATGTTTCATTGCACGTGGAAAAAGGTGACGTGTATGGGGTCGTTGGTTATTCTGGGGCCGGTAAATCAACCTTAGTTCGGACGATTAACTTATTACAACCACCAACGAGTGGTCGCGTTGAAATTAACGGGACGGTGCTGTTTGATGGTGATCAGCAAGTCGTTTCGAATAAGGAATTACAAGAAAAGCGGCGGAAAATTGGGATGATTTTCCAACACTTTAACTTGTTAGATGAAACGACGGTGATTGAAAACGTAACGTTTGCGTTGAAGCATAGCGATTTAGACGAAGAAGCTGCGTTAAAGAAGGCCCAAAACTTATTAGATTTAGTTGGGTTAGGCGACAAAGCGCAAAGTTATCCGGTCCAATTATCCGGGGGGGAAAAGCAACGGGTGGCGATTGCGCGGGCCTTGGCTAACGATCCCGATATTTTGATTTCAGATGAAGCCACGTCAGCGCTTGATCCTCAAACGACAAACCAAATTTTAGACTTATTAAAAGACTTAAATGAAAAGCTGGCGGTGACGATTGTCTTGATTACGCATGAAATGGAAGCCGTGAAGCGGGTCGCTAACAAGATTGCGGTGATGGAACATGGGGTCGTAATTGAACAAGGCTCCTTACGTGAAATTTACTTGCGACCACAACAAGAATTAACCCGCCAATTTGTGGGTGGTTCGTTAGCCGCTATGGATACGTTAAAGGCTTATGACTTAGAACACTTATCTGATGAAGAACGGCTTTACCAATTAGTCTTTAGTTCCAAGAACGTCAGTGAATCAGTGATTCAAGCCCTGTATAAAGAAGTCGGGGTTGATGTTTCAATGTTGTACGGAAACGTAGAAGTTTTAGGTAATGAACCAGTGGGAACCTTGTTTGTAATTATTAAGGGGACCACAGAGCAACATGCAGCTTCAGTTACATACTTAAAAGATCAAGGGATTGAAGTAACAGAAATTGATGAAGGAGGCATTTGGCATGACTAATTTATTAAATACGTGGTTCCCAAATGTTAGCTCACTCGGTTGGACGGGTGATAGTGGTTGGGGGACAGCCATTTGGCAAACGGTTTATATGACGTTATGGCCAGCCGTTTTCGGTGGCGTCATTGGTTTGATTTTTGGGGTCTTGCTCGTTGTTACGAAGCCGGGCGGGATTTTAGAAAACAGTATCTTATTTAGTATTTGTGATAAGATTGTGTCAGTTTTCCGGGCAATTCCATTTATCATTTTATTAGCCTTCATTGCTCCCTTTACGCAATTGTTAGTGGGGACAAATTGGGATGACGGCGGCATTAGTGCCATTGTCCGTTGGGGTAGCGCCATTTTATGCGCGGCAAATTCAAGTGGCCTTAGAAAGTGTTAACCCTGGGAAAGTTGAAGCGGCCCAAGCCTTGGGAGCTACTAACTGGGATATTATTGTTCACGTTTACTTAAAGGAAGCTCGGTCAGAAATTGCCCGGGTTTCAACGGTGACGTTAATTAGTTTAGTTAGTTTAACGGCCATGGCCGGGGCCATTGGGGCTGGTGGCCTTGGGAACACGGCGATTGCATACGGGTACAACCGTTTTAACAATGATGTGACGTTAATGGCAACATTATTAGTTTTATTATTTGTGTTGATTATTCAATTAGTTGGTGACTGGTTAGCGAAATCCTTAAATCACCAAAAACGCTAAACAAGTTGAAAAGAGGCGACGGTTAGCATGGAAACAGCGCAACGGATTAAAATATTACAAGATTTAGTCCGCATTAATTCAGTCAACGGGAATGAATTAGCGGTTGCTGAGTATTTACAAAAGTTGTTGGCTCAGTATGGGCTTAAAGCCACCGTGGATCGTTTTGATGAGACGCGGGCTAATTTAATTTTGGAACTTGGTGAAGGAAAAGCGGACCAAATTTTAGGTCTGACCGGGCATTTAGATACCGTAGCGGTTGAAGATGAAACAACCTGGACGTATCCGCCATTTGCGGCGACGATTGTTGGTGATCGGTTGTATGGTCGTGGGGCAGCGGATATGAAGAGTGGTGTCGCCGCCCAGGCGATTGCAATTATTGAATTAGTGACCGCTGGGGTTAGATTGCCCGGAAAATTGCGCTGGATGTTAACTGCCGGAGAGGAATATGGGACGCCGGGAGCTAATCGGTTGTTAGCAGCTGGCTATGCGGATGATTTAGCGGCTTTGTATGTTGGTGAACCAACGAGTGGTAATGTCGTGTATGCCCATTCCGGTAGTTTAAACTATCGCATTATTAGTCATGGCAAAGCGTCCACAGTTCCCGACCAGCGGATGGAATTAATGCCGTTGATGGTTTAATTGATTTTGCGGTGGCGGAGCGAACGTTATTTGATAATGCGCCAGTGCACCCTGCCTTAGGGACAGTTAAACATAGTGTTACAATTTTAAAGGCTGGGGAACAAATCAATACGTTACCGGATGTGGCCGAATTACGTGGCAATATTCGCCCAACGCCAAGTTCGATAATGAACAAGTGATTGCTTCCTTGCAGCGCGTAATTGAGCGCTTAAACCAGCAGCCGGGCACTAATTTGAAGTTAGAGGTTATTCATAGTTTCTATCCGGTGGCGAGTGATCCGGCGAGCGGATTTGTCCAAAAGACGCTCACGGCGTTTCAAACAGCCTACCAAGCTTATCCAATGCATACCCAACCACATTTAGCAGTCATTAATGGGGCGACGGATGCGAGTGTATTTGTGAAAGCTAATCGGCAGTTACCAGTAATTGTGGTGGGGGCTGATAATTGGGAGATTTCGCATATGGTCGATGAATATACCACGTTATCAAGTTTTACCGCGACGATTAATGGTTATAAAACGGCAATTCAAAGTTTCTTTGCATAATAAAACAGCTTAGCCCAACCGAGCTAAGCTGTTTTTTTTTTAATGAAGGCGATTTGTAAAGTTAGTTAAATGTTGCGAAGTTGGAATTAAATTGGCCCACGTAGGCGTTAAGAATTGATCATTCATCCGATATGTCGGCGTTGGGATTGTTTGATTAACAAACGTATTAATCTTTTGATCAAGGTCAACCCAACCAACCCAGCCAAGGTGAATGGTATCATTCATAAATGATGGATCATTCCCCTTATGGAGTAATCAACGATGTTGTTAAAGCCTTGTTGTTGAAGTTGGTATTTAATCTTATTAACTGTTTGGTAATACATGGACATGTTTAAACCGGTTTGTTGTTCCCACTTTTCATTGACAGGGGTAATTACAAATAAGACATCCATATGTAATTTGGCAAACTGATTTAAAACGACTTCTAAATCACCATATTCAGGTGATTGTAAGTAACTAAAATGTTTTTGTGAGCCCCGTGATTCTTTTAAGTGCCCCTTAATTTGCCGGTTATAAAAACTGTTTACTACACCTAACTGGTTGTTAGTGGAAGCTCGGGACTTATCAATGGCGGCTTGGTGCTTTAATTGATCGTAGTTATACGTAATTGGTAAAGCTTCCATCCCGGGTTTGATTCGGTTTTCATAGCGCGGCGTTAAAAAGTGGCCGGAAAAAAATTCTATCTTGGTTGGCTAAGAAGCGCTTTTCGATGGTTAACACGCTTCGTTGCCAAGTTGACAAAGCTTTCCCTTGGGCAATTCGCTCGGCACCGCTCCCCAAAGTTCCAGTTGGATTAGTTAATTGAATTAAGCGTTGAGCGGTATATTGATCATACTTTGATTGCGGATTAGCGGCTAATAGCCAGTAGATATCACTATACGTGCCGGTGTAATACGTAAAGGCGTTGCGTTCAATCCCGGGTTTGACAAACCATTGGGGGAAATAATCATCACAGCCTTACGATGCTTCATTTGGGGTTCCATTGTGGCTAAATTAAATAATTGGGGTAATGATTGCGTTCCCCGAGAACCGAAGAGGAAGAGGCGATAATTATGGTATTTATTGGCGAGGGTAGCTGGATGATATTTATCCATCCGGCTTAATTCGCTGGATCCAAAGACCGGAATGTATTTAGGATTCCGTTGCTCAAAAGCTTGGGTTTTAATGTTTTGATTTTTGAAGACATTATTATTTAATGAAACGGCTGCTTTTTGAATAATGGCCGGACTTCGATGACCAGACCACGGATATGCAAAAAAAGGCCCCGCATAACACAATGGCAAGTAGCAGGGGCCCAAAAACCAGCCATAATTGTTTGGTGGTTGATTTCATTATTGTAATTCCTTTACCCGTTCAGCGATTAGGTTCACGGTACTCCATTCGTCACGTTCAAAGCCGGAAACAGGAACTTGAATGTTAAATTCATCTTGTAAAGCAAATAAGAATTGGACGGTGGCCATTGAGTCAATCAACCCCGCGTCAAAAATATTTTGGTCGTAATCAGCAAAATCAGCCGCATCGCGACCAGCAGCTTCAGCTAACATCGTTTGAATTTGTTCAGTCATCATTAAGTCCTCCTAAAATGTTATTGATGATGGAAAAAGAATTGGTCTAAGAAACTTGAGAAAATTAAGAAGGTAAAGACCACAAAATTAAAAGTAATGAAAATGGCAATGGCATTGGTGAACCAATTTGGTTTATGCTTTGGCCAATGTTTTCGCTTAAAGCGGAGCCAAGCATCATTAACCACGAGGGCCAAACCATGCAAGAAGCCATATAGAATATAATACCATGTAATCCCATGCCAAAAACCCATAATCATCATATTTAGCATATAAGCTGTCGATGAAAGGGCATTGCGATTATTAAACCAGCGTTTCTTGGTGGCTAAGAAGACAAAGCGCATGAAAATAAAGTCCCGGAACCAGAATGATAAGGTAATATGCCACCGATTCCAGAATTCTTTAATGTTAGGGGAGGCAAATGGCCGCTTGAAGTTCATCGGCGTTTTTAACTCCCATTAAATAACTAATCCCGACGGCGAATAATGAGTAACCGGCAAAATCGAAGAATAAGTTGCCGGTATACATGTAAGCAACGCCGACAACTGGCCAACTAAAGTGGGGCGCGTGCATCATCGCTAAGCGTTCCATCGCTGGTTGCCATTTAACGGCGAAGAAGTAGGTAATCACAAATTTGTATAAGAATCCTAAGAAGAGGTAATACAAAGCTTGATTAATCATGGTTAAATATTCTTCGCGACTGGGGACAGTTTGATAATCTTTAGCAAACCGCCGGTAACGATCAATTGGCCCGGAAGTAATGGTGGGCATGAAACTCATAAAGCGGATCAATTCCCACCATTTAAGTTCTTTAATCATCCCGTCCCGGGTTTCAATAATCGTCCCGGTAGCCCGGAAGGTCAGGTAACTAATCCCCATAAACCCTAATAACGAACTATGACCAACCATTGCGGGGGTTAATTTTACAATTACTAAGGGTAAAATTGACAAGAAGACGGCGCCGTAGAAGACACTAGTCTGATTCTTGATTTGGCGGTATTTAAAGTAGCTCATGACTAAGAGGGTTTCGTAAACTAAGTAACCAATTAAGGACACCCCTTGAGGAATATTAGCGCCAGTGAACATGACAAAAATAAACCCAAAGCTAATCAGGAATTCATACCAACTGAACCGTTTACCAAAGTAAAGACCGATCATTAATGGAATGAGGGCGATTAGTAAGTAAATAAAGTAGCTCGGTGAGCCATAAGCCGAGTAGGTTGGTAAGGATTGGAGCCAATTTATCATGATTGATTAGCCTCCGCAATCATTTGTTTGATCGCAATCTTACCATTTGGTGACATTGGAAATTCACTAACTTTAATGAATTGGTTCGGCATCATGTAATCCATGATGTTCCCGGTTAAGCTTTGACGCATTTCCTTGGCAAAGTCCGTTCCTTCACTCGTGACGGAGGCTTCAGGGATAATGTAGGCAATTAATTGCTTAACCTTGTGGTCTTGGTCATATTTTGGTACGGCGACGGCTTGTTTAATGAGCGGGCTAGTTTCTAAGCTACTCCGAACTTCGTCTAATTCAATCCGGAATCCATGGAGTTTAATTTGGAAATCCATCCGACCTAAGACGTAATGCAGGCCATTTTCATCAATCATCCCAGCATCACCAGTCCGATAAGCACGTTGCCCATTTAGTTCAAAGAAATTTTGGGCGGTCTTTTCGGGGTTGTTTAAATATCCCTTGGCGACACTATCACCGGCAATGATGATTTCCCCTTGTTGGTTAGGTTCGGTGAGCATTTGATCGTCATCCCAGATACTTGTGGTCGTATGAGCCTTAACTTTACCAACTGGTAGGCGTTTTAAGGTCTCAATCATTTCCTGGGAAATTTCAATACTAGTTACGGCCACCGTGGCTTCGGTTGGACCATAAGTATTGAAAATGTGTGCGGTTGGGAAACGTTCCTGCAACCGTTTGGCGGTGCTAACCGTTAATTCTTCCCCACAGAATAAGAAATAATTAAGACCAGGCATATGTTCAGTATTAAATTCTGGACTGAGCATTAACATGTCGGCAAATGATGGGGTTGATACAAAGACGTTGAGGTCTAAATTGGGGACAACTTGAAAGAGTTGACCGAAGTTTTGGACGACAGCACTTGGGATGGCTTTAATTGTCCCGGCTGATAAAAGGGCTGGTAACCAAAACATCCCAGATAAATCAAAGGAGTAAGGTGGTTGACCTAAGAATGTTTGGTGGG
>NZ_BBAS01000002.1 GCF_001311375.1 Limosilactobacillus equigenerosi DSM 18793 = JCM 14505
ATCAAACGAATTAATCATTCGTAATGACTGTATATTATATTACTCCCTACTTAGTTAATTTGCAATACCTTTTTATAAAAAAATATGGTTTGTTTTACTTGTTCCTCTCCGTATAGCGATTCTGCCCCTTTCATTTCCTACTAGATTAAAAAACTGGTACTTCAACCGTACCAGTTTGATCATTAATCAACAATTAACTTATCCCTTATTTACGGTGAACTTACACCGAAAACCACGATTACTATAATATGATTGCACCCCATTATAATAGGCAAAGGTTCGGCCATGGCGTTTACTGCCAAATAACGCATCCCCATGTTGACGAAATGCCGGGTCCGTTGCTAACCATGATTGGGACTTTTGGTCAAAATCCCCTAGCGTCTGCAAAAACTGATAATCTTCTTCAGTTAGCACGGCTGCTCCAATTTCATTAGACAATTGTTCCATCGATGTTGCATTCTTACGTGCCGCTAATGCTGCTTCATCGTAACAAACCGCGCGCCGGTCAACAGGTGATTCCTCAGCACAATCAAAGAAGACGTAGGTATCATCCGTTTCATTTACAAGATCAACTTCGCCCCCAGTCGCTTCCATCCGCGCTAAAACTTCCCATTGCTGATCAAGCAACAGGGCTGTTTGAACTGCTGTCCAATCAATTTCTGGGTGTCGTTCGGTTAACCGTTGTTGCAAAGTCGTTAAAAATTCTTGTTGATTAATTTCAATCATTAAGTCACCTATCACTAAAAATATTCCATCATATTAACGAAATTAATTTTACAATACTTATTACTAAAAGCACACTATTTAATAATCAATTCCACTTTCGGCTAGTATCAATTCGTCTTTTAATTGATACCGAAAATTTTTCACCCATTTTTGGTCAACTACATCGTGAGCTAATAAAAATCGTTGCCATGTGATATGGTAAAAATTCTACTAAATATTCCTCTAACGCATTATAGTGTTGCCCTCCTCGTTATCGATTTAAAGGCTAACTACCAAGATTAATCCGAAATAATCGACATTTGTATCTTCGTTTCGTTGAAGTAACTGATCATACTAATTTAAAACAAAATAGTAACCAATAATGCCACCTAGTTAGTCCAAAACTAACTGGGTGGCATTTTATTACTTTAAATTCCGAAAAATATACTTACCTTTTCCGTGACCGGTAACTGGTTTGATGCTTTCATCTCTGATTCTCCAGTTTATCGTATTCCTCTTCCGTCACAGGCTCACACCAAGTGACAGTGGCATTCGGATCATCCACTCCAGGAGCGATATGAGAAAACCAACTGTTCTTCGTTGCACCATGCCAGTGTTTCACCTCAGTCGAGATGTTTACCACATAACCGGGCTTTAGTAGCTGATCGGGTTTTCCTTTCTCCTGATACCAACCCTCACCGGCTACGCAGAGAAGTATCTTAGCTGCCTTAGCCAACTCATTAAAGCTAACAACTACGCCATCCTGCAGAACATCATCGTCTTTACTTTTATTATATTTCTTTACCAGTAACTTCATAATAGCTAAAGTTTCAGGCTTCAAGTAACTTAATGAATCAAAATCAATTACATAATCGTCCATGGCATATCCATGCTTTCATGATAAGCTAACTTTTTCACTTCCAGTATGATTCCTTTTTGAAAAATAACCAAGTTAGACGACTTAACACTAAATTATTCCACGTTGCAGTGCCATAAAAATCGTAATAACCAACAAATCTGCACTACCACCTAAGCTATAGTTTTTCTTTTTAAAAGTTTGATTGAGCTGCTGCATAAACTGTCTGCCAGCTGACGTACCGTAGCCACCTAGATTCAAGTATGTTTTTGCCTGTTCATGTGCCCAGGTAATCACTTCAAGGTTACCTGCTCTCTTAATTAAATTAGAATCTTCAATCTCACTTACTATCTTCATCAAGGTATCCAGCAAGCGCGTATTCAATTCACCATGACTTTGAGCTAAAAATGGTAATGAAATATCTCGCACTAACGGATAACCGGCTTCAGCTTCTGCTCTAACACCGCCCTTGCCATATTGCAAAAATTGTTTTTCACCAGCCGTCTCTTGCTTTTGTCCTAGATCACGCTTAACTAATCCTTTAGTCATTTCTTGAATAACTATGAATTCATCGCGATCATTTTTTTGACAATAGCTACTAGCACAGACAAATAAACCTAATGAAAAAAACTGCTCCTTTATGAGTATTTACATGGTCAGTAGCATTAAACATTGTTTTTTCAGCTTCTATTCCTGCCTGACGCAGCATTTCAAACATTTGTTTTAAATCTGTTCCACTAAATGTAGATCCTATTTTAGCAGCCTGGTTAAAATAATCAGATAGGCTTAAACTACTATCAATGAATAAATAAACATCCATATCAGGATGCGGCCCTACATCAACCGGATCTACCAATCCCGGTTTAGGATTAGTGACTACCTCATACAGCAATGACTTCAAAGCATTGCGAGTAATTTTTTCTATTGCCATTTTGTTCTTTCTAATTACTTAAATAGCGATTACTTAATAAGAAATGTCGCAGAATCTGGTTAAAACGATCAGGTACTTCAGCCATAATATCATGACCACAATTATCAACTAAAGCTGTCTTAATAGAACGATTGACCATAGTCATCCACTTAGCAAAATCCGCATCATAATATGGACTTTGCACAGCTGCAATCACATCAATTGGTACTGAACTATTCTTGATAATATCTCTCCAATCATATTTGATATGTTCACATAACAAATCAAAATTGTCAGCTCTACTGAAGGGATGCTCGACTCTCGCTTTATCGAGTGCAAAAGTTACATTACTGCTTAATCCATTGAGAGTTTCATGTACCTGTGGCTCTTCTTTAGCTTCAGTCAGATAATTATCCAGCGTGTAATTCATAAAACCGTACTGCCAATCGGACGTATTTAGCATATAAGGTGTCTGATCAACTACAACTACCAACTTAATCAATTCAGGCGCTGTTTTAATTAGATCATAAAGTAAACTGCCACCCATGGAATGTCCAACGAAAGCTGATTGCTTAATGCCTAAATGCTGGACTAATTCGATCAAATCATCTGTTAAGCGTTGCAAAGTATGACCTTGCGTCGTTCTTTGGCTGGAACCAAAATTGCGATGATCATATGTAATCACTTGATAGCCCATCTGAACAAAATAATCTACCTGCTCGGTCCATACTTCCTGATAGCCACCAAAACCAGCCACAAAAATAATGGGATTTCCTGTGCCTTTTATCTGATAATCAATCTTAATTCCATCACTAGTTACAAAATCCATTTTATTCCTCTTTAATCGCTTGCCATGGATCCTTACTTAGAATGGGCCCAGTTGCAGTTTTAATTAAAATCTGTTGGTCACGACCTAAAGAATATTCTTCTAATGAAAAACCATTTCCCCCATGAATCACTTGCACATCTACATGCGTACCAAATTGGTTTAGATTTGCCAAGAATTTTTTAGCCTCATCTACACTCATTTTAGGTAAATCCGGCATAATCAAATCCAAGTCACTGATATGTTCAGAACTCTCCTTAACCATCTTAATGCCAGTCGCCATTTCGTAAGCAAGTGAACCACTAATACCCCACTGATAATTAGTTAAAAGCGATGCAATTTTAATCAATGCCTGAACAGCAATCAGCTTCTGTCTTTCAATTGGTAAATCTCGCCAAGATTCATGCTTAATAAAATAATCAGGATGATAGTGTTTAACCACATTAGACCCTTTTAAATAGCCAGCTAAGCGCTGATTGCGCTCGTAACCGCGTAAACCCACCGGAATTAAAGCATCTTTTACTATGCCGCGTCTGACCACAACAATTTTAGCTTTAGACAAAGAATCCTTTGCCCATTTAGGTAAAGGATTCTCTTCTAATATTAAGTCATCGTTATTAGCAAAAGTTAATAAATCATGCGGCCAAATATTAGTTATTTTTCCCATTGACCATCAACCATTCCACGCATCTTAATTGTGGCCTTACGTCCACTTTCAATGGCAATTGGAGTTTCATAACGGAAGTGTAAATCAGTTGGCTGACCCTTAGTACTTGCAATTGCTTCATCGATTAAATCATGAACTTCTTTAACTGCATCGTCATTAGCATCCCAAGATGAAACATCGTGAACTAATTTGTATAAAGCACCTAATTTTTCATAATTAAAGATATCGTATGCCATTGCGGGAACATGCTTAGTAGCTTCCTCAAGTTCTGCAATCGTTCTTTGGGTGATACGAGCAGCTGATGCCTTAGACATAGCTTGAATAGTAATGGATTTATCAGCTAAAGCAATTATTCTGTTAGATTGCAAGCCGTGAGCCAAAAAGCCACCTGAAACGGCATCCCCAGGAATAAAATCAATTACTGGGTGCCCAGCTTGACGTGCCTTAGCATATGCAGCAGCACTAGAAGCCAAACCAATGTGAATACCAATTAACTCTTCCTTATAGCCATAAGCCTGACTCGGTACATCAACAATCAAAATAATTGGACGTTTAACTTCTTTATCCTTGTCTTCTTCAACAATCTTATTAACGATCTTAGAAATGACAAAGCCTTCTTGCAAACCCACTTCACCATTACGTACACGTGGGAAACGGTTATTCTTATCAGGAACGATGGCAATATATTCTTTTCCATCAACTTCAGCTGCTAAAACCGTTGGATATTCTGACTTAGCATTCTTAATGCCAGTCAATTTTTCAAACCATAAACGACCACGACTCTTGTCAACTGGAGTATCACTAGCAACAGTTGCAGTAATTTCGTGCTTTTCAGCCTTAGTTTCGCTAAAAATTTTACGATATTCCGCAGTAGTCAAAGGCTTAGAAAAATCAATCTTATCAAGCAAAGTCAAATAGAAATCAGCCTTATCTGTTCTGTGAGCATCTTTCTTTTGACCGATAGCTTCAGAAATTGAAGTTCTGATAGTTTCGACGTCATCTTCAACTAATTCGTCAGCAATACCAGTCTTTACTCTTTGACGAGTACCTAAAGTATCCCAGATTAAATCTTTATCGCTAGAATCAAATTCACGTACGCCAGCTTCTTGTTCGATAACTTCCGGACCGTTCAAAGCAACTCTAGCTTTTTGGGTAGTAATAAGATATGACAAAACAGCACTAGTAATTGACATACCGCCAAAACTACCCACTCTACCTGGAACTAAACCGATAACAGGAACATACTTCTTTAAGGCAATGACAGCATTTTGAATTTCAGAAATTGATAAAAGCCCATAATTTGCTTCTTGCAAACGTACACCACCAGTATCCAAAACAATGATTGGATAAATAGTTTTACCATTCTTGTTATCATCTAAGGCTTCTTCCAAAGTAGCAACGATTTTAGCACCGGAAACCTCTCCGATACCACCACCTTGGAACTTACCTTCGATTGAAATAACAACCACGTCTTTGCCGTTAAGCTTACCTTTAACTAAAATAATCCCGTCATCACTTTCAGGCACGATATTCTGTGGCTCAAGGTGAGGTGAAATCATATCATATTCTGGACCGACTAATTCACGACCAGAATTTTCATCAACTAATGCAAATGCACGTTGCCGGGCATTTAATTCAACAAAACTATTTTTCATCTTTTAATGCCTCCATTGCTTGAGTCAAACGCAAGTTAACAACACCAGGGGTTGCACCAAAATCATGCACAATAAATTTACCGTTTAATGGGTAGCGGGCAAAGAAACGATTTAAGACATTTTGCCAAACTTTGCCGAAACCATCGCTACCAGTAGTAATGTCTAGCATTGTCTTATCTCCATCTGCTGGATAAACTAAAATTTCTAGATCACCGGAGGCAACTACCCCAACATGTGCGAATTTTTTTTACAGGTGTAGAATTTTGATATTCAAAATGTAATTTTTCCATTCTCTTTTACCTCCTAAATTATGACCAAGATCTAAATTTTGCAGGTGGATTGTAAAGACCATGTGACCATTCAACAAGGTCATCCATGGTTTGAGCTGCAAGAAGTGAACGCTTAGCATCTTCACGGCGTACGCCTAAATCTTCTGGCAAAGCAACAATACCTTTTTCACGCAACCGCTTTACTTCTTTTGGATTTGAACGCAAACCAACTGGAGTTACACCGGCAATTGCCTCAATAGCAGCCTTTTTTTCTTCCATGCTGTCAGTCTTGTAAAGGTAGGCAATCCCTTCCTCAGTCACAATATGAGTGGTATCTTCTGAGTAAATCATGATTGGTACATTAGCCAACTTAGCTTCTTTTCTAACTTTTTCGGCATCCAAGTGATCAACAAAGACCGGCTTCTTATTTGAACCAAAAGTTTCAACCATTTGTACAACCAACTTTTGACCCTTAGCTAATGGATCATCATCTGGCTTCAAGCTTTGCCAAGCTGGAGTTGAGTGACGACGACCAGTTGGGTTAGAACCCATGTTAGGAGCACCACCAAAACCAGACAAACGACCGTTAGTAACAGTTGAAGAATTACCCCATTGATCAATTTGTAAAGTTGAACCTACGAACATATCAAGCGCATATTGCCCAGCAACTTGACCTAAAGCACGGTTAGAACGCATTGTACCATCTTTACCAACAAAGAAGATGTCAGGACGAGCGGCAATATATTTTTCCATTCCGACTTCACCACCAAATGAATGGACAGATTGAACCCAGCCACTTTCAATTGCTGGAATCAAAGTTGGAGTTGGGTTTAATTCCCAGTTGCGACAGATCTTACCCTTAAGTCCCAATTGTTCACCGTAAGTAGGTAAAAGAAGTTCAATTGCAGAAGTGTTAAAACCGACACCGTGGTTCAAGGTTTGAACATGGTGTTTAGCATATATTCCCTTAATGGCCATCATTCCCATCAAGATTTGCAATTCAGTAATTGCTTGTGGATCACGTGTAAATAATGGTTCTAGTTGATATGGTTTATCCGCTGGAATAACGATGTCTACCCAATCGCTAGGAATATCAACACGTGGCAACTTATCTACCACTTCATTAGCTTGAACAATGACGATTCCATCGTGGAATGCTGCAGCTTCAACGATTGTTGGTGTTTCTTCAGTGTTAAACCCAGTATAAAGATTACCCTCATGGTCAACCTTGTCTGCAGCTACTAAAACCACGTTTGGGATTAAATCAATGAATAAACGACCAAACAATTCAAGATAGGTATGAATGTCACCAACAGTCATTGTTCCGTCCGCAATCATTTGTGATACACGTGTACTTTGAGGACCGGCAAATGAAAAGTCCATCTTTGAAGCAATTCCTAAGTCAAAAATATCAAGGTGTTCGGGACGTGAGATACTAGACATAATCATGTGTAAATCATGAACACGTTCTGGATCAACCTTGGTTAATGCTTCTGACAAGAATGAAGCTTGCTTTTGGTTGTCACCTTCAAGCACTACCTTGTCTCCCGGCTTAATCAAAGCATTCAATACTTCAACAACATCTTTAGTTTTAGCAAATTTGCCGTTCAATAATGAACTGGCACTTGCTAAACGTGCATTCTTTGCATCTCGATGAGTATGCCAATTCTTTTCTTCAGTCATTATTTTTCTCCCATTTATTAAATAAATAATCTGCATCATCAACCAACATCGTTGATAATGTCACGATGTTCAGTTGATCCGTCTTAGCTTTTAATAGCTTTGTAAAAGCTGTTCCAGGTGAAAACTCACAGCTACTAGTTGGCTGATATTCAAGCGCAACTTGCATCATTGTTTCCCACAATACTGGATAAATTAGGTTATTACCTAAATCATAAGTAATGTCTTCTAAATTCTTTACCGCATGACCATTGTAGTTAGCCAAATAAATACAACTTGGCTTATGCAGATCTAGTGTGCTAATAAAAGCATTCAATTGATCTGCTGCCTTTTGCATTAATGGCGAATGTGATGGATTGGGCACATGCAAAAGTTTTGCTTTCGATGCACCATTTTCTTTCGCTAATTCAAGCATTTCTTCGATCGCACTAATCTTACCTGAAACGGTATTTTGCATTTCTGAATTTTGATTAGAAATATAAACTGGATTAGTCTCCGAATGCACCTGAGCAACCAGTTTCTTTACTTCTGATCTGCTTAAGCCAACTACGACACCCATGCCGTAACCTTCGGGATAACATTCCTGCATTAGCTTGGCTCTAAGAGCAACTAACTTAAAAACATCTTCCTTGCTAATTACCTTTGCGGCATAAGCAGCAGCAAAAACGCCCAAGGAATGCCCAGCAACCAAAGTTGGATTCCAGTCTAACTTTTGCAATCGATCAACTTGATCAATCTGTAAAAGTAAAATACTAAGCTGGATTTGAACAGAATCTTGATAAGCATCAGCCGTATCAACTAACTTAACATTCGTCCATTTTTCCACTTGTTCCTTTAATTGCTGGTTAACTTGATCAAGCATCCCCGCATGTTGACCCCCCTGACCTGGGAATAACCACAAGCTTCGCAAAATAATCACCTCTTTGGATCTCACTATTTTTAGTTTAAATCATTTGAATGATAATTTATAATATATAAACAGAATAATACTTAACCAAATAGTTATGAATTAGGTGATCAAAATGAACTTAACTACATTAAAATACTTTATTTCTGTGGCATCTCTCGGTTCAATTACTGAAGCTGCTAAAGAAGCTTATGTCAGCCAATCTGCCGTCAGCAAAACTATCAAGCAACTTGAAGAAGAAATTGACGTTAAACTATTCGACCGCGAAGGTAGAACGATTAAATTGAATCAACAAGGTAAACTTTTCTATTCTTACGTTTCTGATAGCTTAAATCTACTTGATAGAGGAATTAAGGCTGTTCAAGGTTCTAAAAATATCGATCAAAGCCCATTGAATGTTCTATTTACTGTAGCTTCGCCTTTAATTTCTAAAATAATTTTACGAATGCAGGAAGTATTACCCAACATTAGCTTGAATATTCATCAAAAAAATATTTTCGCCAAAGATTTAGAGCAATTTGACTTTATTATTTCCACTACTAAGATCCCTAACTTTAATAGCATCCCCATCACTACTGAGGAATTACTAATTGGGGCCAAAAAGGAAGCCTTCCTAACAGGGATTTTATTGAGCTAAAAGATTTAGAAAAATATGTTTTTGTTGGTTTGGATAAAGAAGCCGAACTGCAGCAAACTATCGACCAATTTTTAATCGCTCATAATATTATGCTCAATTATCAATATCAATCAGATGAACCCGCAACGGTACGGCAGCTAATTGCTAACGGAATCGGAATAGGTTTTATCCCCGCTATTAGCTGGCAGGATTTTGAAACACAAAATATTACTAAAATTCATATTTATCCAGAAACACCTCATCGCACAATTTATTTAAACTCGCCTCATCACAATTTGACTGATGCACAACGCCTTTTTAGCAACGAAATAGCCAATGTTTTTTTTACAAGAACGAGAGCATGCTCAACAATAATTTTTAATTAACCCTTTGCATTTTTGAAAAAAAACCGGTAAATTAAACTTGAACTTCTTTTGGACCTCACAATTCAAAAGAAAAGAGGGCTTCATATGAAAAGATATCAGTTTAAAAGTTATCACACGGCTGATATTGGTGATTATTTAAAAGTATTTGCTTGTACGGCTGTGATGTCACAGCCGATCATGTCAATGATCATGGGCGCGAATCAGTCAACTAATATACAAGACATCTTTGGTGTTTTCTACAATCTGGTTAAATACACTGCTCCAGCCTTTATTTTTGGGATTCTGTATACCACTATTCGAACTAATGATGAGCAAGGCAATTTTTCTTATCAAAAGCACATGCGGAGTAATTGGTCGAACTTATTTGTTCCGACCATCTGGTGGACTTTAATTTATTTATTGGGAATGCCATGGTTGCAACAGGTTAATAAATTCAATAACTTTGGCTCATTCTGCTGGCACTTTATCAATGGTAATGCGGCACCGTACTTGTGGTACAACACGATGATGCTGCAATTTATTATTTTGATGCCAATCTTTTGGGGATTAAGCCGCTATGTAGGACACAACTTAACACGCGGAATTTGGGTCGCAGTTATCACTTTTGTACTCTATTTTGCTTGGCTTTGGTTTTATGATTATTACGTCTTCCACGGCGTACACGAACATGATTGGTATCTGCTAGATCGTATTTTCATTTCATTCTTTATTTATGGTGTATATGGTATGCTAGCCTGGCAATTGCGCGGTCAATACAATCGGTTAGTCACTAAGTTCTGGTGGCTAATCGCAATCGCATTTGTTGGCTGCTTCATTTGGACTAACATTGAATTACAAAAGTTTGGTCATCCAATCAACTTAAACAATGCACCATATTACAAGCCTTCAATGACACTCTACTGTTTGGCAGTTATTGCGCTAGTTTCCGCATTTTGCTTGCATCAAGTGCGGAAGAATTCACAGACTAGTTTAAACGTTTTCCACTTCTTAGCCACTTATGCCTATCGTGCATATCTGTCTAATGTTTTTTGGAATCAATTAATCTGGCGCGGACTTAATATGCAATATCATGCCACTTATCATCCAATCTTAACCCTATTTGGCACATGGATTTTAACCTGGATTCTGTCATTTACTTCTGCGTATTGCTTACATGTCTGGTGGATGAAAGCGAAGACGTTGATTTTAAGGTAAAAAAGGCGCTACTTCTGATTTTTTTCAGAAGTAACGCTTGTTCTACCACTAGTCAAGTAAAACTTTGATACATAAGCGATAAGTTTTTAATAACTTAACTATTTTAAACTTGTCGATTTTAAATTTGATTACAAATGTTCAAATTTAGGTACACCAAAAAGACCTTAAGTATTTTAAAACAAAATAGTAACCAATAATGCCACCTAGTTAGTCAAAAACTAACTGGGTGGCATTTTATTACTTTAAATCCCGAAAAAAATATACTTACCTTTTCCGTGACCGGTAACTGGTTTAATAACCTGGTGCACCAACATCACTCTTAATAATTCTGAAGCTCGCGACGCTTTAATTCCCAAACCATTCATGACATCAGACCGTCCAAAAATTATTTGATCCCTAAATTTCGTCGCTAATTTTGTGATTTGATGACCGGTTTTGGGTGGAAAAATATTATCAATGTCCGGTTTCATTTGTTTCCTAAACTTACCGATAATATGCAATGCTCGATAGTAATTTTTCAGGGTAAGTCCTTCCTTAAAAATAAAAATAATTTTAAAGTTAAACTATTAAAAAACTGTGTTATTATACATAGGAAAGTAAAAACACGGTTCGGTTGGTAGTCCGAACATCAGTACCCACTGATCAGTATCCTTCCCTCCAGGATGTCCCACTTTCTTAGTCTAATTTAAGGAGGGGACATGATGGTTACTCAATCTTGTCTAACAATTATTTTTGATGGTAGTTTTTACAAAGCTATTTTAGAATGTCATGATGATGTTAACTATTCAGTTGCATCCGTTACCCTTGGCAGTTCAATACCAAAGATGTCATTAATCCTAAAACTGGTAAATCAGGATTATCAACGATTTCATTTTCATCATGAACCAAACGGAACGCCAATCGTTACGAAACACATTAACCCAAACGTGCCCAACGATTAGCCAATCGGACAATGCGGTCTCATGGCATTAGTACTAAAGCCCAAAGTACCCTACAAAACCAATTTGAGGAACGAAAAAGGTTACGTAAAGCAAAACACACTACTGAAAAACAATTAGCACAAGAGCTTCGTTACCAAAAACGAGTAGCTAAGCATCGCAAAAAAAACATCGTGGTCATTAATGTTATGCATGGTCGTTACTATTGACGACCATGTTTTATTTTTGCCTAAAAAAGTTGATATCTAGTTTCAGTACCTCAATTAGCTAGAATCGTAAAACAAAACTTCCTACCAACTTGGAAAGCAAAAAAGTGTACTAATTCCAATTGTCAAAAGAGGAATCCGTACACTTTTAATCTATTCATAATACCATAACACTGGCGTTTTCAGGCTATTCATCTGTACGTTCAAGCACCGTTACGATCTCAACATGCCACGAGATCAGTTGATCAATTACACATTCTTAATTAACCGCTAGTTAAGGCGGTTTGGGCTATCCAACTAAAAGCAGTACATCCGTTTACTCGAATCTAAAATGTTGAATCTTGAAGGATTTTAGTGATGGATAGTAGTTCACGGATTTTGTTGGTTTGTGGGAAAACTTATCTATATTGAACAGTGATATGTGTATTTTTTATAATCATGAAATACCTTTAATATTAAAGTTGATATTAGCTATTTTTTTCCTCATTTAATATTTTCAGCACATCAACAATTTTAGGCACAGTGATAATTTCTGACGCATCAACATCCCAATTATTTTCGTTAATCTTTTTACTATTTGTAACCCCATGATAAATCCTGGAACTATAGCCTTTTGATTCACACAATTTAATCATTTGATTTATTTTTTTCTTTGTTTTCATCAAAGAATTTTCTACCTGCATCTAGATATAGATACTGAATTCCTAAAAAATAATTTTCTAAATGCGGCATTATTGACAGGTTCCTATCATTTTCAAAAAAAGTTAGCTGATGTTTTTGTTTTGTGATAGAAATTATTATCCAGTACTGATTTGTTGAGATAAATATCCTTTTTTTAATTTGCCATTATCAACTATGTGTTCATTAATTTTACCAATAATAAATATTTTATGCTGCGCTATATTCCTAAGATGATATCCAATTCTATAAGACACGAATCGATCAAACATCCCATGCTCAAATTCAAGCCATTTTTGATAATATTCAGAGCTTAAATTACTTTTGGTCCAATTTTCTAAATAATTAATAATCAGTCTAGAATCCGAGAGGAAGTCAATTATTGCCCTAGCCACATGGGTATGAGATTCGACCGTATTTTCTAGTCGATTAATACTGAATATTAAATAATCATGTGCATCATTACCAATATAGAAAATATGAACTAACTGATTTAATAACCCCAAAGTTTATGCAAAAGTATGTGCAAGTTCTCTGTCATCACTATCTAAATCCCTGTTTAGTTTTATACTCATTGTCATATTTGGAAGTGTCACCATAAAAAAAATGGTATTTTTTCTGCACCATTTCCGTCCAATGTATCATTCGAGTTCAATCTACTTATACCTTCCCATCACAATATCTTTAACTTTTTGCAGATAATTATCAGTATATTCAAATATAAACAATTAACTATCAATGACAACCAGCATAACTTTCCCCTTATCTCCCAATTTTTATAAATGGTATTACTAATAAGGCCTAAATAGGCAACGTCACCTATGGATATTTAATATATTAATAACAAATCAAGATAACTAATTCAATAACGTTACTATAATTAACAAACTAAATTTGGTCCCCTGTCAATAAAATGTACAAATTAAATGGAGACTTTTGTGACTATGCAGCTTGTAATTTATAATGCTTTAATTGGCAATCTTCCTCAAACGTTTTTGGCGATTTAAATCCGCAATGGCTATGAATTCTGACAGTGTTGTAAAAAGTTTCAATGTACTCAAAAACCAACCGCCGAGCTTCGTGATAACTATAGATGTTGAATTAATTTAACCATTATCGCTTAATAAGCGCATGAAATGACTCGATACAAGCGTTGTCCCATGGATAATCCTTCTTAGAGTAAGACAAGGTAAATCCACATGTTGCAGCCATATAAGCCGTTGATGTAAACTGGCTACCACGATCACTATGCATAATTAGCGGACGAGTTACGTTGCGCCTGCGCTTAGCTCGCCCAATAAGCGATACAACATTACTTACTTCAAGATTATCAGACAGGTCCCAGGCAATAATTTTGCGCGAAAACAAATCCATGATAGATGTAGGATACACAAAGCCCTTACGTGTCGAAATATACGTCGTATCAATACACCAAGCAGCGTTTGGTGCATCGGGATTAAACTGTTCATCAAGTAGGTTAATAAGCTTTGAAGAGTAGTTTGAATTTTGTGTAGTAGCTACCCATGGCTTGATGTAAATGGTCTTGATTCCTAATTCTCGTATGTATAATCCCACTGTCCTAACCGATATATTATACCCAGCTTTCCTTAATTCTTGGGTAATTTTAGGCGCACCATAAACACATCGAAACTTCTTCCAAATTCTAAGAATTTCGTTCTTAATGACTTGTTTTTGATTTTTGGACTCAAGTATAGGACGTCGAATGGTGTCATAGTAATTTAACCGTGATAAGTCTAGGTTTTTAATCACCCAAGAGGCTGAAGAATATTCCGGTCCTTTTTTTTACAAGTTTTACCAACGATGTCATAAATGACCTCATTGCACTCAGCTACCCCAGAATCCTTATAGTTTTTTTAAGACTTCAATAGCTCCTTTGGCATCACGTAATTCACGCTTTAACCGTGCGTTTTTCTTTTCAATATCACTGGCATAATTACCAGAACCAATTCTAACCCCAAACCTTTGTGATTTACTGTTTCTAAAATTGTTCTATTCAATTAGACAAACTGGGATTTATGAAGCTGAATTTATCTACGAATTTATCTATTAAAGATTTTATCCATATTTGAATAAAATAAGGGTAAATCCAAATTTTCTTGCTTCCCAGCATCATAAATACTTTTACATCCATACATAATGTCTTTTACATCATTATGTAACGTCATAATTCTGCTTGTGAGCTCATTTCCTGCAAACATTCGTTTCATTATCATACCTGCGACAGCAGAAGGTATTTTGTAAGGAAGAAGTTCATTTTTATATAATTTCAAATTGACCCCTCTAGCTTTTACTACTTTAACAGTTTCTCTTACCGATTTCACTGCTATAGATAATGCGTGGGAATCTCTCATAAGATTAATCGCAAGCTGTTTTGGGTCATCAATTTTTCCTGCTCGTGCAGCAGTAGAAGTAACACCTGCATTTATTGCCATGTGAATCCATATCCATTCCACCATATCATAAGGAACTTCTGTTTTTAGGTCTGTAGATTTAAGAAGTTCTATCAAATCTCTATAGTTTGGAATGCTTGCTTTTTCCTTGCTTTCAAGCATTATATGGTCAAATAGAACACAGTTCAACTCTTGCTGTATCATACTTCCACCAGCAGTAGGAAATCCTATAATGTATTTAAAATTACCTACTATTTCTTCAATCTCTTTGCGACTGTTCCAAAAGTTACAGAATAATATCAAACTTCCCGTAATGTTGTTTTGCGAAAGTGTTGCTATAGCATCTTTTATTTTTCCGCGTGAAACACTCAAAAGAATAAAGTCATAACTTGTATCCGGTTTTGCAAGATTTACAGTGTATGTATCTGTTTTTTCTTCTCCCTTATTATTATAACGTCCGTCTAATATAGTTATATTCAGCTTTGCTGGAACATTTTGTTTTTTATTTTCCCTAACTAAATGCTCAATCTGATGTCCTGCTTTTTGAAATACATATCCATAAGTTGTACCTATCACACCTAAGCCTAAAATACATATTTTCAAATTTAGATCCTCCTTTAGTTCTTTGTATTAATTATAACCGATTTCGAATCTCTTTTTACCTTGTCCAATTTTTATTCTAACCCCAGGGCTTTTTTTTGTACATATTCCTAAACTATCTCTATATGGTTTTTTTTCTTAAGTATTCAATGCATCTCTGAAATCGTTCCATATATGTGTGATTATTAACTTCATAATAGTTTAAATAATCAACTTTATCAAAAACCTCAAGAGTAGCCTCACCGCTTAAAAGATTTTTATATACTAACATGATTAAATGATATGATCCATCGATTCCTAAAATAAGGTGCATCATATACGTTGAACCACCATTTTATTCAGGACACAATGCTTCAATACTATTTGGCGCCACAAGTACTTTCTTTTGTTTTACCGGTGACCATTTAACTGTATTAACCAAATCACCAAGATTCACATGAACAGCATCAAACTTTTTGTATGGATGATCATCATTTTCGCCTTTAATCGGATACGGAAAGAGCATGTACGTTCGTTGTATGGACCCTGAATTTACGTAAATTCTTAATTGTGGAACTCTAACGTGAAGCTTCTTTCCATCAATTACCACGCCTACTTCTTTATAGATGATACTTTTTTTACCTTCATATACCTCCAAATTAATTGCTAATTTACCCCTCAGATCATTTTTCAAAATTGTTGAACGAGCATAGTATACTGCACATCCTGATATTATTAACGAAAATACACTAATTCCTGTGGTAATATTCATTCTTAGATTACATCTTCCTTGTACAAATCCCGAATAGACCATTGAAATCTATTTCGAAAAAGTTGCACTCTTGCTTTTTGAGTGTGTTAAAAAGCACCTGGACTAAGTCACTTCATTAAAATCTACTCATTTTAAACACAAAACAAGCATCTAAAATATCCCATTATGTTGACCTAAATCGCACTTTATGTAACGCGACCCTACCAACCCTTCACCAAATTTTAATCGATTTCTGTCCGTTCCAGCAACGTCACACTCTCAACATGCGTCGTTTGTGGGAATTGATCAACCGGTTGAATTGGCTTCGTTACCCGATAACCTTGTTCCATTAATCGTTGCAGGTCCCGGACTAACGTGGCGGGATTACATGAAACATAGACAATCTTTTGGGGCGCCATTTTCCCGGCTGCTTCAATTAATTGTTCATCCAAGCCTTTCCGTGGTGGATCAACAATCAAGACATCTGGTTTTAAGCCGGCTGCTTGCCACTTGGCCATTTGTTCTTCGGCCTTACCAACCACAAATTCAGCATTCTCAATCTGGTTATGTAACGCATTTAACTTGGCATCTTCAATCGCCGCCGGAACTATTTCAACCCCATAAACTTTTTGCGCATGCTTCGCCACCGCCAACGAAATGGTCCCAATCCCACAGTACGCATCAATCACCGTTTGGGTCCCATCTAATTCAGCCGCATCAATGGCTGCTTGGTAAAGCTTTTCTGTTTGTTGCGGATTAACTTGGTAAAACGATAATGGTGAAATCGTAAAATCAATCCCCAACAATTGATCATGAATCGTTGGTTCGCCCCATAAAACGTGATTTTCCGGTCCTAACACGACATTCGTATTTTTAGCATTCACATTATGGATAATGCTCGTAATTCCCGGAATTTGATCCACCATGCCCGCCACTAATTCCTTAGCGTGTGGTAATTTTGATGTCCGTGTCACAATTACCACCATGACTTGGTGACTGTAATAGCCACGCCGGACCATTAAATGCTTAACATCACCCGTTTGCTTCGTTTCATCATATGCCCGTAACTTTAAGTCCCGCATTAAATTCCGCACCGTAACAATCGTTTGGTCAATCACCGGATCTTGGATATAAAAATCTTCCATCGGCACTAAATCATGACTACCACGCTTATAGAAGCCTGTTTGTAACGCCCCCCGTTGGTAACGAACGGGCACTTGGGCTTTATTCCGGTAATGGTATGGTGCCGCCATTCCGAGCGTTGGCGCCACCGTTAAATCAAGGTGGGCTTTAGTTAATAAGTCTTGAATTAACTTTTGCTTAAACTTTAATTGGGCTGGGTACTTCAAATGTCCTAACGGGGCAATCCCGGTTTGTAAAAACATTTGGTTGGCATTTTCCACGCGGTCAGGACTCGTGGTTAAGCGTTGCGTTAGCATTCCCCACGCAAAGTTTTGGGTTAATTTCGTCACCCGCACTTCCACTTTTTCCCCCGGCAACGTATCCGGCACGAAAATTGGGTATTGAGCGACTTTTAACACCCCGTTTCCTTGATACGTTAAATCCGCAATCGTCCCCGTGATGGTCTCACCCCGGTGAACTGGTAAATTTACTTTCATTCAAATCTCCTTAATCGACAAAAGCGGTCCGGTTTTGTTGCAAAACCCAACCGCTTTTCATTATTCATCCGCTAAATGATTATCAACATCCCGAATGAAATCTTGTTCCATCCGTTTCATTTCGGGGGTCATTTCACTGCTAATCGCATTCGTTGGAATTTGTTCCACATTGGCCACCACTTCAATATGTTGATGTAAATTATGGAAATGCTTTGGTGCATCCCCACCGTATTCACCATCTAAGTTAATCATCAAGCGATCAGCTTCATTCAATGGTTCAATCAACACATCTTTGGCCTTGACGTAAATCACCCGCTCATCATCAACGTGGGTTCCTTTCAAGGCTTTGGCCATAATTTGGAGCATGCCAGCAAGGGAACTATCCTTCACAATTAACAACGAGAAGTTACCATCATCCAATGATGCATCTGGCACCACTTGTTCAAAGCCTCCGACGGAATTCGTTAAGGCTAATAAAATTGTGGAAATATCACCTTCATAAACTTCGCCATCGTATGTCACTCGGACTTTGACCGGCTTCACCCGTGGCAACAATTCCGTTCCCTTGGCAAAGTAAGCTAAGTAACCAAACATTGACTTCATTTGTGATGGAACTTCATAGGTCAATTCCGTTAACGTTCCGGCCGCCGCAATGTTCATAAAGTAGTGATCTTCAACTTGCCCCACATCAATTTTAAATCGATTCTCCGGATTTAAAATCACGCGGGCCGCCCCAACTGGATCTTCCCGGGGAATCTTTAAGGCCCGAGCATAATCATTCGTCGTCCCGGACGGAATCACGGCCAATAATGGGCGATGCTCAAAGCCGGCAATCCCATTCATGACTTCGTTAATCGTCCCGTCACCACCGGCAGCCACGATTAAATCAAAGCCTTCCCGCACGGCCCGAGCTGCTTCATTTAAGGCCGAATTAGGTTCCGGCGTCGTAGCAAACGCACTCGTTTCATAGCCGGCTTGTTCATACACGGCTAAGATATCAACTAAATCATGCTTAATGGCTTCGCGCCCCGATGTTGGATTATAAATAATCCGTGCTCGCTTCGTCATCTACTTCTACCTCTATTGTGCGTTTAAGGCTTGCATTAACAACTTGTTAACCACGCCAGGGTTGGCCGTTCCCTTGGTTTGCTTCATAATTTGTCCAACTAAGAAACCAACCGCCCGGTCTTTCCCGTTCTTAAAGTCTTCAATTGATTGTGGGTTATTAGCTAAAATTTCATCCACAATTGGTTGTAATTGGGCTGGATCAGATAATTGAACTAAGCCATTCTTCTTCGCGAATTCCGCTGGTTCTTCCCCTTGTAAGATTCCTTGGAAGACCTTCTTGGCCATCTTAGATGAAATCGTGCCATCATCGATTAACTTAATCATTCCGGCTAAGTTAGCTGGCGTTAACTTAGTTTGTGGTAAATCAACGTGTTCGGTGTTTAAGTAACTGTTCACGTCGTTCATTAAGTAATTGGCTACCTTACGGGCATCCGCACCTTCAGCAACCGTGGCTTCAAAGAAGTCCGACATTTCCTTGGTTTGCGTTAAGACCATTGCATCATAATCCGTTAAACCAAGGTCATTGACATAGTGAGCCCGCCGTTCACCTGGCATTTGTGGCATTTCCGCCGTAATTTCCGCAATCCAGTCATCGCTAACATGAACGGCTGGCACATCTGGTTCAGGGAAGTAACGGTAATCGTCACTTCCTTCTTTCGTCCGCATGGAAATCGTTGACTTCGTGGCTTCATCGTACCGCCGTGTTTCTTGAACAATTTGCCCCCCAGCTAAGAGAACTTTTTGATGCCGTTCTTGTTCAAAGTTCAACGCATTCCGCACATAATTGAAGGAATTAATGTTCTTCATTTCCGTTTTGGTCCCAAATTCCTTAGCCCCATATGGCCGCACCGAAATGTTGGTATCAACCCGCATTGAACCTTCTTCCATCTTCACGTCGGAAATCCCCGTAAATTGAATCCGTTGCCGTAAGGCTTCTAAGTACGCTACCGCTTCGTCAGGTGAAGCGATATCAGGCTTAGACACGATTTCAATCAATGGCGTCCCTTGCCGGTTTAAGTCCACGTATGAATATTGACCGGTGTGGGTGTTCTTCCCGGCATCTTCTTCAATATGCATTTCAGCAATCCCAATCTTCTTTTTCTTGCCGTCAACTTCGATTTCCACCCAACCATCGTGAGCAATTGGCGTTTCGGATTGCGTAATTTGGTACGCTTTCGGATTATCAGGATAGAAGTAATTCTTCCGATCAAAGTGCATGTTTGGATTAATTTCCGCATGGAGGGCTAACCCAGCCATAATCCCGGCTTTCACCACACCCTTGTTTAACGTTGGTAAGACCCCAGGGTATCCCCAATCCAACATGTTAGTGTTTTCGTTGGCTGCCGCCCCAAAGTTAACTGGCGAAGGGCTAAAAATCTTGGAGTTAGTTTTTAATTCAACGTGACTTCCAACCCAATTGTCGTTTCAAAATTCATCTTATTGGTCTCCTCCTAACTTAGCGTGATGATTGTGGGCATCCGTAGTTTGTTCAAAGACGTACGCCGTGTTGTAAAGCGTTTGTTCGTCGTACTTCTTCCCAATTAATTGCATCCCAACTGGCATCCCATTCTTCTTGGAGAAGCCGGCTGGAATTGACATCGCTGGCACCCCAGCTAAGTTGGCCGTCACCGTTAAGATATCGTTGTAGTACATCTTCTTGGGATCATCAATATCTTCACCAATCTTGAAGGCCGTTGAAACTCCCGTCGCCCCGATAATCACATCATGATCTTCAAAAACCTTTTCAAAGTCTTGGGCAATTAAACGCCGAACCTTAGCCGCTTTGTTGAAGTAAGCATCGTAGAAACCAGCAGATAAGGAGAACGTCCCTAACATAATCCGGCGCTTAACTTCTTCGCCGAACCCTTCCGAACGTGTCTTAACGTAAACGTCTTCCAAGTTTTTCACATCATCAGCCCGGAACCCGTACCGAATCCCATCAAACCGTTGTAAGTTTGACGAAGCTTCGGATGACGCTAAGATGTAGTAAACCGGTACCCCATACTTCGTGTGTGGTAAGGAAACTTCATCGACAATCGCCCCGAGTGATTCTAAGTGCTTTAACCCAGCTTCAATGACTTCACGTACATCTTCATCAATTGCGTCACTAACGTATTCCTTTGGCACCGCAATCCGTAAGCCCTTAACACTCGCTTCGTCTAAGCCCGCTGCAAAGTCAGGCACCGCTTGGTGTGAACTCGTCATATCATGGTCATCTTGACCGCTAATGGCACTCATCAAGATGGCGTTATCCTTGACCGTCCGCGTAATCCACCCCACTTGGTCAAAACTCGAACCAAAGGCGATCACGCCCCAACGGGAAACCCGACCATACGTTGGTTTCATCCCAACAACCCCATTAAAGGCGGATGGCATCCGAATTGAACCACCAGTATCCGTCCCCAAGGCACCAAGGACGTCCCCAGCTGCCACCGCCGCGGCTGAACCACCAGAACTACCACCTGGTACCCGTGTTAAGTCCCATGGGTTCTTAGTCGTCCCAAAGTAAGACGTTTCGGTTGAGGAACCCATTGCGAATTCATCGAGGTTCGTCTTCCCGACATTGATTGCCCCAGCTTGGTTTAATTTTTCCACCACCGTGGCATCGAAAACGGGGGTGAAATGTTCCAACATCTTCGAAGAAGCCGTCGTCGTTAAGCCTTGCGTTAAAATGTTGTCTTTCACCGCTAAAGGAATCCCGGCTAATAATTGGTCTTCCTTAATCCCAGCTGCATCTAAAGCTTGGGCTTGCTTAAGGGCCGCTTCATCATTACGGTTCACAAAGGCATTAACATCAGCTTCCGTAGCGTCCATCCGCTTGAGACTGGCTTCCACTAATTCCGTGGCCGTTACTTTCCCAGCCACTAAATCAGCATGTAATTGGGTAATATCCGTTTGGTTAAAATCCATGGTTAATTAGTCCTCACTTCCGTCTAAGATTGCTGGCACCTTGATTAACCCATTTTCAGTTTCCGGCGCATTATCGAGTAAGGCTTGCCGCAATTCATCACTACTCTTAACGGCGACGTCTTCACGCATCACATTAACTTCATCCGTGGCCGTCGTCATTGGGGCGACGCCCGTCGTATCAACTTCTTCTAATTGATCAAACAATTCCACAATTGCTTCAAGTTGTGGAACAAATTTATCTAATTCTGCATCCGTAAAGGATAACTTGGCCAATTCGGCCACGTGCTTTACCTGTTCACGGTCTAAATTTGCTGCCATGCATCGGTCCTCATTTCTATCAAATTCAATTATCTACAAACATTTATTTTACCACACTTCAACGCGTTAATAAGCACTGAAGACGTGGCGGTTATAGTTATCGGAGTTTCCATCACGATAAACCACCGCTTGGATATCATTATCCGTGGTTTGAATCTTAATTTCGATTGGCACCCCACTTGGTAAATACTTCTTAGCTTGGCGTTCGACATATTGCGTAAAACTCTGAATTTCACTCTCGCTATAGAACTGAGTGGAAATCGTCACGTTCATCCCGCTTAAATTGCCGTTATAGTATTGCGCTTGGGCCGTCACCCCACTTAAATTCGGGAAGAAGTTTTGAATCCGATCCCGAAAGTTCGTGAAGTTTTGCGTATCATCATCTTTTTTTATCGGTCTTCGTGGTTGTTGTTTCGACTTCTGGTAACAGTTTGGTTTGGTAATCAAGCTTCTTCCAGTGTTGGATTTGATTTCCTTCAGCGCGTGTATAAGCGACAAAGTTCCCACCAACCAAACTTTCATCACCAGCTTGTTGGTAAATCGCAAAGACAATTGGAATCCGTTGCGTCGCCTTTTTTTGCCGGAGTCGTTGCATTTTCGCGGCAGCGGCTTTCCCAGCAGCCTGGGCTTCACTTGATTCAATGTCCTTCGTGTACGTTGGTCCATCAGCTTTCTTTTGATACTGATATTGTGAATTAACCGCAATCCCAATCACCATCCCCCGCAACGATAATTGATTGCCTGATTGTGTCATAAAATCTTGCTCTTCAATTTGTTGCAGATATTCTGGATTGGGATTATCTTTACTTCCCTTGGCCGGATTTAACCCTTGGGGATGCTTTTCTGATTTGCGAGCCAACCATTGGTTAATAGTGTGACTAGATAAGTATTGTCCCTCTTGAAAAATATACGTTTTGGGGGCAAATTCTTGTTTAGCCACATTTATCAGCCCACTATCAAAACTCTTTAAGCTCGTAATGGAGTTCCCATTGTCTAAATTCACGCCTCGCGACTTACTAACGAGATACTTCCCATTCACCACCACCGTCCGGTAAGTATTATTACTCCCGTTTGATAAGGTGGTCATTTGCTTGCTTTTCGAATTGCCACAAGCCGCAAGCAAGAGTCCTAAACTCACGACCAATGATAAACTGACTAACTTCCGCTTCATTTTGTTGCTTCCTCCATCGCCGCTTGGAATTGCGTTTCATTCCAAACGAGCACTGATAATTGTTGCGCTTTTGCTAATTTACTACCAGCTTTTTCTCCCGCAATTAATAAATCTGTCTTTTTGGAAACACTACCGGTCACCTTTGCTCCCTGCGCTTCCAACCATTGCTTCGCATCTGAACGGCTCATCGTAGTTAAGGTCCCCGTTAGGACTACCGTTTTACCCGTCCATTCACTATTATCGCTCGCGGTCGTTGGCGCTAAGTAGGTGAAATTAACGCCAGCGGTTTGTAATTCAGTAATTAAAGTTTGAACTTGCGGATTGGCAAAGTAGGTTTTAAGGCTGGCAGCAATCGTCGGTCCAATTGAATCTACAGCCGCAATTTGCTCCTCATCCGCGGCCATCAACGTTGGTAAATCTCCAAACTCGGCCATTAACAGTTGGGCGGCTTTGCCCCCAACGTGACGAATTCCGAGCCCAAATAGTAATCGTTCCGCTGAATTTTGGCGACTTTGATCAATCGCAGTTAGCAATTTAGTCGCCGATTTTTCACCAACTTTATCTAACGTTAACAATTCGGCCAAGGTTAATTGATACAACCCAGCCACATCATGAACTAATTGTTTATCCCACAATTGTTCTAAAATTTTCGGTCCTAATCCATCAATATTCATGGCGTTTCGAGAAACAAAATGCGCCAAGCCTTCCTTAATTTGGGCTGGACACATCGGATTCAAGCACCGCAAGGCCACTTCATCCGCCAAATTAACTAATTCGTGTTCACACACCGGACAATGCGTTGGGATTTGATATGGTTGGCTATCGGCTGGTCGTTGATCCACGACCACCCGTTCAATTTCCGGAATAATATCACCAGCTTTATGCAACAACACCGTATCACCTAAGCGAATATCTTTAGCTTGTAGATAATCCGGATTATGTAAGGACGCCCGACTCACCGTGGTACCAGCGAGTTGGACTGAATCCATCACGGCCGTTGGCGTCACCGTTCCCGTCCGGCCCACGGTCCATTCAATCGCTCGAACCACGGTTGGCGCCTCTTCAGGTGGGAATTTATAAGCAATTTCCCACCGCGGAACTTTCACCGTAGCCCCGAGTTGGGTTTGTAAGGTTAAATCGTTCACCTTTTCTACAATCCCGTCAATTCCATATGGTAATTGATCACGTTGCGCAGTGTACCGATCAATATACGCTTTAATTTCAGCTGGTGTCCGCACCACTTGATTATCCAAATTAACCGGTAAGCCCAGCGCAGCCATTTTTTTTCCAACGCTTCCACTTGGGTCGTCACGCCGAACGTTTCATAATCCGGCACATAATACATAAAGACCGTCAATTCTCGGCAGCCGTAACTGCTGAATCAAGTTGCCGCAAACTCCCTGCCGCCGCATTTCGGGGGTTAGCGAAGACCGGTTCCCCATTTGCTTCTCGTTGGGCATTTAACTTGGCAAAGGCGGCTTTAGGCATATAACATTCACCACGAAATTCAAGCGACCACGGTTCGGGTAACGTTTGGGGCACACTTTTGATCGTCTTTACATTGGCCGTCACATCTTCTCCGACCAAGCCATTCCCCCGCGTTGACGCTTGGACCAAGCGTCCTTCTTCATAAACTAATGATAACGACAAGCCATCAATTTTTAATTCCAGGTTATAAGCTAAGTCCTCAGTTGCAACTTGGTTGGCTAACCGATTATTAAATGCTAATAATTCATCGAGCGAAAAAACATCCCCCATTGATAACATTGGTTGCTCATGCGGTACTTTGGCAAGTTGACCTTGGGTTTGTCCACCAACTAATTGGGTGGGGGAATCCGGAGTTACTAAGTCCGGATACTTAGTTTCAATCGCAACTAATTCGGCATAGGCTTGATCATAGACATAATCGGCGACGCTAGGTGCATCTTGTTCGTAATATTCTTTCCCCCATTGACGCAATTGGGCCCGTAATTCCGGCAATTTAGCTGCGAGTTGGTCCTTGGATAATTCGGTTAACTGTTCGTTTGCCATGGTTATTCCTCAACTTTAGTAATCGGCGCAAAGCTTGCTAACAAGCGCTTCACCCCTTGTTGTGGGAAGGCGATATCTAATTCCATATCAGTCCCGGTTCCATTGACTGAGACCACCGTTCCCGTTCCCCACTTTTTATGCGTGACCTTATCACCGGTTGCCCAACTTTCCTTATCAGCTCCCGTCCCAGTATTCGCCACTTTTGGGGCCACCTTTTTACCTGGGGTCCGTCGTGGCGTTGACCGGTATGTCGTGGCCTGACTGGCTTGACTTGCATAACCACCGTAAAGGCCTTGGGAGGTTTTTCCAAAGGATAAGCCACCTTGGTTTTCACTTTGAATTAATTGATCATCAATTTCATCCACAAAATCGGATGGTTGGTTTCGTTGCACCCGTCCATATAGCATCCGTGAATAAGCATTCGTTAGGTATAATTTCCGTTCGGCCCGCGTGATCCCGACATATGCCAACCGGCGTTCTTCTTCCATTTCTTCGTTGTTTTCCATTGAACGCGCTAATGGAAAGACTCCGGTTTCCATCCCAACTAAGAACACCACTGGAAATTCCAACCCCTTCGCCGCGTGTAGGGTCATTAACGTCACCGCTGGTTCTTGTTCATCCACATCATCTTGATCCGAAACTAACGCTAAATCAGCTAAGAAATTCACGATTTTTTTCTAATGGGTCAACCTCATCGTCAGCGTGTTGCTTATCATATTCCGCCGTTACCGACTTAAATTCATCTAAGTTTTCCCGGCGAGCTTGGGCTTGTAAGGTCTTATCTTGACGTAAGCTTCATCATAGCCAGACTTATCTAAAATATAATCCGTTAAATCCGTAATTGACATCACCTTAGCATGATCACGTAAGTCTTCCATTAACATCCCAAAGGCTTCCAATTTATTTTTCGCCGCTGCCCCTAATTCGGTTGCCATCATCACATTTTGCGCCGCATATAACATGGGCCAATGATTATCCATTGCAAAGGCTCGGAGATGTTCGACACTCGTCGCTCCGATGCCTCGTTTAGGCGTATTAACCACCCGCATAAAACTCATCGAATCATTGGGATTGGCAATCAACGTTAAGTACGCTAAAATATCCCGAATTTCTTTCCGGTCATAGAACTTGTGGCCCCCAACCATCGTGTACGGGATTGAACTCTTAAGGAAGGTTTCTTCAATTACCCGCGATTGGGCATTCGTCCGGTAAAGCACGGCAAAATCATTGGCGTGGCGACCTTGTTCCCGCATTAGGGTTTGAATTTGTTGCACGATAAAGCGCGCTTCATCATGCTCATTTTGCGCCCGATAGTAAGAAATCTTGTCTCCCGCTTCATTTTGCGTCCACAAATTCTTATCCTTACGTTGTAAGTTATTGGCGATCACTTCATTGGCCGCTTGCAAAATCGTCTTGGTGGAACGGTAATTTTGTTCCAACATCACCGTTTGGGCTTGAGGATAATCCCGTTCGAAATTTAAAATGTTGTTCATATTGGCGCCCCGCCAACCATAAATACTTTGGTCCGCGTCCCCAACGACACATAGATTTTGGTACCCCTTGGCTAATAAGTTCACCAATTGATATTGCGCATCGTTAGTATCTTGGTATTCGTCAACATGAATGTATTGGAATTTTTGTTGGTAACGTTGCAACGTTTCCGGTGACTTTTCAAATAATTCAATCGTTTTCATGATTAAATCATCAAAGTCTAACGATTGATTAGTTTGTAAGGCTTGTTGATATTGAGTGTAAACTTGACCCACCATTTGATGGAACGGTCCGCGGTGTTTAGCCAGATAAGTGGCCGGCATTTCCATTGCGTTTTTGGCATTCGAAATCGCCGCTAAAATTTGGCGCGGATCAAATTTTTCCGTATCAATATTCAAATCACCACAAATTTGCTTCACTAACGTCCGTTGTTCACTCGGATCGGCAATCGTAAAGGCGCGGTTGTACCCAAGTAACTCAATGTCCCGGCGTAAAATCCGCACACACAAGGCGTGGAAGGTTGAAACCCAAATATCTTTAGCGTCATCCCCCAATAAATTGGCAATCCGTTCTTGCATTTCCCGCGCGGCCTTATTGGTAAAGGTAATCGCTAAAATATGCCATGGCAAGACATGCTTAGCTTCAATTAAGTACGCAATCCGGTGCGTTAACACCCGTGTCTTCCCGGAACCCGCCCCGGCCATCACCAATAATGGTCCTTCAGTGGCTAACACGGCTTCTTGTTGCTTGTCATTCATTCCTTGTAATAATGTTGCTTCAATACTCACGATTACTCTCTCCTTAACTGTAAACTGGAATAAAAACGCAAAAACCCCGCTCTGCCGAAGCAGTTGGGGTATCTAAAATTTAACGATCATATTGATCGAGATCATATGTTTGAATAATTTGAATTAACTTTTGTGCGTAATTCGGGTCCGTTGCGTAATTAGCATCTTGCAACGCTTGCGCGGCTTCTTGATAGTTTTGTGCTTTCACCACTGGTTCGTAATTATCAGATTTATAATACGTTCCTTCGAGCATCAAACGCGTATGATCGGCAATCGATGCATCCCAACTATCATAAACCTTAAAGCGCCCCTTAATGGTAATCCATTGACCATTCACATATTCACGCGTCGTAAATAGCTTTGAATTGGCCCCGGTCCCCTTAATTCCAAACAAATTATTATCTTCTTTCGATAATTGGCTCTTGCCCCAATTCGACTCTAAAATTGCTTGAGCAATCGTAATTGACGACATCACGTGATACTTAGCTTGCATCCGTTGGGCTTCAGGGGCCACGCGTTTAATAAAGTCCCGCTTTTCTTTGGCTTGCCGTTCAATCGTTTGTTGCTGTTCCATTCGTAAGCGATAATTCATGTAGGCGTGCCGACCAAAGTACGCCCCCACGAGTACAATCATTAATGATAAAAACTAATGATTAGTTTCGTGATTAATTTCATTTTCCGCCGGCGTCGTTTTGCCATTGATTGCTCCTCCAGATTAAACATGATTACCTTATATGATACCGTACTTAACCACAAATTTTAAGTCCTGTAACATAAATGAAAAATGAGGCCGGAATCCCGTTAATTCCCGACCTCATCTGATTCAAATTAATTTTAGTGGAATTGCATCCCACCATCAATTTCTAAGGTTTGCCCCGTCATGTAATTGGAGTCTTCGCCAGCTAAGAAAGCCACTCCGGCTGATGCCTTCGACCGGACAACCGACCTTAACGATACTCCTGATACCCCTAGCATCGTCGAAATTAGTTTTGAACATGGGATCCCCGTCGCGCTTAATGGTGAAGAACTTCCATTAGAGACGCTCATTGCTCAATTAGATCAGTTAGCTGGCCAACATGGTATCGGCCGGATTGATCATATCGAAAATCGGCTGGTTGGGATTAAGTCGCGGGAAGTCTATGAAGCTCCCGCTGCCACGGTCTTAATTAAGGCCCACCAAGACTTAGAAAACTTAACCTTAGAACGGGGATTAGGTCATTACAAGCTATTAGTTGAACACGAAATTAGTAATTTAATCTATAACGCCCAATGGTTCTCACCATTATTTAAAGCGTTAATGGCCTTTATTAAAGCCAGTCAACAAGACGTTACCGGCGTGGTCCGGGTTAAATTATTCAAAGGTAATGTTATCTGTGAAGGGCGGCAATCACCAGTTTCCCTTTACAATGAGGATTTGGCAACTTACACAAGTAGTGACTCTTTCGACCACGAAGCTGCCAATGGTTTTATTAAACTTTGGGGGCTTCCAACTCAAGTTTATGCCCAAGTTCACCAACATCACGATCACAAGGAGTAAATTATGAGTATTGATACTGCCTGGGGTGGCCGGTTTCAAGCCGCCGGATCCCAATGGGTCGATGAATTCGGCGCCTCAATTAACTTTGATCAATTAATGGCGGCTGAAGATTTAGCCGGTTCGCTTGCCCACGTCAAAATGTTGGGCGATACAGGAATCTTAACCGCTGCTGAAGCTGATCAAATTACAGCGGGCCTTCACACCTTACAAACCGAACTTAATGCGGGCCAATTAACCTTTGACGCCACCCATGAAGATATTCACATGAATTTAGAGGCCTTGTTAACGGAAAAAAATCGGCTCCGTGGCGGGCAAACTTCATACTGCTCGGAGTCGGAATGACCAAGTTGCCACTGATTTCCACTTATATTTAAAGCATCGGTTGCCGTTAGTGATTGATGCCATCAAACAATTACAAACCGCCCTTGTTAACCAAGCTAGTCAACACATTCACACGATCATGCCTGGCTATACCCACTTACAACACGCCCAACCAATTTCGTTTGGCCACTACTTAACGGCTTACTACGCGATGCTCAAACGGGATATCGAACGGTTTGAATTTAATCAACAGCATACTGATCTCTCGCCCCTTGGTGCCGCCGCTTTAGCCGGGACCACCTTCCCAATTGATCGGGAAGAAACCACTCAATTACTCGGCTTTAAACAACCATATACCAACTCACTGGATGCTGTCAGCGATCGGGACTTTGCCCTTGAATTTTTAAGCAATGCTGCCATCTTGATGATGCACCTCTCGCGGTTTAGTGAAGAATTGATTAGTTGGTGCTCCTACGAATTTAATTACTTAGAAATGGCTGACGAATACTCCACCGGTAGCTCGATTATGCCCCAAAAGAAAAATCCTGATATGGCTGAACTCACGCGGGGCAAAACCGGACGGGTTTACGGACATTTAATGGGCCTCTTAGCCACAATGAAAAGTTTACCGCTTGCTTACAATAAAGATATGCAAGAAGATAAAGAAGGCGTTTTTGACACCGTTAAAACCATTATTCCGTGCTTAAAAGTGATGACCGGCATGATTGAAACGATGCATGTTAATACCGCTCAAATGCAACAGGCGGTCCAAAATGACTTCAGTAACGCCACGGAATTAGCTGACTACCTCGCCGCTAAGGGGATTCCGTTCCGGCAAGCCCATGCTATTGTCGGGCAATTAGTCTACGAAGGAATTCAAAACCACCAAAATCTCCAAGACTTATCATTAGCTCAATTTAAAGCGATTGATGCCCGGATTGACGCTGATGTTTACCACGTTTTAGATCCCACTGTTGCCGTTGAACAGCGGACTTCACTCGGTGGTACCGGCTTTGACCAAGTTGAATCCCAAGTTAAACAAGCCCAACAAGAACTTCAGCTTCCGTAATTATTATTAACAATAAAGCGCTCGCAATCGCGAGCGCTTTTTATAATTAATCTAATTTTAGTTCTGCACAGCTTTGGGGCGTTACCCCTGGTAGCCACTTCGCAAGCCCTCGTTGTAAATCGGACAACTCACCAGTACTATAAGCCATTAAATGGCCTTGACTAGCATTGGATAATTGCTGAGTTGCTTCAAGGTGACGTTGCACGGCTTGGACCGTCGCAATCGCTGGATCAACTAACGTTACTTGCGGTCCAAGCACTTGTTGAATTTCAGGGGTTAAAAATGGAAAATGCGTACACCCTAAAATTAACGCTGTAATCGGTTGGTTAACTAACGGTGCTAAAGCAGTTTGAACCGCGGCTAAAGCAGCCGGGGTCCCAGTTTGACCAGTTTCGACCACCCGCACTAACGGTTGCGTCGCAAGACTAGTTACTTGAACCGTTGGATTCAGGTACGTTAATTGTTGCTCATACGCCCCGGAATGGATCGTGCTATCAGTGGCAATCACCCCAATTTGAGTGGCCCCAGTTGCGAGCGCCGCTTGGCCCCTGGTTCAATTACTCCAATCACTGGAATGGGCAAGGTTTGCCGTAACAATGGTAACGCGGCCGCCGTAGCCGTATTACATGCAATCACCATTAACTTAACGTCATGCACAACAAAATAATTGGCAATGCGTTGCACAAACATTTGAATTGTTTCATCGGTCTTCGTTCCATACGGGAAATGTCCTTGATCACCAATAAACATAATTGATTCACCAGGTAATTGGGCTTTTAATTGGCGCACCACTGACAAACCACCAATCCCAGAATCCATGACCCCAATTGGTCGATTATCCATTTGGCTCCCCCTTTCAAGTTAAACTAAGTACTTCTATCATAACACAAACCGCCAAGGGGAGCGCTCCCTTGGCGGTTAATTAGCTTTAATTACATTTCGTCTGGTGCTTGCACGTCTAACATGAGTAACGCGTACTTAAGGACATGACTAACCGCTTGCACCACGGCTAACCGCGTATCCCGTAACGCTTCATCATCTAAAATCCGCGTATGGGCGTAGTAACGGTTAAATCGCTTGGCTAATTCTAAAGCGTACTTAGCAATCACACTCGGGTCGTAATTCTTCGCTGCCCGTTCAATTGCATCCGCGAATTGGCCCATAAAGGAAACAATTTCCCATTCAGCTTCACCAATTTGCGTTAAGTCCGTCGTGCTAAAGTCCCGTTTGTTTCCTTTCCGTAACAGACTTTCGGCCCGGGCCCGTGAATATTGTACGTAAGGACCGGTTTCCCCTTCAAACTTCACCACTTCATCAAGATTAAAGTCGATGGCATTCCGCCGGTTGTTCTTCAAGTCATGGAAAATTACGGCACCGACCCCAACTTGCTTCGCAACTTCATCGGCGTTCGCTAACGTTGGGTTCTTTTCGGCAATTTGTTGCCGAGCAAGGCGAATTGAATCGTTCAAGACGTCTTCTAAGGAAACCACGTTCCCTTTCCGGGTGGACATCTTCTTCCCGTTCAAGCTCATTAACCCAAAAGAAATATGTTCAATTTGGTCGTACCAGTAAAGCCCATTTCCTTTAATCCAGCCCGTAATTGCTTAAAGTAGGATTCTTGTTCAGCCCCCACCACGTAAAGTGACTTCACGTGGCCATACATCCGCTTGCGGTAAAGGGCAGCCGCAATATCCCGCGTAATGTAGGTCGTTGTCCCGTTACTCTTGATAATTAACAATGGTGGTAAATCGTATTTGTCTAAGTCAACGATTTGTGCCCCTTGACTTGGCTTTAAAATGCCTTTGTTCTTTAAGAGTTGAATTGGTTCATCCATCTTTGGTGCCATGAAGGCTTCCCCAGAGTATGAATCAAAATCTACCCCTAACATGTCGTAAACCCGTTGGAAACGTTCTAAGGAAATTTCACGGAACCACTTCCATAAGCGCCGGGCTTCTTCATCCCCATTTTCCAACTTAGCAAACCATTCCCGGCCTAAGTCATCGTATTCAGGGTGATCTTCAGCTTCCTTACTAATCCGCACATAGTATGACAACAGCGTGTTAATTGGGTCCTTGGCAATTTCATCATCGTCCCCCCACATCTTGTAGGCGGCCATCATCTTCCCAAATTGGGTTCCCCAGTCACCAAGGTAATCAATCCGGACTGGTTGATAATATTCTTTTTCCAAAATCCGGGCAATTGCTTCCCCAATCATCGTGGAACGTAAATGCCCCATCCCCATTGGCTTGGCAATGTTTGGTGATGAGTAATCCATCGTTACATGAGCATTGTGACCGAGATTACGCCGCCCGTAGTTCGCTGGATCTTGCAAAATTTCCGTTAAAATATTAGCCCCAACTTGCCCTTGGTCCATGTAAAAGTTAATGTATGGACCGGCTTGTTCGACCTTTTGATACCCCGTTGTATCTAATTGCGCGATTAAGTCTCCGGCAATCATTTGTGGTGCTTTCCGCAAGGTCTTAGCCAAGAAAAACGTTGGGAATGCAAAGTCCCCGTGTTCACTATCCTTTGGCCGTTCAAGCTTATTTAAAATGTCATCGATGGTTAAATCCGGCAAAACCGCTTGGAGCGTTTGCGCGATTTGTAATTGTTCGTCCATTGGTTCCTCCGCTTATTTTCTAGCAGTTAAAACTTATTCATACCGAACTATTATACCAAGGAACTACACTGTGATTCAATCATTCTCAGCATGTCTCTTAAATTTAAGTTATAATAAAATCATTACAAGACGAAAGGATTTTCATTATGCCACAACCATTTGATCGACGGCGGCGTCCGCGGACCAGTCACCGCCCTACGCCCCCAGTGATTGTTAATCTCGGGGATCGCTTTCCCTTAACCATCAAAAAAACTTGGGGTTGAAGGCCAAGGAATTGGCTACTTCAAACACAAAGTTTGTTTTGTACCCGGCGCTCTCCCTGGCGAAGTCGTTGTTGCCGAAGTGACCAAAATTCACGAGAAATACTTAGAAGCTAAAATTCATCAACTGCGAACTCCTAGTCCGGCCCGCGTAACCCCACGAGATGCTTATGCTGGAGAAGCTGGGGGCTTTGAATTAGAACACTTAGCTTATGCTGAACAACTTAAATTTAAACGCCAAGTCGTGCTAGATAGCTTAGCTAAATTTAAACCGCGAGGCTACAAACACTATGAAGTCCGTGATACGATTCCGGCCCCCCACCCTTATGGTTACCGCAATAAAGCCCAATTCCAACTACGCCAAGTTGATGGCCACGTTGTCGCCGGCCTTTACCGCGCTAATAGCCATGACGTCATTGATATGGAAACGTGTGCGATTCAAATGCCGGCCACAATGAGAGTGATGCGGCAACTCGTTGCTTGGATTGAAGAATTGCAACTCCCCATCTATGATGAAGCTACCAATAGTGGGATTATCAAAACTATTGCCATCCGTGAATCAGCTAGCACGAATGAAATTCAGGTTACGTTTATTACCAACAGTAAAAAAATTACCGCAAAAACGGCGCCTCATTGAACGTTTGCAAACGACTTTCCCCAACGTCGTTTCCATTATGCAAAACTTCAATCCCGGTGATACACCTCTGGTTTGGGGTGACGAAACAATGCTGTTAGCCGGGCGCCCAACCATTACCGAATCATTAATGGGCCTGGATTTTCAATTATCAGCACGCTCCTTCTTACAATTAAATCCGGAACAAACCGAGACATTGTATGAAGAAGCCGCCCAAGCGGTCGACTTACAGCCAACCGATACGCTCATTGATGCCTACGCGGGGATTGGGACGATTGGCTTATCCCTCGCCAACCGGGTCCAACAAGTCCGCGGGATGGAGGTTATTCCAGCGGCCGTTGATGATGCCAACCACAATGCGCAATTAAACGGGATTGATAATGCTCATTACGAAGTCGGGACGGCTGAAGAATTGATGCCACAATGGCGCGCTGCCGGACTCCACTTTGATGCCTTAATTGTCGATCCACCACGGACCGGCCTTGATCAAGCCTTAATTGAACAAATTTTAGCGGAAAATCCCACTAAATTCGCCTACGTTTCTTGTAACATGGCCACGTTGGCACGAAACCTGGCACGGCTTACCCCTACCTATCGAGTGGACTATATCCAACCGGTTGATATGATGCCCCAAACTCCACGGTGCGAAGCTGTTGTTAAATTAAGTTTAAATCCTAATGCATAAATAAAAGCTGGCGAGAAATGAAAATTTCCTTGCCAGCTTTTTTCGACGGCGCCTTGCGACCTGGATGTAACTACGTTCGCCACGCAGAAGCTAGTGCCTAACTATGACGAAGGCGCCGATCCTAGCATAGCTAGTACCAACGTCTTGTCTACGTTAGGCCACGGCTTCCCTAATGCGTGGCTCACGACCTGATACTAACTACGCTCGCTCAGCAGCACCTTAGGGCCTAACTCAAAATGACGCCGAACCTGGCTAAACCAGTTCCGACGCCATTTGTATCGTTACGCCAACAGGCGCTTTGATAGCTAAGCTCGCGAACTATTTAGTCATATAATCTCTTGTCATTGGCAGATTTTGACCACTTGGACCCTTGGTTAATAGGTATTGAATACAATCAATATTACCGGATTCAAATGACGCTGCACAAGCTTGGAGATATAAATCCCACATCCGCATAAAGCGTTGATCATGCGTCTTGGCAATTTCAGGACTCGCTTGTTTAAAATTCCGATCCCAAGTCTCTAACGTCTTTTGATAATGACGCCGCAACGTTTCTAAATCGGTTAACTGTAAACCGGCATCAACAATATGCCCTAAAATTTCCGTCATCCCTGGAATATAACCACCAGGGAAAATGTACTTATTAATCCACCCGTTATAGGCACCACTCTGTTGCCGGGTAATTCCATGAATCAATGCGACCCCATTTGGGGCTAAGTATCGTTCAACCGTTTGGAAATATTCACCCAGATTTTCCGGCCCCACATGTTCAAACATGCCGACACTCGTAATGTAATCAAACGGGGCATGATCCAATTGACGATAATCTTCCAAAATAACTTGCGCCCGATTTTCAAGTCCTTCCGCTTTAATTCGTTCGTTCACGGCGCGGGCTTGTTCTTGACTTAAAGTAATCCCGACCACTTTTAAATCATATTCTTTGGCTGCCGTAAGCATTAAAGTTCCCCAACCACACCCAATATCTAATAATGTTTGACCGGGTTGCGGATTAAGTTTCTTCAAAATATGATGTACTTTCGCCATTTGAGCCTCTTTTAAACTTAAGTGGGGATCTTCAAAATAAGCACATGAGTACGTCATCGTTTCATCTAGCCATTGGGCGTAAAAATCATTTCCTAAATCGTAATGACTTTGAACATCTGCTTTTGACTTAGCTTGCGTATGCGTTTGTTTAGGCAAAAAGTGGCGATACTTGCTACTCCGTAAAAAAAGAATCAGCGTTTTGATATGCTGATAAAATTAACTTCTGAATTGATCCATCAATCTCAATCCGCCCATCCATATAGGCTTCTCCCAGCGTTATCGAAGCATTCTTTCGTAAGTCATTAATAGCAATCTCATCATTTAATTTAATTGCCACTTCAGGGTGACCGTTGCCACCATATTGTTCAGTTTTACCATCCGGATACGTCACTACCACCGGAATATTAAACGACTTCTTCAAAACCTGCTTTAAAACAAAATTATCAAACATCTTACCTAATCCTCTCTCAAAAATACTATAGTTATAGTCTAGCACTTTGGAAGCGACTTCATAAGTAATTCGACCCTTAATTGTCCTAAATTAAACCAATCCTTAATAAATGTATCAAAACCTAAAAAAACGCCTTAGCAAAATTGCTAAGACGTTTTTCATATAAGGTTGAATCGTTGGTAGATAACCAACCAATCGATTAACGCTTACTAAATTGACTAGCCTTACGAGCCTTCTTAAGACCTGGCTTACGACGTTCCTTCATCCGTGGGTCCCGCGTTAAGAGACCAGCCTTCTTCAAGGCATCCCGGAAGTCAGGGTCGACTGCTAACAAGGCACGAGCAATCCCGTGACGAGTAGCACCTGCTTGACCAGCGAAACCACCACCGTTAACGTTAACTAAAACATCGTATTGACCTTCAGTCTTCGTTACACCAAATGGTTGGTTCACGATAGCACGTAAGTTAGCGAACGGAATGTAATCTTCGATTGCGCGCCCGTTCATAGTAATTTGACCTGAACCTGGTACTAACCGAACCCGTGCGGTTGCATCCTTACGACGTCCAGTAGCACTGTATTGTACTTGTTGAGCCAATTCCGTTCCCTCCTTAGATTAAGTTCGTGATGTCTAACACTTCTGGTTGTTGTGCCGCATGCTTGTGGTTAGCATCAGCGTACACATGCAACTTCATCCCAGTCTTGCGACCAAGAGGGTTGTGTGGAAGCATCCCCTTGATAGTCTTTTCAACCATCCGTTCTGGGGCAAGGGCCATAAATTCGGCTGCCGTCCGCTTCTTAAGACCACCTGGGTGGTTTGAGTGACGGTAGTAAATCTTTTGGCTAAGCTTCTTACCAGTTAACTTAACTTGTGCTGCATTGATCACGATGACGTTGTCACCAGTGTCAACATGAGGGGTGAAAGTTGGCTTGTTCTTACCGCGTAAGACAGATGCTACAACTGATGCTAAACGCCCCAAAGGAACGTCCGTAGCATCAACGATGTACCACTTGCGTTCAACTTCACCAGGTTTTGCCATGTATGTCGTTCTCACGATTATGATCCTCCAATATTTGTCTTTCTTTTACAATAAATTGTGTACCGAGTAATTTATGGAAAAGAAATACCAACACTTAGTTTACTCGGTTTTGTTAAAATCGTCAACGGTTTTTACATTTGTTTCATCGTAATTAACGCTAACTAAATAGAGGCCGGCTGCCGGGGCAGTCATCCGAGCGGCCTGGCGATCATGCGCGGCTAAAATGCGAGAATGTCATCCACCGGTCGTTGCCCATTACCAATTTCAAGTAAGGTCGCTACCATAATCCGAACTTGATTGTATAAAAAGCCATTTCCTTCAAATTCAAAGATAATTTCATCATTCACATCATCGCGCACCACACTCGCATCATCAATTCGGCGAACATTACTTTTGGCTTGGCTACCGGATGCCACAAATGAAGTAAAATCATGCTCACCAATCAAATCCTGCGCGGCCTGATTCATTTTAGCGACATCAACCGGGTATTTATAATGCGACGTATAAAAGCGTTTAAACGGATCAACAAACTCGCCTTGCGCCACTCGATACCGATAGCGTTTACTGTGCGTATCATAACGAGCATGAAAATCTGGCGCCACTTGTTCAGCTTTTTCACCAAAATGTCGCGTGGTAACAGACTATTTAACGCTTTTCGCATCGATTCGTTGCTTAATTCAAATGGACAATCAAAATGCGCAACCTGATTTAAAGCGTGCACGCCCGCATCCGTCCGGCCCGAACCAATTACATGGAGCGGTGGGGTTGGATTCTTCGCAATTTTATTCACGGCAATTTTTAAGGTTTGTTCAATCGTCCGTTTGTGAGGTTGAATTTGAAAGCCGGCAAAGCCCGACCCATCATAGGCAAAGGTAATTTTATAACGATACATCTTTTTCCTCACTTTCTTAACCAAATTAGACTGCATGTTATAGCAACCATCACAATGACTAACCACGTATCAATCCGCTTCCACTGCATGATCCGATATTGACTCCGCGAAGCATCCGGGTCATAACCACGTGCTTCCATTGCCGTAGCTAATTCGTCCGCGCGTTTAAATGATCCAACCAATAATGGCACCATAATCGGCACGAGCGAGCGTAACCGATGAACTAATCCACCTTGATTAAACCGCACCCCCCGCGCTCGTTGCGCATTCATAATGACATTAACTTCATTAAATAAAGTCGGCACAAACCGTAATGCAATCGCAATCATCATGGTAATTTGATTGACCGGCACTTTTAACACCTTCAATGGTTTCAACAGGGCTGCCAATCCATTCGCAAGTGATAGTGAGTCCGTAGTCGCCGTAAGCGCCGTTGACACATTAATAATTAAAAAGAATCGTAAAAAAATCGTGCCACATTGCCGTAAACCATTAGCTGTAATGGTAAAAATCCACCAATGCCAGTACACTTCCCCGCCACTTGAAAAAAAAGGAGCTGAATTAAGACCGTCATCGCAATCACAGCTAGTAACCCGCGAATGCCATGCCAATAAAATTTTAATGGAACCCGGGTCGTTAACATCGTCAGCATTAATAACCCAACTAACACTAAATTACTCAACCAATTATTGGCAATAAATACCAAGCAAACAAACCACAGACATAAAATTAATTATCCGGGCATTTAACTGATGCCACCATGATGAAATTGGCACATATGAACCAAATAAAACCTTAGTTTGCATCATGTCCCTCCAATTCAGTTGCCAATTGGGTTGCTAATTGTTCCATCGTTAACGGTAGCGGCTGTAGCTGGGCGCCACTTTGCCGGGCCAAGTACGCTAATTGAACCGCGGTTGGTAACGATAATTGCCAAGTTGCTAATTGCTCCGCTTGTTCAAATAATTCCCGCGGTGGTAATCGTCGCTACTTTTCCCTCGGTTAATACAACCACTTGATTAGCAACTTGGGCAACTAATTCCATATCATGTGTAATCATGACAATTAACATCTCTTGTTGTTGACAAGTTTGAATTAATTCTACTAATTCATGTTGCCCTTTCGGATCAAGCCCCACTGACGGTTCATCTAAGATTAAAACTTGCGGTTGCATGGCTAAAACGCCCGCAATCGCCACTCGGCGTTGTTGGCCACCAGATAATTCGAATGGTGATTGGTCAAACAACTTGGGATTAACCTTAACTTGCTGTAAGGATTTAATTGCCCGCTGCCGCGCATCCGCTTTAGATAACCCTAAATTTAACGGGCCAAACATTACGTCATCCAACACGGTTTCCGCAAAGAGTTGCTTTTCTGGAAATTGAAAGACATACCCAATTCCTTGGCGCCATTGATCTAATTGTTTGGAAGTTGCTTGGCGGTCAATTATGACTTCATTCCGCTTAATTTGACCTTGTTGTGGTGACTGCAACCCGGCTAATAACTGCATTAACGTAGTTTTTCCACTCCCAGTTTGCCCAATAATGGCTGTCACTTGCCCACTTTCCATCGTTAAATCAATTCCGGATAAGGCAGGACGTGGATTAGTTTGTAGACTTGGATAAGTAAAGCCTACCTCTTGGAATTGAACTGTCGTCTTAACCATGTTTGCATTTCTCCTTGCGTCGTAATCTGAGTTGGCACCTGGATTTGATGCATTGCTAACGCCGCTTTTAACTGCGCTACTGGTGGTTGGTCAAATTGATACTGCGTTGCTAATGCCGGATCACCTAAAATTACTTGTGGTTGGCCACTTGCGACTACTTTCCCTTGATCCATTAACACTACCCGATCTGCTAATAGCGCTTCATTCACATCATGGGTAATTGATAAAATCGCCAGGGCTTGCGTTCGTCGTAATTCAGTAATCGTTGCCATTACCTCTTGACGCCCCACTGGATCTAACATACTTGTCGCCTCATCCAAAATGAGTAACTGAGGTGATAAGACCATCGCACCGGCTAAAGCCACCCGTTGCTTTTGACCACCACTTAATTGTTCCGGTTGACTGGCAACAAACTTTTGCATCCCCACTTTCTTTAACCATTGTGGAATCAAGCGCTGCATTACGTCCCGATCAAGCAGGTGATTTTCTAAGCCAAAAGCCAAATCATCAGCCACCGTGGCGCCAACAAATTGATTATCCGGATTTTGAAATACCATCCCAATCTGTTGATGAATCGCATTTAAATGTTGCTCATCAACCGGAATCCCGCCAACCGTAATTGTTCCACTTGTTAATGGTAATAACCCATCAATTAAGCGAGCTAAGGTACTCTTCCCACTTCCGTTTTGACCAATTAAAGCCACCCATTCTCCTGGTTCAATGGTTAGATTAACCTGTTCCAAACTTGGTTTAACAGCCTCGGGATATTGATATGTCACATCTTTTACTTCTACTAACGCCATCGGCTTTTTCCTCCGTAACATATCTATTCTATCAAATTTATGCCAAAATAAAAAAAATCACTTACAACTGGGATGCGCCAAAAAGGCCTTCGAGCTAGACTAAAAGATTACTCTTCATCATCGTAGCGCTCTATATCACCAGTCATAGTGATTCTTTATTACGTATTAAATTGAAATAGTGATTAAACTAATTCTAAGATAACCATCTTAGCAGCATCACCACGACGAGGCATCGTCTTGATGATCCGTGTGTAACCACCGTTCCGATCAGCGTACTTAGGTGCAAGGTCTTCAAAAAGACTTTGTAATGCTGATTGAACCTTGATGTTGTCACCATCTTCCTTAACGTCAGCAACCACGTTGCGAACGAAGGCAGCGGCCTTACGACGTGATGCTAAATCACCACGCTTGGCCAATGTGATCATCTTGTCCATCGTCTTACGAACTTCCTTTGCCCGTGCTTCAGTCGTCGTAATTGAACCATTAACGATTAAACTCGTAGTTAAATCACGTAATAAAGCTTTCCGTTGGGAACTAGTCCGTCCTAATTTACGGTAACTCATTAGTTCACCCTCCTTTTTAATCTATTTTATCTCTTTTGATTAGTCTTCTTGGCGGAATCCAACCCCAAGATCAGCTAACTTCAACCTGATTTCATCCAAGGACTTTTGTCCGAGGTTCCGAACCTTCATCATGTCCATTTCAGAACGTTCAGTTAAGTCCTTCACCGTTTGGATATCAGCACGCTTCAAGCAGTTGTATGACCGTACTGATAAATCAAGTTCTTCGATTGTCTTATCAAGTACCTTTTCTTGATGCGTTTCTTCACGTTCAACCATCACTTGTGTGGCTTGGGCTTCTTCCGTTAAGTTAACAAACATTGCTAAGTGATCATTTAAGATCTTAGCCGCTAAGCTAATCGCGTCTGTTGGCGTTAATGAACCATTCGTCCATACGTCTAACGTTAACTTATCGTAGTCATTACTTTGACCAACCCGTGTGTTTTCCACCGTGTAGTTTACCCGTTCAATTGGGGTATAGATTGAATCCACTGGTAAGACCCCAATTACTGAATCAGTCATGTGAGCCTTGTTGTCGTCAGCAGATGAGTAACCACGACCCTTGTCAGCCGTCATGTTGATATGCAATTCAGCGCCATCTGCGACCGTGGCAATGTAAAGATCTGAGTTTAAAACAGTTACGTCGCTATCACCTTGGATGTCAGCGGCTGTCACAACTGCAGGACCCTTCACATCAATTTCAAGATTCTTGGCTTCTTCACCTTCAAGCTTAAGCGCAACCTTCTTTAAGTTCAAAATGATTTGCGTAACGTCTTCCGTTACCCCATCAACTGTACTAAATTCATGTAATACGCCATCGATTTGAATGCTCGTAATCGCTGCCCCAGGTAAGGAAGCTAACATTACGCGCCGAAGTGAATTACCTAACGTCGTCCCGTAACCACGTTCAAGTGGTTCCACAACGAACTTACCGAAGTTGTCCGTTTCTTCGATTTTATGAATGTTTGGTTTTTCGAATTCGATCATTCTACTCTACTACCCCTTTCAAAACGTGAATCGCAAATATAAAGGCACCTGCCCGATTAAAACATCGTGGTGCATCCTAGACACGACGACGCTTTGGAGGACGAGAACCGTTATGAGGAACTGGCGTTACGTCCCGGATGGCCGTAACTTCTAATCCAGCAGCTTGAAGTGCCCGGATAGCAGATTCACGACCGGAACCTGGACCCTTAACTTCAGCTTCAACCGTCTTCATCCCATGTTCCATTGCTTGCTTAGCAGCAGCTTCTGATGCCATTTGAGCAGCAAAAGGAGTTGACTTCCGACTACCCTTGAATCCAAGAACACCAGCTGATGACCAAGCCACAGCGTTACCTTGAACGTCAGTAATCATGATTAAAGTGTTGTTGAAAGTAGCGTGAATGTGTGCCACACCAGTTTCGACATTCTTCTTTACACGACGCTTACGTGTACCCTTCTTAGTTGCCATAAACTAATTTACCTCCTTACTTAAAGATTTAATTATTTCTTCTTACCGGCGATCGCAACGGCTTTACCCTTACGAGTCCGAGCATTGTTCTTCGTGTGTTGACCACGAACTGGTAAACCACGACGGTGACGCATCCCACGGTATGAACCAATTTCTTGGAGCCGCTTGATGTTTAATGAAACTTCCCGACGTAAGTCCCCTTCAACCTTAAGTTGGTCAATTTGAACCCGAATCTTGTCTTCTTGTTCTGGGGTTAAGTCACGAACACGAACGTCTTCAGAAACACCAGCATCAGCTAAAATCTTAACTGCTGTCGTGTTACCGATCCCATAAATGTAAGTTAAACCGATTACGATTCGCTTGTCACGAGGTAAATCGACACCTGCAAAACGAGCCATTTAGACACCTCCTTTATTTTCTATTACTTACCTTGGCGTTGCTTGTGCTTAGGGTTTTGGCAAATTACCATCACCCGGCCACGCCGCTTAACAATTTTACAACTATCACACATCTTCTTAACTGATGGGCGTACTTTCATTGTGAAATCCTCCTAAATGCTTTTCAGGCGGTGCTTACTTGAACCGGAAAGTAATCCGACCCTTAGTAAGGTCGTAAGGAGACATTTCAACCCGCACCCGGTCACCAGGTAAAATCTTGATGTAGTGCATCCGGATTTTCCCAGAAACGTGGGCTAAAATTTCAACCCCATTTTCCAATTCAACTTTAAACATCGCATTTGGTAAAGTTTCAGTAACCTTACCTTCAACTTCGATTACATCGGCTTTTGCCACTGACAATTTCCTCCTTGAACAGTCAAAAAAACGTAAAAATGGTGGAAAATCGACTGACCCTCCACTTTTCTAGCTAAACCTTTCAAATTATACCACATGCGTTCATTGAACACAAACTAGGCTATGAAAGGCTTTCTAGTACGGCTTTGACATCAGCGTATACTTTTTCAATATCTTGTTCACCGTCGATATTGTGAAGCACACCTTGCTTTTCATAAAAGTCAATTAATGGCGTGTTAAGCTTAATGTTAACATCTAACCGGTTCTTGACCGTTTCTGGCTTGTCATCATCCCGTTGATAGAATTCATGACCACCACAAACATCACAAGTATCTGCAACCTTTGGCATGTTGTAGAGTTTGTGGTAAGTAGCACCACATTCCCGACAGATGAACCGACCACTTAATCGTTCCACTAATACTTCTGGGTTAACGTGAATGTTAACCACCGCATCAAGCTTCCGATCCGCAGCAGCTAACATTTCATTTAAGCTGTCTGCTTGGACCAAGTTACGAGGAAAACCATCAAGCATAAACCCATTGGCCGTATCCGGTTGAGACAACCGTTCGGCAACAATTCCATTGGTAACTTCGTCAGGAACTAATTCACCTTTATCGATGAATTGCTTAGCTTGAAGTCCCATTGGTGTTTCATTCTTCATTGCTGCCCGGAAAATATCCCCCGTAGAAATATGTGGAATATCAAAATCTTGGACAATCTTTTGAGCTTGCGTACCTTTACCGGCACCAGGCAAACCCATTAAAACTAAATTCATGGTTGACATGGAAATCCTCCTAATTATTCTTGCGGATGAACCCAACGTAATCACGCCGCGTTGTCATCCCTTTTAATTGTCGAACTACATCTAAAGCAATTTGAACAACAATTAATAAGCTCGTTCCCCCAAGTCCGATTGATTCATTTAAACCAAAGAATAGACTGGCTAATAATGGAATTAAAGAAATCAGACCCAAGAATAATGAACCAACTGTACTTAACCGGATCAATAACCCGGAAACATAATCTTGCGTTCCACGACCCGGACGAATCCCGGTAATGTAACTGCCTTGCTTTTGTAAGTTTTCCGCCATCTTTTCAGGATTAACCTGAACAAAGGCATAGAAAAACGTAAAGGCGACAATTAAGAATGTGTACAAGGAAATCCCCGGACCAGATGATAAATTAAAAATACTTGATAAAACTTGGAACCAAGTATCACCCGAATGGGTTTGTTGGAAGGCGACCAGAATTGTTTGCGGCGTTGAAACAAACGCCCCTGCAAAGATCACTGGAATCACCCCAGAAACATTTAACTTCAATGGAAGGTAACTGTTTGCTGGAGAGGTTGTTGTCCGGCGCGTATATTGCATACGCAACCGCCGTTCTGCTTGTTGAACCCACGTGACAAACCGCACGATAATTAACAAGGCAATCACAGTTGCAACAACAAATCCGATTCCGCTCCATAAAGCTGAACCAGATTCGCCTTGGATTTGGTCGTTCCATAATTGAACAACCCCGCCTGGTAATTGAGCAACAATCCCGGCGAAAATAATCATCGAAACACCATTCCCAACTCCACGCTCAGTAATCATATCACCGAGCCAAGTTGCAAACATTGTTCCGGCCGTTAAGATAAGACCAATTGTAATAAAGGCCATTGGCCCCGACGCTTCGACTAACCGGACTGAACTTAAAGCACTGAATCCAGCGGTAATCCCGATGGATTGAATAAACCCTAAGACAATTGTTAACCAACGCGTCGCTTGATTTAATTTCCGTCGACCAACTTCCCCTTGCTTACTCCATTCCACAAACTTTGGCACAATATCCATTTGTAATAATTGCACCACAATTTGGGCCGTGATGTAAGGTGAAACCCCCATCGCGAAAACAGAGTAATTAGTTAGCCCCCCACCACTAAAGGTGTTTAAAATGGAGGCCAACCCCGAGTTAGCCAATGACTGTAAGGCCGATGCATTAACTCCTGGAACAGTGATAAATGATCCCAACCGATATACCAACAACACAAATAAAGTAAAGAAAATCTTCTTCCGAATCTCTTTGACCTTAAATGCATCTTTGACGGTTGATAACATTAGATCACCTCAGTTTGACCACCAGCAGCTTCGATTGCCTTAACAGCAGATGCGGAGAACTTGTTAGCCTTAACAGTTAACTTCTTGTCTAACTTACCGTTAGCCAAAATCTTAACCCCACTCTTGACGTTCTTAATAACACCATTGGCAACAAGTACTTCTGGCGTTACTTCAGCACCATCTTCGAATTGGTTTAAAGTCGTTAAACTTACTAAAGCATAATCCTTGTGGTTCATGCTAGTAAATCCACGCTTTGGCTTTTGCCGGTAAAGAGGCATTTGGCCCCCTTCAAATCCAAGACGCGTCTTACCGTGAGCCTTTTGACCCTTTGTACCACGTCCAGAAGTGAAACCGTGACCAGATGATAAACCACGTCCCTTACGTAAACGCTTGAAACGGGAACCTTCTGAAGGCTTTAATTCGTTTAATTTCATTAGGTTGGCACCTCCTTATTATAGTTTTAGTTATTATTTAACTTCTTCAATTGATACTAAGTGAGCAACCTTGAAGATTGCACCACGCGTAGCTGCGTTATCTGGTAAGATGTTTGAGCTACCGATCTTACCAAGCCCTAAAGCTTGAACAGTCTTGCGTTGCGTTGGTTGACGGTGGGCAACACTGCGGATTAAAGTAACTTTAACTTTAGCCATGACTTATCCTCCTATTTTGCCAAGTGGTCAACTGAAACACCACGTAATTCAGCAACTTCTTCAGCACTCTTCAAGGCCTTTAAACCTTCAAAAGTAGCGCGAACAACGTTGATTGGCGTGTTAGAACCTAAACGCTTTGAAGTAACATCGGCGATCCCGGCAAGTTCCATTACGTTACGAACTGCACCACCGGCCGTTACCCCAGTACCTTCAGCAGAAGGCTTAAGCATAATCTTACCACCACCGAAAGTACCAATGACTTCGTGTGGAATCGTCGTCCCAACAGTAGGAACTTCGATCAAGTTCTTTTGAGCAGCAGCAGAAGCCTTCCGGATTGCTTCAGGGACTTCTTGTGCCTTACCCGTACCAAAACCAACGTGGCCGTTGTGGTCACCGACTACAACAAGTGCAGCAAACCGTAAACGACGACCACCCTTAACAACCTTGGTGATCCGGTTGATAGAAACAACTTGATCTTCAAGATCCAACTTAGCTGGGTCAATGTATGATTGTGTTGATGCCATGTCTGGATATTCTCCTTTCAATTAGAATTGTAAGCCGTTTTCACGAGCAGCATCTGCTAAAGCTTGTACCCGACCGTGGTATAAGTAACCACCACGATCAAAGACAACCGTAGAAATGTTCTTTTCGGAACCGCGCTTAGCAATTAATGCACCAACGCTAGCAGCTTTTTCAGTCTTAGTGTTACCACTAACTTCACTATCATGAGTTGAGGCACTTGCGAGCGTTACACCCTTTACGTCATCAATTAATTGAGCGTAAATGTTCTTGTTTGAACGGTAGACACTTAAACGTGGGCGCTCTGCAGTACCAGAGATCTTACCACGCACGCGCTTGTGACGGCGTTGGCGGATCTTGTTCTTATCTGGTTTAGTAATCACAACTGTTACCTCTCTATTTTTAAATTCGTTGTTATTAATTAACTAGCGAGTAATAAATTATTACTTACCAGTCTTACCTTCCTTGCGGATAATGTGTTCATTTTCGTAACGAATACCCTTACCCTTGTATGGTTCAGGTGAACGTACGGCACGAACTTCAGCAGCGAAGTCACCAACATGTTCCTTGTTGATCCCGCTGATTTCGATTGTAGTGTTGTCAGGAACAACCACTTCAAGATCTTCTGGCTTTTCCATGTCAACAGGGTTGGAGTAACCAACCGTAAGCGTCAACGTGTTACCCTTGAAAGCTGCCCGGTAACCAACCCCGACAAGCTTCAATGTCTTCTTGAAACCGTCCGTAACACCTTCGATCATGTTAGCAACGTTTGCCCGCGTAGCCCCGTGAAGAGCGCGCGTCTTGTTAACGTCGTTAGCACGTTCAAACTTAATCACGTTACCTTCGATGTTCATCGTAATTAAAGGTGAGATTTCACGTGAAAGAGTACCCTTAGGACCCTTAACCGTAACAACTTGACCTTCTTGAGAAACTTCTACCCCAGCTGGGACATCGATTTCCTTGTAACCGATACGACTCATGCGTACACCTCCTTTTCTTATTTATTTATTACCAAACGTAAGCGATAACTTCGCCACCGACCTTTTGGGCCCGAGCTTGCTTGTCAGTCACAACCCCGTTAGAAGTTGAGATGATAGCAATCCCTAAACCGTTTAAGACCTTAGGCACAGCATCTGACTTAACGTATGAACGAAGACCAGGCTTTGAGATCCGCTTTAAGCCGGAGATGACACGTTCGCCATCCTTACCGTACTTCAAGAAGACGCGGATGATGCCTTGCTTGTTATCTTCAATATATTCAACATCGCGGATGAAACCTTCATTCTTTAAGATTTCAGCAATGTCCTTCTTCATCTTTGATGCAGGTGCTTCTACCGTTTCGTGGTGCGCCATGTTGGCGTTACGAATCCGCGTAAGAAAATCTGCAATTGGATCGCTCATAGACATCTATGTATTTCCTCCTTTAACGTGGATTAAGTTTACCAACTAGCCTTCTTCATACCAGGAATTTGACCCTTGTGTGCCAAGTCTCGTAAGCAGAGACGGCAAAGCTTGAACTTCCGGTAAACTGAGTGCGGACGGCCACAACGTTCACAACGTGTGTATTCTTGTGAAGAGAACTTGGCCGGACGCTTGTTCTTAGCAATTAATGATTTCTTAGCCAATGTGTGGACCTCCTATTACTTAGCGAATGGCATCCCTAATTGTGCCAATAATTCGTGAGATTCTTCATCAGTGTTAGCCGTTGTAACAATAACAACATCTAAACCACGAACCCGCTTAACATTATCATAGTTAATTTCAGGGAAGATTAATTGTTCCCGAATCCCGAGCGTATAGTTACCACGACCGTCAAAGGCCTTGTTACTTACACCGCGGAAGTCACGAACCCGTGGTAATGAAACATTGATCAACTTGTCTAAGAAGTCGTACATGCGTTCACCACGAAGCGTAACCTTAGCCCCGATTGACATACCTTCCCGAAGACGGAAACCGGCGATTGACTTCTTAGCCTTCGTAATTAAAGGCTTTTGACCAGAAATCAAGGCCAATTCTTCAACGGCTTCATCAAGGTTCTTTGAGTTAGAAACAGCGTCCCCAACCCCCATGTTTAACACGATCTTTTCGATCTTTGGAGCAGCCATTACTGAGCTGTAGTTAAACTTTTCAATCAATGCTGGACGTACTTCATTAACGTACATTTCCTTCATACGGTTTTCCATGAGTAGCAATTCCTCCTTTCTCTAAAAATTAATCGATTTGTTCGCCAGACTTCTTAGCAATCCGAACCTTCTTGTCATCTACAACCTTGAAGCTGACACGCGTTGGTTCGTTCGTCTTAGGGTCAAGCAACATAACGTTTGAAGCATGAATTGGTGCTTCTTGGTCTAAAATCCCACCGTTAGGGTTTAAGCTGCTAGGCTTTTGGTGCTTCTTAACAATGTTAACACCTTCCACGATAACCCGGTTTTCGCTAGCAAGAGTCTTCTTGATCGTACCTTCTTGACCCTTGTTCTTACCGGCAATAACGCGAACTTTGTCACCTGTTTTTAAGAACATGTGTGTACCTCCTTATTATCGGTATTAAAGAACTTCTGGGGCAAGTGAGATGATCTTCATGTAATCATCACCACGTAATTCACGGGCAATTGGTCCGAAGATCCGCGTACCCTTAGGGCTCTTGTCGTTGTTGATAAGAACCGCTGCGTTTTCGTCGAACTTGATGTATGAACCATCAGCACGGTGTAAACCATGCTTCGTCCGAACAACAACAGCCTTCACAACGTCACCCTTTTTAACAACGCCACCTGGTGTTGCTTGCTTAACAGTAGCAACGATGATGTCACCGATGTTACCAGTCTTAACACGGGAACCACCCAAAATCTTAATTACCAAGAGTTCACGGGCACCAGAGTTATCTGCGACTTTTAACCGACTTTCTTGTTGAATCACGGTTAGTGTCCTCCTTCCATCAATAAATATTAATTAGAATACGAATTTAGATTTAGTATTAAAGCACAATGGCCTTTTCAACGATCTTCACTAAGCGGAAGCGCTTCTTAGCTGATAATGGCCGCGTTTCCATGATTTGAACCATGTCACCGCTTTGAGCTTCGTTGTTTTCATCGTGTGCGTAGAACTTCTTTGAGTACTTCACACGCTTGCCGTAAATTGGGTCACTCTTGTATGTGTCAACAACGACCGTAATCGTCTTGTCCATCTTGTCAGACACAACACGACCAGTGTAAACCTTACGTGCATTACGTTCTTCACTCATGCGTAATCCTCCTTTTCGTATTCGTTATTTGTTTAATTCTTGTTGGCGAAGCACTGTCTTAACCCGTGCAATGTCCTTACGAAGAGTCTTAAGGCTTGCAGTGTTTTCCAATTGCCCGGTTGCTAATTGGAAACGTAAGTTAAACAATTGTTCCTTCAGTTCCTTTTCCCGGTTTTGCAATTGTTCAGTGGTTAATCCATTAAGTTCTTTTACAAAATCTTTAGTCTTCATTAGATTGTCCACCTTCCTCACGTACTAAAATCTTAGTGCGAACTGGCAACTTTTGACCGGCAAGGCGTAAAGCTTCACGAGCGACTTCTTCTGAAACGCCGGCAACTTCAAACATAACCTTACCACGCTTAACTGGGGCTACCCAACCTTCAGGAGCACCCTTACCGTTACCCATCCGAACACCGACACCTTTGCTAGTGTATGAGTGGTGAGGGAAGATCTTAATCCAAACCTTACCACCACGCTTCATGTGACGAGTCATAGCGATACGAGCAGCTTCGATTTGACGGTTGCTGATCCAGTGTGAATCAAGCGCTTGTAAACCAAATTCACCGAATGAAACGGTCTTGCCACCCTTGGCTTCACCACGCATGTGGCCACGTTGAACCTTACGGTGCTTAACACGCTTTGGTACTAACATGTATATCTCCCTCCTTAATCCTTAGAATTCTTCTTAGCTGGTAAAACTTCCCCACGGTAGATCCAAGTCTTGATACCAAGCACACCGTAAGTCGTGTGAGCTTCGTCCCATGAGTAGTCAATATCAGCACGTAAAGTATGTAATGGAACCGTACCGTCAGAGTATGATTCGATACGTGACATATCTGCCCCGTTCAAACGACCGGCAACTTGGATCTTGATCCCCTTTGCACCGGCACGCATTGCCCGTTGCATAGCACCACGCATTGCCCGACGGAAGGCAACCCGGTTTTCTAATTGTTCAGCAACGCTTTCACCAACCAAGTGAGCTTCTAAATCAGGCTTCTTGATTTCAACAACGTTGATGTGTACGCGCTTACCAGTAAGTGCGTTTAATTCCTTACGGAGTGCTTCAACTTCTGAACCACCCTTACCAATAACCATCCCTGGCTTGGCAGTGTGAATTGAAACGTTCACGCGGTTAGCGGCACGTTCAATTTCAACAGTGGAAACAGAGGCGTCAGCAAGCCGCTTTTCAATGTATTCACGGATCCGGAGGTCTTCTGCTAAGTATGCGGCGTAATCCTTGTCAGCATACCACTTAGCAGTCCAGTCGCGGATGACCCCAACACGGAAACCAGTTGGATTTACTTTTTGACCCACTATTCGTCCCTCCTACTTTTCTGTTACCACAACAGTAATGTGGCTCGTCCGCTTGTTAATTGGGGAAGCAGAACCCTTTGCCCGAGGACGGAAACGCTTAAGCGTAGGTCCTTCGTTAGCAAAACATTCGCTAACAACCAATGATGCTGGATCCAAATCAAAATTGTTTTCAGCATTAGCGACAGCAGACTTTAATACTTTTTCGATGTCTGAAGCTGCACCATTTGGAGTGAACTTCAGAATAGCAAATGCTTCAGCAACTGACTTGTTACGGATAGTATCTAAGACTAACCGCACCTTCCGTGATGATACCCGGACCATCTTGGCAGTTGCCTTAGCTGAAGTGATGTTTTCAGCCATGTCTTAATTCCTCCTATTTATTACTTCTTACCAGTCTTCTTGTCATCAGCAGCGTGACCGTGGAAAGTCCGCGTTGGTACGAATTCACCAAGCTTGTGACCTACCATGTCTTCTTGAACATAAACTGGTACGTGCTTCCGACCATCATAAACAGCGAAAGTGTAACCAATGAAACTTGGGTAAATGGTTGAACGACGAGACCACGTCTTGATAACCGTCTTCTTTTCGCTATCAGCTTGTGCTTCAACCTTCTTTAAAAGGTGAGCGTCGGCGAAAGGTCCCTTCTTTAAACTACGACCCATTTGTGTACCTCCTCTCGGGTATATATAGAATAATGAATATTATTAACGAGTGTGTGGACCACGCTTCCGGCCACGAACAATGAACTTGTTTGAACGTGCCTTGTGTGAACGGGTCTTCTTACCAACAGTCTTCTTACCCCATGGTGAAAGTGGTGATGGTAAACCAACAGGTGCCTTACCTTCCCCACCCCCGTGTGGGTGATCGTTAGGGTTCATAACAGAACCACGAACGTGAGGACGTTGACCAGTGTAACGCTTCCGACCGGCCTTACCAATCTTGATCAGACCGTGTTCATCATTCCCGATAGCCCCGATCGTTGCACGACAAGTAGCTAAGATCATCCGAACTTCACCAGATGAAAGACGAACTAAGACGTACTTTTCTTCCTTACCAAGTAATTGAGCTGAAGTACCAGCAGAACGGGTTAATTGACCACCCTTTCCTGGCTTCAATTCAATGTTGTGAATAACAGTACCAACTGGAATGTTCTTCAATGGTAATGCGTTACCAACCTTGATATCAGCTTCTGGACCAGATTGAACCGTCATTCCAACCTTTAACCCCTTTGGAGCTAAGATGTATGACTTTTGACCATCAGCGTAAACTAATAAAGCAATGTTTGCCGTACGGTTTGGATCGTATTCGATAGCCTTAACCGTTGCAGGTACATTATCCTTAATCCGCTTAAAGTCGATAATCCGGTATTGACGCTTCGTCCCACCACCACGGTGGCGAACAGTCATGCGACCAGAGTTGTTACGACCAGCCTTGTGCTTTAATGGTGCCAATAAAGTCTTTTCAGGCGTTGACTTCGTGATTTCAGCGAAGTCGTAACCGTTCATGTTACGGCGACCATTAGTGGTTCCTTTGTATGTACGAATTCCCACGTTTGTTTCCTCCTATCTTTTAAGATTTATTCGTTATCGTCACCGAATAACTTAATTTCTTTTGAATCAGCAGTAAGCGTAACGATGGCCTTACGACGACGCTTCGTGTAACCCACGTAACGACCTTGGCGCTTTTGCTTACCCTTAACATTCATGATGTTTACCTTGGCAACTTGAACACCAAAGATTTCTTCAACGGCGTTCTTAACATTAGTCTTCGTTGCGCGTAAATCAACATCAAACGTGTAACGCTTTTGGTCCATCAAGCAGCAGATGCTTCCGTGATAACCGGGCGTAAAATAATGTCGCGTGCTTCCATTATGCGAGCACCTCCTCTACTTGAGAAAGAGCAGACTTCGTGATCACAATCTTTTGTGCGTCAACAACATTTAAGATGTTAACACCAGCAGGCGTAACAACCGTCGTGTTAGGTAAGTTACGAGCTGAAAGTTGTGCGTTCTTGTCATTGTCAGTTACAACAACTAAAGTCTTTTCGTTTACGTTCAAGTTGTTCATAACACCAGCGAATTCCTTCGTCTTTGGTGCGTCAAAGTTGATTGAATCAACTACTACAAAGCTTTCAGCGTTAACCTTTTGAGTTAAAGCAGACTTAATAGCTAATTGACGAACCTTCCGTGGAAGTGCGTAGTTGTATGAACGAGGCGTAGGTCCGAAGACAATCCCACCACCACGGAATTGTGGGGCGCGGATAGAACCTTGACGGGCACGACCAGTACCCTTTTGACGCCAAGGCTTCTTACCACCACCGCGAACCGCAGAACGGTTCTTAACGGCGTGCGTACCTTGCCGCATTGAAGCACGTTGACGTAAGATTGCTTCAAATTCGGCGTTTTCGTTTACTTCGATAGCAAAGATGCTGTCGTTTAATTCAACAGTACCGTTTTGGCTACCATCTTGGTTGTATAATGCAACGCTAGTCATTGATTACTTCCTCCTTCCTAATTATTTGTTCTTTTGCTTGCTAAGGCTCTTCTTCGTGTTAGCCTTAACTGAGTCCTTGATGACAACAAATGACTTGTTGGCACCTGGAACGTTACCCTTAACTAACAAGGCGTTGTTTTCAAGGTCAACCCGGACAACCCGTAAGTGTTGCATCGTCCGCGTGTTGTTACCCATCCGACCTGGGAGCTTCTTACCCTTGAAGACGTGGTTAATAACGGCCCCAAGAGAACCAGGACGACGGTGGTAACGAGAACCGTGACCCATAGGTCCACGACGTTGACCATCCTTGTGAATGTTACCTTGGTAACCATGACCCTTAGTGACACCCGTTACATCAACAGTTTCACCTTCTGCGAAGAGATCCGCCTTGATTTCGTCCCCAACTTTTACGTCATCTCCTAATTCAGCGTCGCGGATTTCTGCGATGAAGCGCTTAGGAGTCGTATTTGCTTTTGTAGCATGACCTTGTTCAGCCTTGTTGCTCAATGCTTCACGCTTGTCAGCAAAACCAAGTTGAACAGCTTCGTAGCCATCGTTTTCCATGGTCTTGATTTGCATTACGACGTTTGGCGTTACTTCGATAACAGTAACTGGAACCAATTCGCCGTTGTCAGTGAAGATTTGAGTCATACCGACCTTTTTACCTAAGATTCCTTTGGTCATGAGTACACCTCCATTTTAAATATTTTTTGGTTTGAATTTTAAATTCAAAAATTAAAGCTTGATTTCGATGTCAACACCAGAAGCAAGTCGAGCTTCATTAATGAGTCAACCGTCTTAGGCGTAGGATCAACGATATCGATCAAACGCTTGTGCGTCCGAATTTCAAATTGTTCCCGTGACTTCTTGAACTTGTGTGGTGAACGAATCACCGTGTATAAAGTACGTTCAGTAGGTAACGGAATTGGACCTGAGATTTGAGCACCAGTCCGCTTAGCAGTTTCAACAATCTTCGTTGCTGAATCATCTAAGACACCGTGTTCGTAGGCCTTTAAACGAATCCGAATTTTTTTGGTTTGCCATTTTCTTTCCTCCTTCGTCAATTTTAGAAAATATGACTGGCTCCATAGAAATTACCGTCACATCCGTGGCAAAGCGGCCGGGTGTGTCGCAACCTTCCACTTCATCGCCTCATGCCATGAAACCTTGATTTATCAGTGTTTTCACCCTGATTTTCCTCACGGCACTTTTAATATAATACATGATATTCCCTGTTATATCAAGGGTTTTAACGATTTTTACCCGAGTTTTTATTTACAATTTTGTTACAACAACTCGAAAAGGTTTTCATTGAATTTTTTTACAAATTTTATGTATTTTTAATGTCATACCTCCCATTATTTCCGCAAATTTTACCCAATATACAAAAAAAAGAAGTCATGACCAAAATGTTGATCATGACTTCCATTAACGATTAACAACTTAGATTAGTTGTTACCACCGTTCTTTTCAATGATTTCTTCTTGAATTGACTTAGGCACAGCTGAGTAGTGGTCAAACGTCATTGAGAACGTCCCACGACCTTGCGTAGCTGAACGAAGCGTCGTAGCGTATCCGAACATTTCGGAAAGCGGAACATAGGCGTGGACAAGTTGTGCGTTCCCACGTTCTTCCATCCCGTCGATGCTACCACGACGAGCCGTCACGTGACCCATAACATCCCCAAGGTTATCTTCAGGAGCAACGATGTCAACCTTCATGATTGGTTCAAGGATCGTTGCACCACCCTTAGGAGCAGCGTTCTTAAGGGCTAAGGATGCAGCAACCTTGAAGGCGGCTTCAGATGAGTCGACTTCGTGGTAACTACCATCGTATAACTTAGCCTTCAAGTCAACTAATGGGTAGCCGGCAAGCACACCGTTTTCCATCGCTTCCTTAAGCCCTTGTTCAACGGCTGGAATGTATTCACGAGGAACAACCCCACCGACAATGGCATCTTCGAATTGGAATCCAGCCCCTTCTTCAAGTGGCGTAAATTCAATCCAAACATCCCCGTATTGACCCTTACCACCAGATTGACGAACAAACTTACCTTGAGCTTGTACCGTCTTCGTAAGAGCTTCACGGTATGAAACTTGTGGCTTACCAACGTTACTTCGGCGTTAAATTCACGACGAAGACGGTCAACAATGATATCAAGGTGCAATTCACCCATCCCGGCGATTAACGTTTCACCAGTTTCAGGGTTCGTTTCAGCCTTGAACGTTGGATCTTCTTCAGCTAACTTTTGAAGACCCTTGTCCATCTTGTCTTGGTCACCCTTAGACTTAGGTTCAACAGACACTTGGATAACTGGTTCTGGGAATTCCATTGATTCAAGTGAAAGTGGTTGATCTGGGTCCGTTAATGAGTCCCCAGTCGTCGTGTTCTTAAGCCCAATGGCAGCGGCGATATCACCAGAGAAGACTTCTGGGATTTCCTTTTGTTGGTTTGAGTGCATTTGAAGCAAACGACCAACCCGTTCACGCTTACCCTTCGTAGCGTTAAGAACGTATGAACCAGATTCAAGCGTCCCGGAGTAAACCCGTAAGAACGTTAACCGACCAACGAATGGGTCAGTAGCAATCTTGAAGGCAAGGGCAGCGAATGGCTTGTCATCACCGGCCGTAAGTTCGATTTCGTTACCGTCTTCGTCCGTAGCGATGAATGGCTTAACATCAAGAGGTGATGGTAAGTAGTCAAGCACGGCATCAAGCATCATTTGGATCCCCTTATCCTTGTAAGCAGAACCTGCTAAAACAGGGAATAAAGTTTGGTCCAACGTAGCTTGACGAATGGCAGCCTTGATTTCTTCAACGGAAATTTCTTCCCCTTCAAGGTACTTAGCCATGATGTCATCGTTAACATCAGCTAACGTTTCAATCATTGCATCATGACGAGCTTCAGCTTCGTCCTTTAAGTCGGCTGGAATTTCAACCGTGTCCCAAGTTGAACCTTGGTCATCGTGATCGTAAAGGTAAGCTTGCATCGTTACCAAGTCAACGAGTCCCATAAATTCATCTTCGGCCCCAATTGGTAATTGGATTGGTAATGGAGTAACGTTAAGACGATCCTTCAACGTTTCAACCGTGTAGTCGAAGTTAGCCCCCATCTTGTCCATCTTGTTAGCGAAGACAATCCGTGGCACGTTAAAGTCGTCAGCTTGACGCCAAACCGTTTCCGTTTGTGGTTCAACCCCGGCTTGGGCATCAAGCACCGTTACGGCACCATCAAGCACCCGAAGTGAACGTTCAACTTCGACCGTGAAGTCAACGTGCCCTGGGGTATCGATGATGTTAATCCGGTGTTCCTTCCAAACGGCTGTGGTAGCAGCAGACGTGATCGTGATCCCACGTTCTTGTTCTTGTTCCATCCAGTCCATTTGTGAAGCCCCATCATGAGTTTCACCAATCTTGTGAATCTTACCCGTGTAGTAAAGAATCCGTTCCGTAGCAGTGGTCTTACCGGCATCGATGTGAGCCATGATCCCAATGTTACGAGTTTTTTCAAGAGGATATTCACGCTTGTTAGCCATCTTAAAAAAAGTTCTCCTTCCATATTGGTTAAATAAATTTAGTAGTTATTTGATAAAAGGGGCGTGCGCCAGCTAGCGCCGTCCCCTCTTGCGTAAAATACGTCGCGATTAGCTCGCTAAACGCTGATTACCAGCGGTAGTGAGCGAAGGCACGGTTGGCTTCAGCCATCCGTAACGTATCTTCCTTCTTCTTGATTGAAGCACCAAGGTTGTTTGATGCATCAATGATTTCGTTAGCAAGACGTTCAACCATCGTGTGTTCTCCACGAAGCCGAGCGAATTGAACTAACCAACGAAGTGCCAACGTCCGTTGACGATCTGGGCGAACTTCGATTGGAACTTGGTAGTTAGAACCACCAATCCGACGTGCCTTAACTTCAAGTGCAGGCATGATGTTTTCCATCGCTTGTTCAAAGACTTCTAAAGCATCGTTACCAGTTTGTTCCTTAACAAGGTCAAGGGCTTGGTAGAGAATCTTAGAAGCAGTTCCCCGCTTACCATCCAACATCAAGTGGTTGATTAAACTCGTTACCAACTTGGAGTTGTAAATTGGATCTGGTAATACTTCTGGCTTTGCAATGTGTCCCTTACGTGGCATTACTCAATTCCTCCTTCTTACTTCTTAGGCTTCTTAGCACCGTACTTAGAACGGCTTTGCATCCGGCCATCAACACCGGCAGTATCAAGCGTACCACGGATGATGTGGTAACGAACCCCAGGTAAATCCTTTACACGGCCCCCACGAATCAAGACAACTGAGTGTTCTTGAAGGTTGTGACCAATCCCTGGAATGTAAGCCGTAACTTCGATTAAGTTAGAAAGACGCACACGGGCGTACTTCCGTAAAGCTGAGTTAGGCTTCTTTGGCGTCATCGTCCCAACACGGGTAGCAACCCCACGCTTTTGTGGAGATGGCGTCTTAATTTCTTCCTTCTTGAAAGTGTTGTATACGTAACCAAGAGCAGGTGACTTTGACTTACCCTTGTGGCTCTTACGACCCTTACGAACCAATTGGTTAATAGTAGGCATAATGTTCCCCTTCCTGAATTTTAAGTCCACACATCCAGGCGGTTCTTTTTTGTGAATAAAAAAAGTGCTGGATGATATTTAATTTTTCGTGCTTTCGGCCGCCAGACTTTCATCTGCCAACCGACAGACACGCCGCTGCTTAAAGCACCTTTAATAAATTAACACGTTGCCCGGGCCAATGTCAATAATTCTTTGGTTTTTTAACCAATTTTTCGGGTATTTATTGACTAGGAGGCACAATATGATTACGATTTACTATTTATTTGGTCCAATCTGGGCATCATTTATCATTACCTGGACGCAACGAACCATCTTTCACCCCACTGACGTTACTCGTCGCTCACACTGTGATTGGTGTTACCATCCACTAACTTGGTGGCAATTACTTCCCCTCCTAGGCTACCTCTTCCAACGGGGGCGTTGTCGATACTGTCAAACCCCGATTGATCCATATTCCACGATTGGTGAACTCTTAACTGGTTACCTTTGGTTTTTATTACATGCACAGCTAGCCATGGCACAATTGATTTTTTTAACGACCAGTGCGTTAATTTTAGCCACGACTGACTATTATGGACAGTGGATTGATTTGCGCTGGTTAATTGGGCTCCTTTTCATCCCTCCTTGGCCATATCCAAAATTTGAATTAATAATCGGCAGTATTGGACTAACAATCCTATTAATTACCATCAAAAAACGCCACTGGCTGGGCAGTGGCGATCTGTGGCTATTTGGAATTTTACTTTGGTGCCGTGGCTTACTCCAGACCGCCGTTATTTTACTCATCGCTTGTAGCTTAATTTTGCTCCACCCCAAAATCTGGCAACATCAACCGGTCCCCTTTGTTCCCAGTTTACTCATTGGATGTCTGATTGAACTCAGTTATTGGAACGGGTTTTAAATGCGTCATAAATGATGCGGGCAGTGGATCAATCAATGATTCTAAATTTTGAAAAAAAACACTAAAATCCAAGCTAACGCCAAGCCGAACGACAATAATTCAAAAGCTGTTAGGGATAAATAATGGATATACTGAAAACCAATGTACTCGATTGCCATTACTCCCCCGATAGCATCGGATAAATGAATGAATTGATGACCAAGCATCGGCATACTCCAGCGAATTACAATAATAATTAACAGTAATCCATACACTAACCACATCGCAATTTGGTCATGGAGCCAATGAAACCGGTCATTATTCGGGAATAAGCTACCCCCATTAAGCAGGTTGCTTCAAAATACATTAACATCCGCGTTAACAAGACACCCTTGGTCGGAAAGCGATGGCGCAAATTAACAAATAAGTAATCAGTTAACGCCATCATTAACAACCCAGTTAAAATCAGCGTTAAATTAAATTGCCAAGCGGCCCCGCTTCGTTGGGTTCCTAAATAACTAAAATTATGGCGCCACCAATCACGATTCCCATTCGTTAACATTGACAGGACCACTCCACCAAGCATCATAATTGTCATCAAATTGATCATAATCGCCGGCGAAATTGTTAAGCCGAGGTTAATCATCATATAATTCATTATCGCAAAGCAGACCGTAATTAAAATGATACTCGTGTAAATATCAAACTGCGCTCCAACAAACATTTGATCAATGGTCCAGAAAATCGTAAATTCCGTCACCATTAATACAATCCCCACCGCAATTGCTACCGGAATAAACATCCGCCAAGTAAATTGCCGGGCTCCGGCTTGATGATGACGTTTTTGGGCAATAAAAGCTCCAATAAAAATCACCCAGCTGCATAAACTTCCTAATACGGTGACCATATTTCCAATCGAATTTCCCCGCCCCAGTAATGGAATTTGTTCAACCCCAGTAGCTAACTGTTGCGCAAAAATTAAACTTCCTAACAAAACCGCTGGTAGTAAATACCACCAAATTTTAATTACGGGGACTAATTTAGTCGCCGCTTGGGAGCGCATCACCAATTCATCCGGTTGTAATTCAACTTCCACTGTTTCATTGGTTAATCGTCGTGCCACGTCATCAGGCACTTCAAATTCAAACTTCTGCATCTTTTTTTTCCTCCCCTCATAGCTTATCATATTCTCGCTTGCGGCTCTAACTCTCATCAATTTCTCATTAAAACGATTGACAGTCCCCTTTCATCTCGCTTAACTTAACGTTATTAATTATTATCATAGGGGAGTCTTATCATATGAAAAAACCAATCATTGCAATGCCAGCGGATACCTTCACCCAAGCAACTGACATTATTAACCTTCGAAATGCCGCCTTCTCACCAGATCCTGCCATTCAAGCAATTACTAAATCTGGCGGAACCCCACTTATCTTGCCAACCGTGGCCGCTGAAAGTGCTCAAGATTACGTTGACTTATTTGACGGACTCTTATTGCTGGGGGGCTTTGATGTCGATCCAACGTTTTACGGTGAGGAGCCTCACTATGAACTCGGTGAAACCTTCCGGAAACGTGATTTATTTGAAATGGCATTACTCAAAGCGACCGTAGCCGCCGGAAAACCAGTCATGGGCATTTGTCGCGGCTTACAACTCATTAATGCCGGCCTCGGCGGAACCTTGTACCAAGATTTATCTGAGAACCCCGATGCCAAATTAAAGCATTCGCAACTTGCACCTGGAAATTTACCAACTCATCATGCAAATGTTGCTAATGATAGTCGCCTGGCTGAAATTGTCGGTGACCGCGTTTATGTCAACTCACGTCATCACCAAGCCGTCAAACAAGTGGCGCCTAGTTTAAAAGTCAGCGCCTGGGCCGATGACCAAGTCGTCGAAGCAATTGAAAGTGTTGATTCCGATCAAATTTTAGCCGTCCAATGGCATCCTGAAAATATGTATAAGCATAATGAAGAATCTCAATTACTCTTCAAAAACTTAATTGAACGTAGTGCTCGTACGCATTAATAGGCTACGATGCAAAAAGGCGTGATGACCAAATCGGTCATCACGCCTTTTATTATAAATTATTGTTCGTCATTTAGTTGGGTTTCCATTTCCCGGATTGAAGTAGCTGGTGTTACTTCGTAGCCAGGTTCCGGAGTCCGGACGCTAACTTCACGCGGCTTGATACCACGGTAAGTTCCCATCCCAGTCCCGGCTGGAATAATCTTCCCGATAATAACGTTTTCCTTGAGCCCAACCAACGGATCGTTCTTGCCCCGGATAGCAGCATCCGTAAGCACCCGCGTCGTTTCTTGGAAGGAAGCGGCGGATAAGAAACTGTTTGTTTCCAAGGCCGCCTTCGTAATCCCAAGGATAACTGGCCGAGCGGTAGCTGGTACACCACCTTCAACTAACGTCTTGTAGTTAGCATCCCGGAATTGGTTAATATCCATTAATTGACCTGGTAAGACGTCCGTGTCACCTGGATCCATGACCCGCACCTTACGGATCATTTGCCGAACCATGATTTCAACGTGCTTATCAAGCAAGTCAATCCCTTGCATCCGGTAAACCTTTTGGATTTCAGCTAACATGTACGTTTCCGTTGAAAGAACGTCGCGAACCCGAATTAATTCCTTCGGATCAACTGAACCTTCGTTTAATGGGAAACCACGGCGGATTTCGTCACCTTCAGCCACCTTCATCCGTGTAGCCATTGGTAACGTGTACGTCCGCGTATCAGCGTCACCCTTAACCGTGACATCCTTCGTTTGGTCAGCTGGGTTTTCTTCAATCGAAACAATTGTCCCCGTAACTTCAGAGATAACGGCCTTCCCTTTAGGATTCCGTGCTTCCACAATTTCGACGATCCGTGGAAGCCCTTGGGTAATATCGTCGTTACCAGCAACCCCACCAGTGTGGAAGTTCCGTAACGTCAATTGCGTACCTGGTTCCCCGATTGATTGAGCAGCCACCGTCCCGATTGCTTCACCGGCTTCAACTTGATCACCCGTGGCAGCGTTACGTCCGTAACAACGTTCACAAACCCCGTGGTCCGTGTTACAAGTGAAGGCCGTCCGAATCGTTACCTTTTCAACGCCCGCATCCACAATGGCTTGTGCCATAGCTTCATCAACCAAGACATTCTTATCAACAATCTTTTCACCCGTTTGTGGATCAAAGACTGACTTCATCGTGTAACGACCCAGAACCCGATCGTAAAGCGGTTCAATCATTTCGTCGCCGTTCGTAATCGCGGTTACGTCTAATCCACGATCCGTACCACAGTCTTCTTCCCGGACAATTACGTCTTGGGAAACATCAACTAACCGCCGCGTTAAGTAACCAGAGTTGGCCGTCTTGAGGGCCGTATCCGTCATCCCTTTCCGCGCCCCGTGTGAGGAGAGGAACATTTCCAAGACAGATAAACCTTCCCGGAAGTTAGAGATAACTGGTAATTCCATGATCTTACCAGATGGTGAGGCCATCAAACCACGCATCCCGGCTAATTGCGTAAAGTTAGAAATGTTACCACGCGCCCCAGAGTCAGACATCATGTTGATTGGGTTATGGATATCCATGTGTTCAATCAGCTTGTCTTGCACGGCGTCCTTGGCATCATTCCAAACTCCGATCACCCGGTCGTAACGTTCACTATCCGTAATCAAACCACGCCGGAATTGCTTCGTGATTAAGGCCACTTGCTTGTGGGCTTCTTCAATAATACCTGGCTTTTCCTTCAAGTCAGTCACGTCGGTAATCCCAACCGTAACCCCAGAAATCGTTGATTCGTAGTAACCAAGGTCCTTCATGTCATCAAGTAATTGTGACGTGACCGTAACCTTGTACTTCTTGTAAACTTCAGCAATGATGCTAGACAAGAAACCAACCTTAAATGGCGCAACCACTGGCGTATTTTCAAGGTAATCGTGAATATCTTCACCCTTGTCTAAGAAATACTTATCAGGCACACCATTCGTCAAGTTGTCCATCGTGGGTTCGTTAATGTAAACGTAATCTTCAGGCATGATGTTGTTGAAGAATAACTTCCCAACACTCGTTACCATAATCCGACCACGTTGTTCATCCGTAAATGGCTTGTTAGGGTAGGATGACGTTTGCACCCCAACCCGCGTTTGTAATGAAACATAACCATTCTTGTAGGCTAACATGGCTTCGTTCAGATCCTTGAAGATCATCCCTTCACCTTCACGGGCCTTATCTTCAATGGTCATGTAGTAGTTACCGATAACCATATCTTGAGAAGGTGCCACGATTGGTTCTCCATCCCGTGGACTCAAGATGTGGTGGGCAGCTAACATTAATAACCGTGCTTCGGCTTGTGCTTCCGCAGAAAGTGGCACGTGGATGGCCATTTGGTCCCCGTCGAAGTCGGCGTTGTAGGCCGCACAAACTAATGGGTGTAACCGCATTGCCTTCCCAGAAACCAAGATTGGTTCAAAGGCTTGAATCCCAAGCCGGTGTAACGTAGGGGCCCGGTTCAAGAGCACTGGGTGTTCCTTAATGACATCTTCTAAGACATCAAAGACCACTTCGTCCCGGTTATCAATCATCCGGCGCGCGCCTTAGGATTGTTAACCAATTCCCGCTTCGTTAATTCGTGAATAATAAATGGCTTGAATAATTCCATCGCCATTGGTACTGGGAGACCCATTTGGTTCATCTTCATAGATGGACCAACATCAATAACGGAACGACCAGAGTAGTCAACCCGCTTCCCAAGTAAGTTTTGACGGAACCGACCTTGCTTCCCCTTCAATAAGTGGGAAAGGGACTTCAATGGCCGGTTACCTGGACCCGTAACCGGACGACCACGACGACCGTTATCAATTAAGGCATCGGCCGCTTCTTGTAACATCCGCTTTTCGTTTTGGACGATGATTCCAGGGGCGTTAATTTCTAATAACCGCTTTAACCGGTTGTTCCGGTTAATAACCCGCCGGTATAAATCGTTCAAGTCAGACGTTGCGAACCGCCCACCTTCAAGTTGCACCATTGGCCGTAAATCAGGTGGCATGACCGGTAAGACATCCATTACCATCCACGCTGGGTTGTTCCCCGCCTTTAAGAAGGCTTCTAAGATATCCAACCGCCGTACGGCCCGCGTCCGCTTTTGACCAGTTGCTTCTTTCAAGACCGCCTTTAATTCCGCCGTTTCCTTTTCAAGGTCAACGTCTTCTAATAAGCGCTTGATAGCTTCAGCCCCCATTTGGCTTCAAACCGGTCGCCGTATTCCGCTTTCTTTTCACGGTAATCAGCTTCTGATAATAATTGCTTCTTTTCTAATGGCGTATCACCTGCATCAACCACCACGTATGATGCAAAGTAGATTACTTCTTCCAATGACCGTGGGCTCATATCTAAGACTAACCCCATCCGGCTTGGAATCCCCTTAAAGTACCAAATGTGCGTAACTGGGGCTGCTAATTCAATATGACCCATCCGTTCCCGACGAACCTTGGAGCTGGTAACTTCAACTCCACATCGGTCACAAACACGGCCCTTGAAACGTTGCCGCTTGTACTTACCACAAGCACATTCGTAGTCCTTCGTTGGCCCGAAGATTCGTTCATCAAAAAGCCCATCTTTTTCCGGCTTTAACGTCCGGTAATTGATTGTTTCTGGCTTCTTAACTTCCCCGAAAGACCAACTACGGATCTTATTAGGAGCGGCTAAGCCAATCTCCATACTTTCAAAATTATTGACATCAATCAAAGGATAATCCTCCTATTTCAATCACAACCACCAACAAAGGTTAGTTAGGCGTTACTTCATCCGTTGCTTCCACCGCTGTGGTTGCTGGTTCAGTTGATTGGTCTGCGTTTTCAGGTGCTTGATGCGCCATCTTCCGCAAGTCCTTCACGTCTTCATCCATGTTCTTAAGTTCGATTTCTTGCCGGTTGCTATCTAAGACGCGCATGTCTAACCCAAGAGATTGTAATTCCTTTACAAGCACGCGGAATGATTCTGGCACCCCTGGCTTTGGAATTTGTTCCCCATTGATAATGGCTTCGTAAGTGTTAACCCGACCAACCACATCATCAGACTTGTACGTTAAGATTTCTTGCAACGTGTAGGCAGCCCCGTAAGCTTCAAGCCCAAACTTCCATTTCACCGAACCGTTGGCCCCCAAATTGGGCTTTCCCACCAAGTGGTTGTTGCGTAACTAATGAGTAAGGTCCAATTGAACGAGCGTGAATCTTGTCGTCGACCATGTGCGCTAACTTCAAGTAGTGCATGACCCCAACAGAAACCCGTTGTTCAAATGGTTCCCCAGTCCGACCATCGTAAAGGATCGTCTTACCGTCTGCTGGTAATCCAGCTTCTTCAATTGCTTCCCAAACGTCAGCATCCGTGGCCCCGTCAAAGACTGGCGTGGCAATGTGAATCCCTAATTCGCGAGCGGCCATCCCAAGGTGAAGTTCGATCACTTGACCGATGTTCATCCGGGATGGAACCCCCATTGGACTCAACATAATGTCGATTGGCGTACCGTCTGGCATGTATGGCATATCTTCTTCAGGAACAACGATTGAAACCGTCCCCTTGTTCCCGTGCCGACCGGCCATCTTATCACCAACTTGGATCTTCCGCTTTTGGGCGATGTAAACCCGGACCATCATGTCAACCCCTGGTGATAATTCATCACCATTTTCACGGGTAAAGATCTTCACGTCTTGGACGATCCCGCCACCACCGTGTGGAACTCGTAATGATGTATCCCGGACTTCACGTGACTTTTCACCAAAGATGGCATGTAAGAGCCGTTCTTCGGCTGATAATTCCGTAACCCCCTTTGGCGTTACCTTACCAACTAAGATGTCACCATCGTTAACTTCGGCCCCAACCCGGATAATCCCATGTTCGTCAAGGTCACGTAAGGCGTCAGCCCCAACGTTTGGAATTTCCCGCGTCATTTCTTCTGGTCCAAGCTTCGTTTCCCGCGCTTCAGATTCAAATGATTCAATGTGAATTGACGTGTAAACATCATCCTTCACTAAGCGTTCGTTGATGGCAATGGCATCTTCGAAGTTGTAACCTTGCCAAGTCATGAAGGCAATTAATGGGTTTTGACCAAGGGCTAATTCCCCTTGTTCCATTGATGGACCATCCGCTAAGACGTCATCGGCATCAACATGTTCGCCGACCTTAACAATTGGCCGTTGGTTGTAGTTCTTACCACCGTTAGAACGACGGAACTTCATTAGCTTGTAAGTATCTAATGAACCATCTTCTTGCCGTACCCGAACTTCCTTAGCGTCAACATATTCAACTTCCCCGGCGTGCTTAGCAATTAAAGCCACCCCTGAGTCATGCGCGGCCTTGTATTCAATCCCCGTCCCGATTAATGGAGCGTGAGGATTTACTAATGGCACCGCTTGCCGTTGCATGTTGGCACCCATGAGGGCCCGGTTGGAGTCATCGTTTTCCAAGAATGGAATACATGCGGCGGCAACCGAAACTACTTGCTTTGGTGAAACGTCCATGTAATCAACGTTTTCCGCCGTCGTTTCAATTGAGTCTTCCTTGTCACGCACTAAGATTGTTGCGTCAGCAAAAGAACCATCATCGTTCAACTTCGTGTTGGCTTGGGCAATGATGTAGTTATCTTCTTCATCGGCCGTTAAGTAATCAATCGTATCCGTAACCTTGTGCGTTTCCCATGAAACCCGCCGGTATGGAGTTTCAATGAATCCGTACTTGTTAACCCGTGCGTATGAAGAAAGGGAGTTGATTAACCCAATGTTAGGACCTTCCGGCGTTTCAATTGGACACATCCGACCGTAGTGCGTGTAGTGCACGTCCCGAACTTCATAACCGGCCCGGTCCCGCGTTAAACCACCAGGACCAAGGGCAGATAACCTCCGCTTATGCGTTAATTCACCTAATGGGTTCGTTTGATCCATGAATTGAGACAATTGTGATGAACCAAAGAATTCCCGAATTGAAGCAACCACTGGGCGAATGTTAATTAATTGTTGTGGCGTTACCGTGTTAATGTCTTGAATTGACATCCGTTCACGAACCACCCGTTCCATCCGTGCTAACCCAATCCGGAATTGGTTTTGGAGTAATTCACCCACCGAACGGATCCGCCGGTTACCCAAGTGGTCGATATCATCGGTTGAACCAATCCCTTCTTGTAAGTTCAAGAAGTAGTTAATCGACGCAATGATATCAGCTGGTAAAATGTGCTTCGTTTCTAAGTCGATGTTTCCATTAGAAACCACTGGCACAACCTTTTCTGGATCGTTTGGAGCGTAAACCAAAATCTTTTGTAATTGAACTGGTTCCGTCACCACTGCTTCGTCAGATGGCGTATACGTAATCATCTTGAATTCGTCGTTTTCTAACGCAGGTTCCAACGTCTTCAAGACTTCCTTCGTAACCACATCACCCTTGTTTGCCAAGATTTCACCCGTTTCCGGATCAGCTAACGTTTCCGCTAACGTCAATCCTAATAAACGGTACTTCATCTTCAACTTCTTGTTCGTCTTGTAACGACCAACCGGGGCCATGTCGTAACGCTTAGGATCAAAGAACCGCGTCGTTAAGAGGTTCCGTGCTGAATCAGCCGTCTTTGGTTCCCCTGGACGAAGCCGTTCATAAATATCCTTTAAGGCTTCTTCGACCCGTGAATCTTCTGGTTCCTTGTGGACATCCTTATCAACCGTCGCGTTCAAGGATTCACTTTGGTTCCCTAACATGTCGATGATTTCATCGTCAGAACCAAATCCAAGCGCCCGAATTAATTCCGTAATTGGTAATTTCCGCGTCCGGTCAATCCGTACATAAGAAATTCCCTTGGCATCCGTTTCGTATTCCAACCAAGCACCCCGGTTTGGAATGAAGTTGGAACCGAAGTTTGGCCGTCCGTTCTTATCAGCTTCTTGGCTAAAGTAAACCCCTGGGGAACGAACTAATTGAGAAACAATTACCCGTTCAGCCCCGTTAATAATAAACGTCCCTTGTTCCGTCATTAATGGGAAATCACCAAAGAAGACGTCTTGAGATTTAATTTCACCTGTTTCATGGTTCGTCAACCGCAACGTTACGTGTAATGGTGCGGAGTAATTTGCGTCGTGTTCACGCGCTTCAGCCACCGTATACTTAGGTTCTAAAAGTTGGTAATCCACGAATTCCAATGATAACTTCCCTTGGAAATCATCAATTGGCATAATGTCGTTAAACATTTCGCGTAAACCACTTTCCATGAACCACTTGTAAGAATCACTTTGGATTTCGATTAAGTTTGGTAATTCCAAAACTTCCTTAATCCGAGAGTAACTCCGCCGTGTCCGGTGTTTTCCGTAGTTAACTAAATGTCCAGCCAAACTGTTCACCTCTCTAAGTTTGTTGCTTAGACCCAGCACTTAGAATGTTACATTTTGATTACATTTTTCAAAATGACTGCATTTTAAGCAAAAAAAGCCAAAAACAGCCGGTGACTGTCTTTGGATTTCGTATAAAGAAGGCTATGGACAATAGATCACAGCCCTCACTGAGTCCTGAATTACATACTAAATAATGATACTGTGTTTTAATTGATTTGTCAACGATTTAACGTTGTTTCATCCCATTAATTAAGACATCTAACAAGATGGTTTTTCGTTGCGCACTGGAAACTGCATTTCCCCCTAACAAATGGACCGTTCCATAAAACGGCGTCATCATCGACAAGTAGATTTCAGCCGCTTCTTGCGGTCGTACATCAGGCCGCAATTGACTCCCCGCCCGTTCAAAAAAGACCGCTAACGGGCGCAGATAATTAACCGTCATTGCTAAATCGAGTTTTCGTTGTGCACTCAATGATAATTGATCCCGCGCTTCTAAGTAAATCGAGTAGATACTTTGTGGATGCATCTCTAACATCAAATCTGTAACCTTTTCAAATTGCGTCAACAACGCCGGATCGTTTTCGCTTGCAATCTGTTGTAATCGCTCCCGAACTTGTTGCCCGTAATCATTCATCACTTCTAAAAACAACGCTTCTTTGTCTGCAAAGTGATGGTAAAGTGCTGGTTGCGTAATCCCAATTTCAACCGCAATATCACGCGTCGACGTCAAATTATACCCACGATTTAAAAAGAGCTTCGTTGCCGTAGTCAAAATTCGCTTATGGGTTAAATCTCGTTGAGTTTCTCGTTTCACCGTGTCACCTCCAATTCAGCTGTTTGTACAATCCCATTCACCTTAAAGTCCAGTTGCCCCCGTTTAGCACCAATCGTCAATTGATCCCCCGTTTGCAACGCGTTACTTAGCAACAATTTACTCAACGAATTTTCTACTAACGTTTGCAATGATCGCCGTAATGGTCGGGCCCCATATTGGCGGTTATAACCATCGTTAGCAATTACATCTAAGGCCGCCGGAGTAAATTTCACCGTTACCCCAAGGTCCGCTAATCGCGATGTTAATTGTCGTGCCAATAACTTTACAATTTGCCGTAATTCAGCTGGCGTTAAGTGCTTGAACACAATTAACTCATCTAACCGGTTAATGAATTCGGGCTTAAAATGTAATTTAACTTGTTCCCGAATCACTTTTTCCATTGCTTGGTCATCCGTGGAACCAGCTCCTGCAAACCCAACTGTTTTCTGATCTTGTAACACTGTTGCCCCAAGGTTCGAGGTCATGATAATGATTGTATGACTAAAGTCAACCTTCCGCCCTTGGGCATCCGTTAAGAACCCATCATCTAAAACTTGTAACAACAAATTAAAGACTTCCGGATTTGCTTTTTCAACCTCATCAAACAAGACCACTGAATACGGCTGACGCCGCACTTGCTTGGTTAATTGGCCCCCTTCTTCGTAGCCAACATATCCTGGGGCGGACCCAACCAAGCGACTGGTGCTATAACGTTCCATGTATTCTGACATATCAAGCCGAATCATCGCTTGTTCATCACCAAACACTTCGGCCGCTAACGCTTTGGCTAATTCCGTTTTTCCAACCCCCGTTGGTCCTAGGAACATAAACGAGCCAATCGGCCGGTTCGGATTTCTTAAACCACTTTGACTGCGACGTAAGGCATCCGCAATCGCTACGACCGCTTGATCTTGCCCAATCACCCGCTGATGCAACGTTTTATCCAACCGTAACAGCCGTTGTTTCGCTTGCTGGGTCAACTTACCAACCGGAATCCCGGTCCAAGCCGCCACAACCTTTGCCACCGCCGCCGGAGTAACTTGCAATTCATAATCAACCGTTGCCATTGAAGCGGTTGGTTCCGAGGCTGAATTTACTTCTAACTGCGCCTTTAAAGCTAATTCTTCCCGCCGTAATGAGGCCGCCCGATCGAAATCTTGCGCCAAAATTGCTGCTTCTTTCGCAACTTGCACTTCAGCCAAACTATCTGTCGCGCTCGGTTGCTTAACTTGCGGTTGCACGTGGTCCAACCGCGTCGCAGCTGCTGCTTCATCGATTAAATCCAACGCTTTATCCGGCATAAATCGATCCGGTAGATACCGCGTTGCTAAATCAACGGCCGCTTGTAACGTATCATCTGGCAATCCAACTTGATGATATTGTTCATATTGTGAGCGAACCCCTTGCAAAATCCGTAACGTCGCCGACCCATCCGGTTCATCAACCCGAACTTGCGAGAAACGCCGTTCAAGCGCCGCATCCTTTTCAATGTACTTGCGGTATTCTTCAAGCGTGGTCGCCCCAATCACCTGCACTTCACCGCGTGCCAAAACTGGTTTCAATAAATTAGAGGCATCAATTGCCCCCTCAGCCCCACCAGCTCCAATCATCGTGTGCAACTCATCAATAAATAAAATCACTTTGCCATCTTGACGAACTTCACGCAAAATCTTTTGTAACCGATCTTCAAATTCACCCCGAAATTTTGTACCAGCAACTAATGATCCCATTTCTAAGGCAACCAACCGGTAATTTTGTAATGTTGTCGGAACTTCATTCGCCGCCAATTTAGCAGCAATCCCTTCAACAATCGCCGTTTTACCAACTCCGGGTTCCCCAACTAAGACTGGGTTATTTTTCGTCCGCCGACTCAAAATTTGCAACGTCCGTTGAATTTCTAGCTCCCGCCCAATCACCGGGTCCATCCCGTGTTCCGTCGCTTGGAGTGTTAAATCACGACCAATTTTATCAAGCGTTGGCGTTCCTTGCACCGCCTCTTGTTGAGCTCGTTTAGCCTGCGCATTTCGCTTACGTAACAACCGTTCACTAATTCCCAACCGTTTTAACAAGTCTTGGCGCGCTTCTTTTAAATCAATTCCTAAATCATAGAGAATCCGGGATGACAAAATTTCATCTTCGGCTAACAACGCGAGTAATAAATGTTCCGTGCCGACTTGCTCACTTTGCAGGCGACTCGCTAATTCTTGGGCCACCCGCAAAACTGATCGGAGCTTAGGTGAATTAGGTAACTGTACCCCATTAGCAACTAGTTCGCGCCCATAACCGGTAATTTGTTCAATCGCTTCACGAATATCAGCGCTCATTACCCCCCAGCGTTCAAACGCATGCGCAGCAATTCCAGTTTCTTCCATACTTAGGGCCAATAATAAATGTTCCGTTCCTAGCACTTGATGCCGAAACAAATGTGCCTGTTCCTGGGCAATTGCCAAGACATTTAAGGCACTTGGGGTATACAAATTCTCTTCCATTCCGCTACCTCTTATCCTTCATACCGCAAGCGATTTAGCAACATCTTCATTACATGCGCCCGTAACCGTTGCCGCGCATAACGATCACTCATCGCTAACGTTTGCTCATCAATCATCATTAGCATTAAGTTACCTTCACGCTTCGTTACAACTTTTTCTTGATATAACGTCTGAATCATTGCCGTCGCATCTCGTTCCGTCAATAAATCGCCAATCCCTTTTAATAAGGTATCCAAAATATCAACATCATCTAACAAACTGACCCGTTCAATCCGAATGTAACCACCACCACCACGTTTACTTTCAACTAAGTAACCTCGTTGGGGGGTAAAACGAGTTTTAATCACATAATTAATTTGCGAAGGCACGACATCAAAATGATCCGCAATTTCTGAGCGTCGAATTTCAACCGTTGGCGATTCACCTAACACGGATTTCAAATATTGCTCAATAATATCGGACATACTTTTTTTCTTCCATGATTCAACCTCCATTCTTCTGACTTTTATTGACCATTATTGTACCATAGGAGACCTTGCAAATAAAACAAAAGCGCCCGTTGTCGCAGGTTTAGCGACTAACGAGCACTTAAATAGTTTAGCTAGTAGATTTATTACTTGTTGTGAACAAAATCAACCACGTTCCGACCAACAACCTTGTTGTCCTTTAATTCTTGAATCATGTCGTTGATTTCTTCTAACTTCCGCGTCTTAACGATTGGCTTAACCTTACCTTCAGCCCCAAATTGGAAACATTCAGCTAAGTCTTGCCGCGTCCCAACTAAGGAACCGGCCACGATAATTCCGTCAAGCACCGTCTTAGCAATGTTAAGCTTCATGTCACCTTGTGGTAAAGCCACGGCAACTAACTTACCATCTGGCCGTAAGGAATCAACCGCTTGATCAAAGGCTGATGCAGCCACAGCCGTAACCACAGCGGCATGAACCCCACCAACTTTAGCTTGGATTTGTTCAGCAACATCCCCATCATGACGGTTGATTAAGACTTCCGCCCCATTTTCCTTGGCAGCTTGAAGCTTATCTTCGTTCCCATCAACTACAACGACGTGAGCGCCGAAGACATTGTGCGCAAATTGAACGGCCAAGTTACCAAGGCCACCAGCACCAACAATTGATACCCATTGACCTGGCTTAACATCAGCCACCTTCAAAGCCTTGTAAACCGTTACTCCGGCACAAGTTAATGATGTTGCTTCAACTGGGTCAAGGCCTTCTGGAACTTTAACGGCGTAGTCAGCAGCAACAATACATTGTTCCGCCATTGCCCCATCAGCCGTGTAACCAGCGTTAACGACTTGACGACAGAATGTTTCCCGACCCGTCAAACAGTATTCACAGTGACCACAACCCTTGTAGAACCAAGCAATTGATACCCGGTCACCAACCTTTAAACTCGTCACACCTGGAGCCACCTTAGAAACCCGGCCAACCCCTTCGTGACCAATAATCCGACCTGGCTTGTCACCAAAGTCACCCGCGGCCACGTGTAAGTCCGTGTGACAAAGACCACTGTATTCCATATCAACTAAGCTTCGCCCGGCTTAAGGTCCCGTAATTGGACATCCTTAACCGTAACGTAACCATCAACTGGATCATTAACAACTGCTGCTTTCATAATAGACACACCTCGTAAATTAAGTTTGTGATTTATTTTACAAGTTAATTGTAACCATTTTCATGACAAATGACAATCTTTTTTTTGTGATTTACCTCACATTTCAATCCAAGTGACTGATAGTCGCCGGCGCCACTAGGGATAATTGATAGCCTTGCAAGTCTAACACCGCGCGAATCGCCAAGGCCGAGGTGCCTAGCAACGAGACTTGTTGCGACCCTTGAACGCGCTTGATCGTGACCGTTGTTCCATGATTAAGCAACCATTCCTTAACTGCCACAAAAATTGCCGGCACCGCATCGAACAACGGCGAAGAAAAGAACACCACATCCGGACCAAACGAGGTAATCGCATTAAATACCGTTTTTCCTAACTGCTCTACCGTTTCAGCCAAACGTGGGCCGGTCGCTACTGACTGTTGTTGATAAATCGCTTTTAAATCATCCCAGGCAAGCGGCCAGTTTTGATCAACATCACGTAAAATCAAGGATAAAAACGCCTCTTCTGAACAAATCGTTTCGACTTTTACTAATCCTTGGTTCGTCGTCACCAAACTACGTCCAATTTCACCAGCCATCCCATGATTACCATGATACAAACGATTACTTGTAATAATCCCCGATCCAATTCCGCGGTGAATACTAATCGCCAAAATATTATTCGCTTGCTGACACAAATTGAAATCCCGTTCAAAAACCGCCGCTGCGTTCGCTTCATTTTCAACAACCACTGGCACTTGATACTCATCTTGGAAAAAGGTTTGTAAATCGATGCCACGGAAATTGATAAACGGCGAATCAACCACTTGATTATCATCAACAATCCCATGAATCGCAAACCCCAAGCCAATTAGTCCCTGCTCAGCGACCGCCACCTGTTGCATTTGGGTAATAACATTTTTAATTAATTGCAGCATTGCCAGCGCATCCAATTGTGGGGTATCAAACTCCGCAAAATCCAACACTTCGCCATTCAAATAATTTGCCATCGCCCGCGTGTGGTAGGTTCCAATTTCAAAGCTAATCACATAGCCATATTCACGCTTTAACCGAATTAAATCTGGGCGCCGGCCCCCATTATTCGTCGACTCTCCACTGCCAATCATTTCAACTAATCCCATCGTCGCTAGCTCAGTATACAATGATGAGACCGTCGACTTATTCAAACCCAAGTTACGCGCAATATCAGCCCGTGAAATCGTCGTATGCTGAAATAATTGTTCCAACACTCGTTTTTTTATTCGCCGTATGCATTGCGGCTTTACTTATCGTTGGCATAGTCCCTCCTCTTGTTCATTCTTTCATCTTATTATACCAAGCTTTTGTGCAAACGTTTGTCCAATCAGCGCCCTAAATAAAAACTGCGACCAAATTCGGTCCCAGTTTTAATTTAATTAAGCATTGCCGTTTGCTTTGTCACGCAACCATTGTTCAATTGCTTCCAATGATTTACCTTGCGTTTCAAATACCAATGAGTGAACGAACCAAATCGCTACGAAACATAATGCTCCATAAAGAATAAATAATGATCCCTTACCAAACAAGCTTAATAACATTGGGAACGTAGTTGAAACTACTGCATTTGATACCCAGTTAACACTTGAACAGAAGGAGTTACCGATCCCCCGAATGTTAAGTGGGAACATTTCCCCAATCATCGTCCACATAATTGGTCCCCACGTCCCAGAGAAGAACGCAATGTAAACTACCATGGCAATCACCGTCACATATGATGCAAATTGTGATTCGGCCGTATGAGCCAATCCCCAACTCATAATTAATAAGGAGATTCCCATTCCAAGACCACCAACAATCAACATCCGCCGCCGACTAACCTTGTTCATTAAGCTAATCCCAATCCAGGTCACGATAATATTAAAAATCCCAATGTAAATGTGATTCATCAACGCAAAATCAACACTGAAGCCAGCATCCGTGAAGATAGTCGGTGCATAGTAAAGCACCGTGTTACAACCCATGACTTGTTGCAAGATCGCTAACCCAACCCCAGCAACTAAGGCTGGGCGAGCCATCTTACCAAATAATTCTTGGAAACCACCGGACTTAATTGCCGCTTGTTTCCGAATGTCAGCTAAGTCTTGTTCAACCACCGCAACATCATCTTGGTTCATATTCATCAAGACGGCCCGAGCTTCATCATCCCGATGATTCCGAACTAAGTACCGTGGTGATTCTGGTAAAATAATCGCCCCAAAGAACAATAAAACTGATGGCACAACGGCTAAACCAAGCATCCAACGCCAACCAGTCACCATATCAGCTAACCAGTAGTTAAACAAGTAAGCCAACAGCAACCCTGTCATAATCATAAATTGGAATAATCCTGACATCATCCCCCGCTTAGCAACGGGTGATAATTCAGCCAAATAAGTTGGGATCATTGCGGAAGCAGCCCCAACCCCCATCCCAAGGATTACCCGGGTAAAGAAGAGACTCCAGAAATCTGGCGAAATCCCTGACCCTAAGGCTCCGACAAAGAAAAGAATTGACGTTAACATTAATAACTTCCGCCGTCCAAACTTATCCGAAAACGGTCCAATAAAGATGGCCCCAATAAAGGCCCCAACTAAAACCGAGGAAACAATCCAACCTTGTTCCAAACTTGACAGGTGTAATTGTTTTTCGATAAATAAGATCGCCCCAGAAATTGATCCGGTGTCATATCCAAATAAAATTCCACCTAATGCAGCATAAAAATAAATCCAACCTGCTGAGATACGATGTTTCATGTCCCTTTACCTCCTCAGACATCCATCGAGTTAGTTGTTTTATCAAACTTACGAGTTGAATTATAAAAGCGCTTTCACAACTTTGTCAATAACCAGATTACAAATAAAAATAGCTTAAAACCGTCATTTCCCCCGTTATTAAATGAAGTGATTTTCTAAGTCCCTCAGATAAAATTAATTTTTCACTGAAAACGCTTTACTTATTTCGCTACAAGGCGTATATTACGTGGTGAGGTTAGTTGTTTAACAAAACTAATTTATTTGCTGTTAATTTTAGGAGGTACTCAGATATGAGTGATTTATGGCAAGGTATTAACAAGATTGAATACGTTGGTAACAAAGGCGATGTTAAATCTGGTTTAGGTTTCCAATACTACAACCCTGAAGAAGTAATTCTCGGGAAGAAGATGAAGGATTGGTTACGGTTCTCGGTTGCTTACTGGCACACATTTGATCAACGTTTAGTTGACCCATTCGGTGATGGAACGGCTATCCGTCCATTCGACGGTAAGTACAGCGACCCAATGGACCTCGCGCTTGCAAAGGTTGATTACGCATTCGAATTTTACCAAAAGTTAGGTGTTAACTTCTTAGCCTTCCACGACCGGGACTTAGCTCCTGAAGGTGACACATTACGTGAAACGAACAAGAACCTTGATAAAGTGGTAGACAAGATTGTTGAATACCAAAAAGACACTGGCATGAAGGTCCTTTGGAACACTTCAAGCCTCTTCACAAACCCTCGTTTTGTTTCTGGGGCTGCAACTTCTCCATACGCTGACATTTACGCCTACTCAGCTGCCCAATTAAAGCACAGTCTTGAAATTGGTAAGCGGGTTGGTTCTGAAAACTATGTCTTCTGGGGTGGTCGTGAAGGTTACGAATCACTTTGGAACACGGACATGAAGCGGGAACAAGAACACATTGCTAAGTTCTTCCACATGGCCAAGGACTACGCAAACGAAATTGGTTTCGATGCACAAATGTTACTTGAACCAAAGCCTAAGGAACCAACGACGCACCAATACGACTTTGATGCTGCTACGACGATTGCTTCATGAAGGAATACGACCTTGATAAGGACTTCAAGCTTAACCTTGAAGGTAACCATGCTAACTTAGCTGGTCACACTTACCAACACGAAGTTCGGGTCGCTCGTGACGCCGGCTTACTTGGTTCACTTGACGCTAACCAAGGTGACAAGTTGATTGGTTGGGACATTGACGAATACCCATCAAACCTTTACGAAACGACCGCTGTAATGACGGAAGTCATCAACAATGGTGGCATCGGACCTCGTGGTGGTTTGAACTTCGACTCCAAGCCACGTCGGACGTCATTTGAACCTGAAGACCTCTTCTACGGTCACATTGTCGGAATGGACTCCTTCGCCGCTGGTTTACGCGTTGCCGCAGCTATGAAGGAAGACGGTTACTTAGATGACTTAGTTGCTAACCGTTACGCTTCATACAACGAAGGTATCGGTGCTAAGATTGAAAGTGGCGAAGCTGACTTCAAGTCATTAGAAGAATACGCCCTTGATATCCCACAAAAGGATCTCTTAGCTGCTACGCACTCTGATCACTTAGAACAAGTTAAGGACACGATTAACCACTACATCGTGCGGACTTTAGCTAAGTAATTAAATTATTTAATCATTTTAAATCACACTTCTCTTATCTTTATCTATCCACTAATAATATTTACAAATACTAAACAGGATCTTTCGCATCACCGCACTCCGGATGCGGAAATCCTGTTTTTCGTTGGAGGAACTAACTTATGAGTGAATACGTTATCGGGGTTGACCTCGGAACCAGTGCCGTTAAAGTTTCAGCTATGAACCACACTGGTGAAATTGTCGCCCAACAAAGCTACGAATACCCATTAAGCCAACCTAAACCCGGATACAGTGAACAAAATCCACAAGATTGGCTTTATGCTACGACGATTAGCCTTGATCGCTTAATCTTGAATAATCAGCTTAAACCCGAAGAAATTGCCAGCATCTCCTTCTCCGGCCAAATGCACGGATTAGTCCTATTAGATGAACATAACCAAGTCCTCCGTCCAGCAATGTTATGGAACGACACGCGGACAACGGCCCAATGTGAAGAAATCACGGCTAAACTTGGCGATGAATTTGTTGATATCACTGGTAATCAACCCCTCGAAGGCTTTACCTTGCCAAAATTACTTTGGGTTAAAGAAAACGAACCTGAAATTTGGTCCAAAGCCAAAACCTTCTTATTACCAAAGGACTATGTTCGCTACTGCATGACTGGTGAATTGGGCATGGATTACTCTGATGCCACTGGGACGGTCTTGTTAGACATCCATACTGGTCAGTGGAGTGAAAAGATTGCTGAAGCCTTTGATATTCCAATGTCGATGTGTCCCCCACTAATCAATTCAATTGACTTAGCCGGTCACATTTCTGAATCTTACTCGACCTTCTCCGGCCTCTCAACGGCAACGAAAGTCTTTGGTGGCGGGGCTGATAATGCCTGTGGGGCAATCGGAGCTGGGATCTTACAACCTAATATGGTCATGTCATCAATTGGGACCTCTGGGGTCGTCTTGAAATATGAACCAGATAATCAAGTTAACTATCATGGGCAAATTCAATTTGAAGATCATGCGATTCCCGATACTTACTATTCAATGGGAGTTACATTAGCCGCTGGTCACTCTTTGAATTGGTTTAAAAAGACTTTCTATGCTGAAACCGACTTTAGTGAGATGGTAGCCGCCGCTGCCAAACGGCCATTAGGTGCCAACGGCTTACTTTTCACCCCATATGTAGTTGGTGAACGGGCCCCTTACGCTGATGCCGATATCCGCGGTAGTTTTATCGGAGTTGATAGCATGCACACGAGTGCTGACTTCGTTCGGGCCGTCATGGAAGGAATCACGTTCAGCTTCAAGGATATTATGGCTATCTACCAAGCCAATCAGCGGGACTTCGATACCGTCGTCGCAATTGGTGGGGGCGCCAAAAGTGAACTTTGGCTCCAAATGCAAGCCGATATCTTTAACAAAAAAAAGTCCTGGCCTTAGAAAATGAACAAGGTCCTGGCCTCGGTGCCGCCATGATTGCGGCCGTTGGTTTAGGTTGGTTCGACTCACTCCAAGATTGTGCCAAGGAATTTGTGCACTTTGGACGTGAATACCAACCAATTCCCGAAAATGTGGCTAAATACCAAGCGCTGTATGATATTTACCACCAAGTTTATAAGCAAACGAAGAGCTTATCTCACCAATTATTAGCCTTCCGGCGCAATTAAACGCTTGATCCTCTCCAAAATATGGAGAGGATTTTTTATTGACATTACTTCCCATAAACGATATAATTACTATGTTAATTTGATGCGGAAGTAGTTCAGTGGTAGAACATCACCTTGCCATGGTGGGGGTCGCGGGTTCGAATCCCGTCTTCCGCTTTACCCAACCCTTAAGTCGTGAATAAAATTCACGACTTTTTTATTTTTATCCCCCATTTATTTAATTCAGGAGTATAATAAAGAAGTTATTTCGGGAATTAGCTCAGCTTGGTAGAGCGCGTCGTTCGGGACGACGAGGTCGCAAGTTCGAATCTTGTATTCCCGATTTTTCAACTAGCACCCGAGGGACTCCCATTTCCCTCGGGTGCTTTTATTTTTAAATTTTCAACAAATTTGGTTGACAAACCAAAATCAAGGTGTAAAATGTTAAAATAATTACAGAATAGTTAAAAAAACAATTAAACACTGAAGAGAAGAGTAGTGACTAACAATCCAATCCAGAGAGCTTCAGGTGGTGAGAAGAAGTGTTTTGAAGGTCATGAAGATGAGCTCTGAGTCAGATTGACGGGTCAACATTGGCTGGTCAATCCGGTAGCAACCGATATATTGCAGGGTATTTCCAATTCCTTTGGAGTACCTACTAAGGTTGCTAATGTAAATTAGTAATAAACACAGGGTGGCACCACGAACGCTTTCGTCCCTCGATCATTTTTTTGATCACGGACGGAGGCGTTTTTTATTTTTCCCATGAAAGGAGTCCTGATTTATGACCGCTAACGCTAGTAATGGTTTCTTATTACAAACCCACCGATGGATTAATCACGTTCAAACCAATCCCCTGAAACTTGCTATTGTCAATCTAATGCCCACCAAACTCGCAACGGAGCGGCAATTTTTAACCCAATTTAATCGCTTAGACACTGATGTCGAAATAACGTTTGTTTATCCCGTTACCCATAAATTTAAAGGTACGCCCCGCGCAGATATCCAAAGCGCATACACTTCCCTAGCCACCATTGCTGAGCAACACTTCGATGGCGTCATTATTACGGGCGCCCCCGTCGAACATTTACCCTTTGAACAAGTCGACTATTGGGATGAATTCCAGACGATTTGTGATGCTGAACACCACGCCCACCAAACTTTACTAGAATGTTGGGCCGCCCAAGCCGGTTTGTTTAATGATTTTGGGATTCCAAAACAACCCGTTAAGCATAAAGTATTCGGTGTCTACCAAGCCGATACCACTTCCGATGAATTTGCCAATTGCCTCGGGGCGGGAGGACTCTTCAAGATGCCGCAATCCCGCCATACGACCAGTTTAATTAACCCGACGACGTTACCAAATGACATAGCAATTGTCGCTAGTAACCACCAAATCGGGCCCTTAATTTTACATTCCCGCCACCATCGGCGTACTTATGTCACTGGTCATCCCGAATATGAAAAAAAACGACTCTCAACCAAGAATATGAACGTGATCTAAAGAAACACTTGCCCATTCAGCCACCTCTTAATTATTTCCAAGCCAATGGGCAAATCGACTATTCTTGGCAATCCTCAAGCCAAACCTTTTATCAAACTTGGCTGAATCAAACTAAGAAAGCAGGTAATTAATTATGAGTAAGCAACCACAATATCATTTCGAAACTTTACAAGTCCACGCTGGGCAACATGTTGACGAAACCGGCGCCCGCGCCGTGCCAATTTACCAAACTACTTCTTATGTCTTCAAAGATGCCGACCAGGCGCTAAGCGCTTTAGCTTAAGGGAACCGGGCAATATTTATACCCGGTTAACTAACCCCACGACGGCAGTAGTCGATGAACGCGTGGCCGCCCTGGAACACGGAACCGCTGGAATCACCTTAGCCTCGGGCTCGGCCGCCATTACCGCCGCCATCTTGAATATCGCTAAGGCCGGCGATGAAATCGTCTCTGCTAGCACGATTTATGGTGGGACTTACGATCTTTTTGCGGTTACCTTACCTAAATTAGGGATTACGACTAACTTTGTTAATCCCGACAATCCCAATAACTTCGCTGCTGCAATTAACGAGCACACGAAAGCTCTTTACGTTGAAAGTATTGGGAATCCGGGAATTAATTTAGTTGATTTTAAAGCCATTGCCAAAATTGCTCATGAGCACGGGATTCTCTTTATCGTCGATAATACCTTTGGCACTCCTTACCTCGTTAAACCATTGGATCTCGGCGCTGATATCGTGATCCATTCCGCTACGAAGTTTATCGGTGGTCACGGTACCACGATGGGAGGCATCATCGTAGAAAATGGTCAATTTGATTATCACGCTAGCGGCCGCTACCCGGACTTCACCACCCCCAACGCTCAATATGACGGGTTAGTCTTTGCCGACCTAGCACCAGCAGCTTTTACCACTAAAGTTCGAGCTGAAAGCGCCCGTGACTTAGGCGCCGCCATTAGCCCCTTTAATTCTTTCTTACTCCTACAAGGTCTTGAATCCCTCTCACTCCGGGTCGAACGCCACGTTGAAAATACCAAGAAAATTGTCGCCTTTCTCGCTAATCACCCCAAAGTCGCTTGGGTTAATTATCCGGAATTACCCGATAGTCCTTACAAGTCACTGGCTGATCAATATTTCCCGCACGGTGTTGGTTCCATCTTCACCCTCGGCTTAACTGGTGGTGAAACCGCCGGTAAGGAATTAATTAGCCACCTTAATTTATTCTCCTTACTCGCTAACGTTGCCGATGCTAAATCATTAATTATCCATCCTGCTTCAACGACCCACGCTCAATTAAGTCCCGCCGAATTAAAAACCGCCGGCGTAACCCCGGATTTAATCCGTGTTTCAGTGGGAATTGAAAACGTTGACGACTTAATTGCTGATTTAGATCAAGCACTGAACCAACTTTAATTTAAAGCATTAATTTAACTACCTTTTTTAGAAATTATTATCTTGAAAAAGGTAGTTTTTTACGACCATTAACGTTATTCTAAAAAGCGAACTTTGGTTTAGGGAGATGATGAAACATGAATCAACGGCAAATCGGAATTTTACTAGCGGTGAGTGGCGCCTCGTGTTGGGGCCTTTCCGGCGCGTCATCACAGGCATTATTTAGTAGTACGAATGTTGATCCATTATGGTTGGTGGCGTTGCGGATGTTAGGAGCAGGGATTATCCTCACCGCCTTTTCCTTAATCAATCAACGGAGCGCCCTTACCAAATTAGTCACGACGAAACGCAATTGGACGACATTAATTATCTTCATTTTATTGGGGGTGATTAATTCACAATTATCATATTTTTTAGCGATTAAACATAGCAATGCGCCCACTGCGACCGTTTTACAATATTTATCACCATTATTAATCGTATTATGGATGGCAATCCGCCACCACCAATCACCCCGCCGAACCGACCTATTTTCAATGGTCATTGCCATGATTGGGACCTTTTTACTTGTCACCGGTGGGCATTTCGACCGGCTAGCCATTACGCCCCTCGCGCTCGTCCTCGGCTTGTGGGCTGCCGTGGCATCGACGATTTATACGTTACAACCCCGGGAGTTATTAACACAATATTCATCCCAAGTCGTTTCGGGGGTGGCGATGCTTTGCGGAGGGCTCGGATTACTGCCCGTCTTACTCACCCAGCCCTGGCCACACTTATCACTTGCCGGTTGGGGATTAATCATGTATATTATCATCGGTGGAACCGTCTTGGCTTATACGCTCTTTTTACAAAGTGTCACGTATGTTAGCCCGATTACCACTGGCATGTTGAGTGCATTTGAACCACTCGTTGCTACTGCTGTCGCAATTGGATTTTTAGGCACGCAATTAAGTCTCGGGTCATTAACCGGAATCGTGTTAGTCATTATGACCACGTTCATCCAAGCATTCCCCGACACGGTCTTGATGCGGCGCCAAAAAGGAGTTAAATAAATGTCGAACTTACCAACCGTCGCCTTCGTGTGCGTCCACAATTCATGCCGGAGCCAAATTGCCGAAGCCTTAGGTAAGCAATTAGCTGCCGATACTTTTACCAGTTATTCAGCCGGTACGCAATTAAAGGATCACATTAACCCCGATGCCGTCCGGCTGATGCAACAAATTCATCAGCTTGATTTACCAGCCACGCAACGGCCCAAATTAATTGATGAATTACCACCGATTGACATCGTCATTACGATGGGGTGTGATGTTGAATGTCCAACGCTTAACTGTCGCTATCGGGAGGACTGGGGCTTAGATGACCCTACCGGCCAAAGCGATGACGTCTTTGCTGACACGATTGCGACCATCGAAGCCAAAATTCTCGAATTAAAATCCCAAATCGAAAACCACAAATTACCGTTTTAACAAAAACGCGCCGTTTCCAAGTTTGGAAGCGACGCGTTTTTTAGCTAATCATTCGGTTGTAGCAATCGTTCAAATTGCTGAATTTTTGCTTGAACTTGTTTCAACATTCGTCCTCGATAGGGAGCTAACTTTAATGCATGGTAGCCAGTTAAACTTCGGGTTCGATAATCCGGATCATACAATTTAGGTGGTTTAGTATCTAAGTTAGCATGCCAACTTTTTAATCCACGATGTAAATCGTTCTTCCGCGCATAATTAAAACTTGCCCCGTTGATAATCCCCGGTAAATCAGGAGCTTGTATCGCCACTTCATTTAAAAAAAATTGCCGGCTTGATCAAGAATAAATTCGGTTTGAAAATTAATCACCACTTTAAAATTGGCGGGTACTACTTGCCCCAGTTTAATTTTATTATGTAACCGCGCCGATTCATGACAAGTATACTGGCGCGGCGATAAGGTTTTAAGATACTTGGCTAAAGCTTGGGCATCCGTTTGACCAGCTTGACCATAATGTTGTTGGACCCATAACGCTTGTTGGGCCGAAATGATGTAGCGAAATTGATGAATTTGACGCTTTAACTCACCATCTACGTCTTGATTTAACATTGTCCTCCCTGGAAACGCCTTGCGTACCACCCGCGAAAATGTCGTCCACCAGCGATCATGCGGTGCTAACTCAATTTGATGAATCAACTCCGTTTCAACCGCGTTAATTTCTAACGGCATCTTTAATCGGTGCATAAATTTTGCCAACCAGCGCCGGGCACAGTTGGGTGTTGCTAAGTAGCTCACTAACCACCATTTGACCCGCTCATTTACTTTCATCTTATCTCCTGTCATTAGTCGTCTCCCAAATCATTAATTGTGCATACTTGATATTAATTTAATTATTCTTCACAAGAATCCCTTTAAAATCAATCTGATCGCGTAACGCTTCGTAAATTGGCCGACCACCAAGAAAATCAATCACTAAATATGCGACAAAGGTTACTAGTAGCATCGGTAAAATTTGATCAACCGTCCCGACCATTTCACATAATAACATCACCGCAGTAACTGGCGCTTTTTCAATCGCGCCAAAGTACCCCGCCATACAAATCACTACAATATTAGCGTAATTATCAATCGGAACGATTTCTAAGCCAATCATGACCGTCGCTCCAATCACCCCTAATAATGCTCCTAACACTAAAATCGGCATAAAAATTCCCCCCGGCACCGATGCACCATATGACACCATCGAAAATCCAAACCGGATGATTAAAAAGACGACCATTAAACTCAGCATGCTAGTTGATTCATGCATCAATTGGGTAATAAAAGCTGGCGTAAAGAAGCGATTAATTAAATTATGACTGCCCCCTAAAAGAATTGGTTGCCATAATCCAATTGGAATTACTAATAATAAAGGAATCACACTATGATATTGACGAGGTAACTTATCCAGCCACCCATAAAGTCCTCTTAAAGATAGTAACGAGTACTGATAAACGTAACCTAACACGCCTAAAAGCACCCCAACCACGATTAGCGCACCATACGCGTTAACTGGTAAGTTAGTTTTAATCGGTAAATACAAACACGGCTGCGTCCCAAAGAACAAAATCGTTACTAAATCAGCGGCTACCGTGGCTGATAAGGCCGGGATAATTACTTTCGGTTTAAAATTAAACGTAATTTCTTCCACTAAAAACAAAACCCCCGCAATCGGGGCACTAAACGCAGCCGCTAACCCAGCGGCCACCCCACAAGCTAATAATAAGTTTCGTTCGTCCTCGTCAGCTTTAAAAACATCCTCCGCTAAGCCTTGGCCAACGGCTGCCCCCATTTGAATACACGGACCTTCCCGCCCTAAGAATAAACCAGGACAAATTACTAATAACCCCGCGACAAATTTTCGCCAAAGAATTGACCACCAGGCCATTTGATTTTGCTTTAACATAATTGCTTCAATTTGCGGTACACCCGAACCAACGATATTCGTTAAATACGGACCAATCAACTTCCCCACTCCCCAACAATTAAGCACCATCAAAACTCCGTAGGGAATGATAATTACTGGATGCAACCGCAAATACGGATAGAGAACATACAAAAATTGCAACGTATGATCAATTATTAATCGAAAGATACTGACAATTAAGCCCGTAATTACTCCCACTAATAGCCCCTTCAAGAGTTGGGATAATAATTTCGAGGAAAACGGTCGATTTAAAATTTGCCGAGGTTTCAATTTAATCACCTTCAATCTAACTTTTAACTGCTTTGTACCAATTTTACACCCAAAAATAAAAAGAGCCCCAGCTTTCTTTAGCTGCGGACTCCCGTAATTAACTAATTTTATCCAATCGCAATGGTCCCATTGACAACTAAGACAATTGCCACCACTGCTAAGAGGGTAACTAACGTCATCACTAGTTTTTCAACTCCACTAATCCGGTGATCATTTTCCCGGCAACCTTGGTAGTAAATAATAAACCCAGGAATAAAGGAAATTGATACTAACAGCACTTCTTGCCAGCCGGCTAAAAACATGCAGGCCAACTGGAAACCAGCCGCCAGCACCCCAATCAGGAATTGTCCCCATTCCTTATGTTCAGCTGAGTACTTCATTTGATATAACCCAACTAATAAGTAAGAGAATAAAATGGCGGCCGCACACAATGAATAAGCAAATTTGTAAGCTTGTTGCGTAAAGAGCAATGAGAACAAGAAGATTGTTTGTAAGACCCCAGTAATCATCAATGAAGCCGTGGGGGCATTCTTATCATTGACCTTTCCCCACAATTTTGGCATCACCCGATCTTTGGCAACTAACATCGTGGTTTCAGCTGGCAACATCGTCCATGATAACCAAGCAATCACCGTTGAAATAATTAATCCTAGATTAATGGCCACGCCACCCCAGTGACCAACCACTAATTCCAATGCATTCCCAATCGCTGGTTGACCAGCATTGGCCAATTGCGTCCGCGTTAAGACCCCATATGGCAAAATTGAAATCATGACATAAACAATCACTAACAGGACAAACCCGATAATGGCAGCTTGTTCTGATTCTTTCCGACTCTTAGCCCGGTGCGCCATCACCGACGCCCCTTCGACCCCAATAAAGACCCAAATCAAGGTCATTAATGACCCTTTCATTTGGTCCCAAATCGAACCGGTGGTCGTTCCTCGCGTCGTATTGTTGACTACTTGACCCCAAAAATCAGCCGTAAACATTTGCGCCTTAAAGAAAATCATGATGACAATGATGAACAGCAAGAGTGGTAACAGCTTAAACGCCGTCCCAATCGTATTAATAAAGGAGGCTGATTCAACCCCACGATTAACTAAAAGCGTTAAAATCCAACAAAAGATAATGGCGACTAAAATTGATGGTAAATTTTGGCCCCCTTTAAACAGCGGGAAGAACGTCCCTAACGCTGACATTAACATCGTAGCAAAGGCAATATTACCTAGCCAAGCCGATAGCCAGTATGACCACCCAGAAATAAATTCACCGAGTGGACCAAAGCCGGCCCCAGCATAAGAGAAAATCCCTGCTTCTAAATCCGGGCGCTTATTCGAAAGGTTGTTTAATGCTAACACGAGCATCAAAATCCCGAAACTAACAAATCCCCAAGCCAATAACGCCGGCCCGGGAGCTGAAGCAGCAGCCACGTCACTCGTAATCCCAAAAATTCCCGTTCCAATACAAGAACTAACAATCAACGCTGTTAGCCCCAGCCGGCCAATCCCTTGTTTTTCATCCATAATGATCTCTCCCATCTTTTTAAACCAAAAGCGGCGGGTTGCTAAGTTGGTTTTTAGTTACCATCAGCTCCCCTCCGCTTAACTTATTTCAACAAACTGTTGTTAAATGTCTTCCCGAACTAATGGGCATGACATACACCGTGGACCACCCCGGCCCCGAGATAATTCACTCGACCGAACTTCATGAACTAAAATCCCGTGTTCGCGTAATAATTCGTTGGAGACATAGTTCCGGTTGTAGGTCACTACTTCCCCTGGTGCAATTGTTAACGTATTTGAACCGTCATTCCATTGTTCCCGTGGCGCCACAATTGGATCCCCGTTCCCCGTTGGGATCAGGTCAATTTCTGATTTATTAAGAACCGTCTTTAAGACTTCCTTAATATCAGTGTGATGTTCAAACGTGGTCTTGCCGTTGTCACCCAAGCGCACAATCCAGTTATCAACGTGCCCGTTTTCATCAAGGATGGCTGGGTGAACCGTAAATTGATCATGATTAATCATCGTAAAAACCGTGTCTAAATGCATCATGGCATGGTTATGTGGAATTGAAATGGCCACAATCGTGTCGTAATCAGAATTCTTGAACAGATGACGACCAATATCTTCAATTGCATCCGCCGTCGTCCGTTCGGAAATCCCAATAGCTAAGACGTGGTCAGAAAGGACCAATTCATCCCCACCTTCAATGTGAGTTTCATGATTCCGACTCCGCCAAACTGGGACTTGTCCCGCAAAGCGCGGATGATGATTAATAATGTATTCCGTAATCAAGGATTCCCGTTGTCGGGCTGGAAAGGTCATCCGGTTAATCGAAATTCCTTCCCCAATCGCTGCTTGTGGATCCCGCGTAAAGTAGGCATTCGGCATTGGATCCATTAAGAACGGCCAATCTTGGTTTTCGGCTACTAATTGTAAGTCCGGCCGGGCAATATCAATTTCGTTCGACCGTACCCCTTCAATAATTTTGTCAATCATTGTTTGCCGATCCATACTTGATAAATATTCCACTAATGCGTCGTGGGTTGCTCCAGCCACGTACCCAGATTCAGCCACCATCCGTTGCAAAAATTCCTTGCAAACGTCATCGTCAGCAATTGCTTCAGCGGCTAATTTTTCAAAATAAAGCACTTCGATATCTTGATCACGTAAGGTTTGCGCAAAGAAGTCATGCTCTTCCTGCGCAATTGGTAAATATGGAATATCATCAAAGAGTAAGCGTTCCATTGAATCCGGCGTTAGGTTTTCAATTTCACGTCCGGGACGGTGGAGCATTACCGTCTTTAACTTCCCAATTTCTGAAGTTACATGAATTGGACTTGTCATTTCATTCACCTTCCTTAATTAACTATGAATTCGCGTTCCTAATTTCCCGGCTAAGGCATCATCTAAACCACTTAATGAAGTAATGATTGCTTCCCGTTCAGGATGTCCAGCGACAAAGGCAAGACAGGCTTCAATCTTTGGTAACATCGAACCCGGCGCAAATTGGCCTTGGACAATGTATTCTTGGGCCTCCGCCACTGATAAATCGGTTAATTTCTTTTCCGTTGGTTGATTGTAATTAACGTAAACATAGTCAACCGCCGTTAAGATGATTAACTTGTCAGCAGCTAAATTATCAGCTAGCAATGCACTTGAACGATCCTTGTCAATCACGGCTGGCACCCCTTGCAAGCCGGATGCGGTTTCTACGACGGGTACCCCGCCACCACCACCAGCGATTACCAAATCACCGTGTTCGATGAGCGCTTTAATACTGTCTAACTCAACAATGCGCGTTGGTAATGGTGATGGCACCACTTGCCGATACCCACGACCAGCATCTTCGACAAACGTGTAACCTTTTTCAGCAGCAACTTGATCTGCTTGCTCTTTTGTATAGAAGTCACCAACCGGCTTTGTTGGATGTTCAAAAGCTTGGTCAGCTGGATCAACAACTACTTGAGTAATTGTTGTGACAACATTCTTTTTCACCATTTGATGGTGTAATTCGTTTTGGAGACTTTGTTGTAAGTGATAACCAATGTAACCTTGGCTCATCGCCCCACATTCAGGGAATGGGAAGGCGGCCGTTTTACCATTTTGCGCCGCATAATCCATCCCAAGATTGATTTGTCCAACTTGGGGACCATTTCCGTGACTAATGACAACTTGATTACCGGCTGTAATTAACCCAATTAATGATTCTGCAGTCTGCTTAACTAAGTTCAATTGTTCAGCGGGGGACTTACCTAAGGCATTCCCGCCGAGCGCTACAACTACCTTTGCCATCGTTCGCTCCTCCTTTAGTCACCTAAAGTGGCCACCATTACCGCTTTAATCGTGTGCATCCGGTTTTCAGCTTCCCGGAAGACCACTGATTGTGGACCTTCAAAGACTTCATCGGTCACTTCCATTTCAGTTAAACCAAACTTAGCTTCAATGTCCTTTGCCACGTCCGTATCAAGGTTGTGGAAAGCAGGTAAGCAGTGTTCGAAGATTGCATTTGGATTTTCGGTTGCTTCCATTACTTCCTTCGTAACTTGGTATGGTTGTAATAATTCAATCCGCTTCTTCCACATTTCATCTGGTTCACCCATTGATACCCAAACGTCAGCGTAAATTACGTCCATGCCCTTAACACCGCTCTTGATATCGTTAGAAACCACAATCTTGGCCCCAGTCTTAGCTGCAATTTCATTGGCTTTGTCTAAGACTTCCTTCGTTGGGTTTAATTCAGCTGGGGTAACCACGTGGTATTCCATCCCCATCACAGCTGCCCCAAGCATCAACGCATTCGAAACGTTGTCTTGCCCATCACCAACAAAGGCAAACTTAATATCTTGGTATGGTTTCTTTAGAACTTCGTGCGCCGTTAAGAAATCAGCTAAAACTTGCGTTGGGTGATCTTCATCCGTTAACCCATTCCAAACTGGTACACCGGAGTATTCCGCCAACGTTTCCACATTGCGTTGTGAAAAACCACGATATTCAATTCCGTCAAACATGCCACCTAATACCCGAGCGGTATCCTTAACTGATTCCTTCTTCCCAATGTGCGAGCCGGAAGGTCCAAGGTAGGTTACGTGAGCCCCTTGATCCTTCGCCCCAACTTCAAACGCACACCGCGTCCGAGTTGAACTCTTTTCAAAAATTAAGGCAATGTTCTTACCAACTAAATGCTTTTGTTCCGTCCCAGCATACTTGGCCTTCTTCAGGTCTTCCGCTAAGTCCAGCATGTATTCCATTTCCCGCGTGTTAAAGTCGGATAATGTCAAAAAAACTGCGATTCCGTAAATTAAAAGCCATGATGTGGTTCCTCCTTTGTTTTCTTTAACTACATCTGTAACTTAAGTTTAGTAAGCGGTTTCAAAAATAATTGTTTTTTCCCCGCTTTAATCAACAACTTTTCTTTATTTAACACTTTAAAAATTAACTAATCGTTTACTTCCCCCTAAAACATGTATAATATTTGTAATATTATTTTTTAAATTTAATTAAGTGAATATTATTGCGCCTCAATGAAAGCGCTTACTTATCAGGTGAAATTCGCGTTTATTCATCAATATTCAACTTTATTCAAGGAAGGTATTAATTATGAATTTCTACATCATTGAAAGCGATATTAAAAATCAGCAATTGTTTACTAACTTAGTCGAAGATGATTTCGAAAATTCAATTTTGGGTATCACCGCTGATTTTACGCAAGCATATGATCAACTGTTACAATTCCGCGTAGATGTGCTCATTCTTCCGTTCGCCGCTGAAAATTCGGGCGGGGGTACAGGCGTTGATTTAATCACGCGTCTGCGCCAAGTAAACGTCCGTCCTAAAATCATTATTACGGGTCCAAATGATCATCAAATTAAATCACAAGCTTATCAAGCCGGGGCGTTAGTCTACTTACAAACCCCAATTAATGTTGATGAAGCGGCCCAATTGTTAAAATTAATTAGTACCCAAGTAACCTTAACTACCAAGTTACGAACTATTTCGCAACTTTCTTCGATAACTCAACTACAACTTCATCAACAAGTTAGCCGCGATCAAATCGAACATGTCTCTGATATTTTACGTTTCTTAGGAATTGCGGCCGAACCTGGCAGCCATGATATCTTAAAAATTATTCGTCTAATGGTTTATCAAAAACTAAATTTTAATGACATCGATTTTGAACGTGATTTAAAATTTGATGACCGAGAAAAGAAAAATTCATTACAGCGAATTCGGCGAACCCTTAAAGTAGGTATTACCAATCTTGCAGCCATGTGCATTGATTATCCCGAAAATGAACTTTTACTGGAGTATGCTAATAATCTATTTGAATATAAAAATATTCATGTTGAAATTCAGCGATTAAACCAAGAGCAACCTGATAATAGTCAGCTTTCTTTACCACACTTTTTTGATGGATTACTACAAGAAGCACTAAAATATGACCAATAAAAATCGGCATCTGATCTCAATTTCAACGATCAGATGCCGATTTGATTTATTTAGTAGTTAGATATTGCTGAATAAAATTTTTGACGGTGTTAGCCGCAATTTCATTAGGACTAATAATAATTAATGTATCATTTCCAGCCAACGTGCCAACAATTAATTTTTCATTAGGGTGGGTATCAAACTCCCCTGCAACGATGGTGGCAAAATTAGAATTAGGGGTCGTTTTGACAACATTCATAAACTTTACGGTTGTTACGCTTTCTACCCATTGTTTAATCATTTGAATTAAGCGCCATTGGTCCCGCGTTACTTGTAATTCTAATTTTGCATAGTGCGTACCAACTTGGTGATCATGAACCTTAACAATGCTCAATTCTTCTAAGTCACGCGATACTGTAGCTTGCGTAACTGTATAACCTTGCTGATTTAATAATTTAATTAACTCTTGTTGATTTTTGATGATGTTTTTAGTTACTAATTGTTCTATCGCTTGTCGTCGTGCTTGATATTCCATAGTTCCTTCATTCCTTTTCGTATGTCAACATTCAAGTTATTAAGCAGATAGGTGCAGTTAAAGTCATTTAATTTATTATGCATTTATAATTGCATAAATAATGCAAAAGCGCAACCAATAAACGTATAATCACCGTATATTATTGACTTTAAACCCTTAAGATGTTAAATAAATAGTAAGGAGGCGTATATTATGCAAAAAGTAATAATCGATCAAGAATTTTGGAATTTATTTCCCGCTGCCCAGATTAATATTTTGTTTGTTGATGGGATTGATAATCATGACACTACCTTATCCATAGTCGAGCGTGAAAAATTGTTAACCGAAGCAATGGAAACTGCTAAGCAATTATATTTGAACGATGACTCATTTAAAGATAATCCGTTGATTGATGAATGGCGACAAATTTTCAAACAATTCACTACCAAAAAAGGCGCTCGTGCATCGATTGAAGCATTATTGAAACGGGTACACAATGGTAAAGGGGTTACTCCGGTTGACCCACTTGTCGATCTTTATAATTTCGTTTCTATCAAAAATGGTGTGCCAGTTGGAATTGAAGATCGCGATAAAATTGCTGGTGATTTACATTTAGGGTTGGCTCATGGTGGCGAAAGTTTTCAACCAGTTGGGGCTGAAAATGATGATCCAGCACGGGAAAACGAACTAATCTATTACGATAACGATGGTGCTGTTTGTCGTTCATTAAATTGGCGCGATGCCCAACGGACAATGTTAACAGCTGATTCGAAAAAAATCGTAGCTGTCATGGAAGCAATTAATGACGATCAAATCACGCGAACCAATGATGCTATGAAACAACTTGCTAACTTAATCGAAAAATATTTTGGAATTAAACCAACAGGAATTTTCCAACTCACGAAGGACAATCCCGTAGCCACAATTGAATAATTTCCACAAAAAAGACGCTGACTTTCGCCAGCGTCTTTTTTTTAGATATGCGGATAAAGAGAATGGAACTCACCGCACTATCCCTTTAATACCAGCATTTCAATCTTCTAATTATCCTAAATGTGCCAATTACGTGCCTCATTTAATTTGTCCACAAATCCATCATTTGATTATCTAAATCACGATCGGCTTTAACATAGGTTCTCGTAAAAACAGCCACACTATTTCCTAATTTTGAAGCCGCCCATGGGTAAGACATTCCAGGTTTATTAGCTAACTTAGTACTGACAGTATGACGGAAGCTGTACATTGATAATTGCTTACACTCAGAATCAATTTTAAGGTTATCGCATATCTTATGTAACATATCATTAAAGCTATGCTGAGAAATCGGACGTCCTTCCGCGCATTTCCGATAATCTCCTAGATTTATAAATATCCGACCGGTATCATTATCAATTTCATGATCATTCAGAAATTCTAATTGCTTTAATTGATACCGACTCAATATCTTAACTAATTCCATTGATAATGGTAAACAATCCCGTGATTCCCCTTGTGGACGGCTTTTTAATGCACCATTTAATTCACCTGTCATATCTGACCATGAATCGTGGATTCTGAATAGCTTTCTTCCATCTACTTCAATTAAATCTTTAAACGTCAGCGCCTGAATTTCTCCTGGTCGCATTCCTGTCTCCATTGCAATTAATATTGCTAATCGAGTTCCCCAGCGAGAAATATGTAGACTTTGAAAATCAGAAATAATCTGTAATTTAATTCGTTTTAAATCATCATCAGTGAAGACATATTGTGATTGTCCAATATTAAAATCACTCGTCCGGAAAAACTGTTTCAATGCATTTTTTGGAACTGGATTGGTTTTAACAACAGTTCCAACCAAACTATCAAAGTAACATCTTAAATGATTTAATCGAGTAGCCAATGACGATTTCGAGCTAACTCCCGCCCGAGGATTATCCGTGATAAATTGATGCGCAAACTGATTAATACAGTTAGTATTTAATTCACCAATCTTCTTACCTTGAAAATACTTACTGAATACCTTGAGCGAATACTTCCAATTATTAAAAGTAACTGGTGATATTGTGATTCGTTTTGATTCCACAAATTTTTCAAATGAAGTAACAAAATCTAATTTACCATCATTTAAACGATACCCTTGCTCAAATTCAATAAAAAGCCTTCGTTCTAATTGAGTTGCCTCTCGTTTACTTTTAACATATTTAGTTGGCAAACTAACTCGTTCATGAGTTATTGGATCTCATGGCTGAACTCTAACTTGCCAAAATCCTTTTCGTTTCCCTGTTGTAATCTCTTTTATCATTAAATATCCTCCATAATAGGAAGACCGCACATTAACGACACTGTTAATTGTACGGTCATTTTACTATTTAGTCCACTTAGTTTTCCGAACAAATCCTTGTTTAATTAACCAATCTTCAACTTCTGGAAGATAATAATACTTTCGACCAGTACTACCAAGTTGTCGATAAGGCATGCCATGCTTAATCATTTTATACATCATAAATGAGCTAATCCCTAACTCATGTTGTAATTGGGCCCCATTTAAAAGTTCTTCACTAAGCATCATCAATCTTTACCTTCCGTCTTCCTTGGTGTACGATTAACCAAAGGATTATTTTTATTATTCTTTATTTTGAAGAAGTCACTAGTAACTTTGGTCGGTTTAGTGACTTCTTTTTCTTTTTCAATCAATCCTGTTGCGGCATTCCAATAATCATCTATCCACCATCGATTCGCCAAAACTTCTTGTCTAATTTTATTAATTTCAGTGTTAACGTTTAACGATGGATGGAATCCATCCAACTCATTAACTTTGTCAAAATAATCTAACAATAATTCTTCAAAGTAATCTAGCCCATCTTGTCCATACACTCGATATATCTTGTACATTAAACTAGCTCCACCACCATTTAAAAAAATAACGGATACTTCTTGTAAAGCTCTTTAATTCATCTTTTCCCAACGTAACTAATAATCCATCATGCGATTTAATTTCTAGCATGTGCCACAATTTAAGTAACTCGCCATTCTTAATTAGTTTCCAGCGACTAATAATTTGTGTTACTAACAATTCATTGAGATCATTGAAACTATCGCAATCTGATATCTGTTTTCCGATCTTCCTAGCTAGCTTGTGCTTAAATTCACCCTCAAGCCTAATCCAAGATTTAAACCCTAGAGCTCTTTCATAAAAAGGTCCTAACTTATCTATTTGTTCTTTTCGTTTGTCATAAAACCTTCCATATGCATCGCTTGATCTAGAATTTATAGTTATTCCCGTTGTTTCAAAATTCTTAGCAAACTCACCTATCGTCGGTGTTTGATTATTTTGATTCTTAACCTGAATTTTTCCGTCTTTAACATCTTGATATAGTTCACTCAAGATCACATCAGAATTATAAACATCAATTGCAATATCTATTCTCGTTACGTGGCCACCTAAATCGTAAACTTTACCAATCAACTCTTGCCAACGATAACCAAGCTCCTCGTAATTCGTATATAAATCAAACAATCGTTTACCAGTTGCATCGAAATATATCAATAGTCCCTGTTTTAAATCATAATCCAATTCTCCAGCACGCCACATGATTTGAATATTCTTACCAGAGTCACCCCATCCAATCGCCCTATCATAGCTTCTATTTCTTGGTAACTCCTCCGAAAATGGTCCTAATGTTCCTTTAAGTCTAAGCTCATCTACAATCTGATTAACTCTATCCCATTGGCTCATTCCATCAATATTGGGCACTGACAACGTTATTTGATCAATATCAGTTTCTATCAAACACATATTTTATCCCCTCCAAACTATCATAACCCCCCTTATAGTATGCGGGGGTTTGTCCTAAAAACTAACTTTATTTCAATTGCTTCTAATCACTTTTTGGCAACGTTATTCTTAACGTTATTGTTGCCTTATGCTTATGATTAACCATTATTCAAAACAACCAGTTAACCCAACGCTTTCGGTTGTACATTCACTGACTTCCGCTCCGCGCTCTTTCCCGCCACTCCAGCTGGTGCTTCGTTATGGTCAATCGATTGTCGCTACAGTCACCATTGTTAATCTGGTTGTTTTGTCGATAAGTAATAGTAAAGCATATATGCAACAATCACCGGTGGCATTCCCTTACCAGTGAGGATGTCGAAGCAATCTATGACAAAAGTTCTATATGGACCTTTCACACACTTAATAAGGGATTTTCTGACCGTTTGATCTTGGTCATACGTGGTTAATCCTACTGATTTAATCAATGGTTTTAATTCCATGGCAAATAATTCTTTCACACTAATTTGCCCGCGCAGACCATTCTCAACTAACTTCTCCATTTCCGGATAAGCTCCGGCATCCTTAAACATTTCTCGCAATTGATTATAAAAATATTCATATTGTTCAATATCACCATTCAACAGTTCACGATCAGTTTCTAACTCCGTTTCTTTTGTCTTTAGACGATCTCTCCAACGATTAAGTGCCTCCCTTTGATGTTCAATTGCTTCAATCTCTTGTTGAGCACCTGCTAACTTTTCTAATGTTTGTTCATACTTAATTACATTTCCCATTCTATTTTGTCCTTTCTGATCAACAATTATCCATACAGCAATTAACACACCGGCAATTAAAAATATCACCGCCAACCACAATGGTAAAATACCAACAAATGTTATAATTTTTAAAATAATGCCAAAAACAAATTCAATCTTATCCATCATTGCGGTTATTACCTTTCAACTTATTAACTACTTTGCCAGTAAAACTAGGATTAAGCCACGTAAATGATCTACCATTATTATTTATCACACTTGCATATGTCTTGTCGACGTAATCTTAACCTTAATAACATCCCCAACTTTTAAATCTTTAGCTTGCCGACATTTAATCATATATTTCCCGCCATTAAGTATGCCACCCATAACCTCAATCCGAACATTAAGTAATGTTTCGTCTTTAGGGTTGTCGTTTAATTTGGTCACCCTTAATTTTGCTTCTTGCAACAATGCAACTAACTTTGGATTAACGATAACATTGTCACTCGCTTTCCACTTGACAGATGTGTCCCCCATGAGCACACTCCTCCTTTCTTATTTGTTGCCTCTATTTTTCCACTTAATCTTTAGACACACTAAGTGGACACCTTAAACAAAAAAAAGACGTGTCAACCACTTGGTATGACACGCCTAACTTCAATCTAATTACTCGGACACTTATTATTTTTTACATTAATTTTTTGAATTAAACCATAAACTAACTCATTAATAGCCAATACAATTTCCTCATCTCCTTTGGAATAAATTTGCATTTCTTTTAATCTGTTAACTAACTTATGGATTAACGAATCATAAACCTGCTTAATATCTGTTGAATCCAAATATTCTATATCATCAGATAATAAATCCTGAACCATTGCAATATAAGGAACATTATTAATAGCCTTATCTAATTGGATTAATTTTAATGCTTTTTTGCTTATCCACGTTTCTCCCTTTATTTTTCTCTTATTAATACCCGTTTCATAATTTTCAGTTAAGTCAACCGGTAAATTTTTAAATCCGTAATGTCCCCTTTCAATTCTCTTACGAAGAGTATCCGCTTTAACACCAACTAACTTAGCTGCATCTTTTAATCTAATAAATTCATCATTTTGACTCATTTGATATGAACTCCTTAATAATTTATTTATCAACATTATATAATCATTTTGGGAATAAAATTTTAATGTAGGCACACAATAATTACACGTAATTGACAAATAAGGAGCCACCTGAAATCCAATAGTGGAAATCTGGTTGCCCCTTATTTTATTTAGTTATGTTTATACTTTTTCACTCCAATTAATCCCATTAATACTGTAATTAGTAATCCTAAAATTCCAATTTTAGGATTAGCTTGATTAATACTTTCTCCTGTTTGAGGCAAAGTGTTGGACATATCTTGTAATTTGTCATCAGTTTTATCAACCTGTTTATTATTAGTAGTACTAATAATCTCATGACTAACTTTTAAATTAAACTCCTTATTCGAGGTATTATCTACTTTTTCAAACAAAATCATACTATTAACATCATTTCCTGTGACAGATAATATTAGCTTTTCTGGTTGAATCAACGGTTCGCCTACTTCATGCGTTGGTAACGTCAATGTCGGCTTTTCCGGTTGAATCAATGGTTCACCTACTTCATGCGTTGGTAACGTCAATGTCGGCTTTTCCGGTTGAATCAATGGTTCACCTACTTCATGCGTTGGTAACGTCAATGTCGACTTTTCTGGTTGAATCAATGGTTCGCCTACTTCATGCGTTGGGATTACATTACCTATAACTTTAACATTAACAATGGATTGAAGTTTTTGATGATTATCTGTAGCTTTAATAACTACTTGATAATTACCTTCATGATCAAAATCAACATCACTTCCAACAATATCAAACTTCAATGCTGAAGTTTTAGGCATAATCTTAGGGTTAATTAAATTTAATAATTCATCATTATTCTTTACTTCACCAACTTTAAAACTAACTGTTTCTGGAACAATTAGTTCTTCATTTGGATATCCTGGAACTAACTTTCCATCTTGAACCATAAAAATTTGCTTATTAGACGGTGTTATCGTTACGTTTCCTAAATCAGCTTGTAACCGTGATGGTCCTTCTTTATGAGTTATTACTACCTTATAACCATCCGCATTAGCTAAAGTTACAACTTTATTTGGTTGAGTTTGACTAGCAATAATGTGATTACTATAAACAGATTTACCCTTTGAATCATAAATATCAATTGTTGAATAAACATCATCCCCAAATGCCCAATGTGGTTGTACTGGATAAGATTGGATTGTTAACGTACCTGTACCATTATTATCACTAATGGTGTTAAAAATAACATTGCTACCACCCATTAACGTAATTTGTTCAATCATAGCTGATGCCCGTTGGGTTAACTTAGAGTTAGCTAATTGTAACGCTTTATTACTTAAATTATTTACTAATTCTTCAGCTTGTTTTAATTGAGTTAATGTTATTGACGGTTTCAATTGTGAATATGAATTATCCGTAAATAAATCACGTACTTTCGTTAAAATATTATCAGTTAACGTCATTGATTGCGATTGTATACTATCAGATTTCACATATACATATGGATTCAGCAAAGAGATCGTACCATCGTCACTTATTAATGTATAAACCCCTATTGGTAAATCAGTAAAAGTTAAATCTCCGTTTGCTGGAAGTTCAAATTTCTTAATGATTTGATTACCGTTTCGAAGTTCAAACTGGTGTCCTTTAGCTAAGCTAGGATTTGTAAATGTTAATTTGGTCGTCCCAGTTAATCTAGTTTTCAATAAATCATTAGTTGATACCAATGACAATTCATTCTTAAGACTATCTTGATCCCAACCTAACTGAGCAATTACATTATTAATTTTATTTTTATCCACCACTTGGGCTAATGGAACTATCGGTTCAGAATTAGAATTAGCTAAATTTAACATCGTGACTTGGTCAATTGGAACCCCCATTAATAAAAAGTACGGTGTTACATCAACATTATAAGAATCTTTAAATGATTGAATCCAATCTTTACCTAAATCACTGGAATTTTTACCATCATTCGCAACTTTACGATGATATTCATTAAAAATTTTCCAACTATCAGTATTTTTATAATCAGCTAAACTTAACAATAAAATCAATCGTTCTCGTAATCCAACTTGATTAAAGTTTTGGTGTTGTGTCAATACCTCTTGAATCACTTGTTGGATATTTTTTTCTTTTCCACCATCATAAATCCATGACTTATGGCTAAATTCTTGATTAGTTGGATAGGTATACTTAGCTTGGTAAATTGTTCCATAAACATTATTAAAATTATCAATAATTTGCATCCAATCAGAAGGAACTTCATAACCATGAGCAATTTCATGCAATGTTAACCAACCAATTGTTAAATAAGAAGCCACTGATGAACCATTGATTGCAATCCAACGACCACCATTATAATACGCAGCACCAATTCCATTTTTATCGGGCATTGCAAAATAACGTCGAACAACTGGATGACTACTTTGGTTATACTGAATTCCCGTTAACTCTGCATACAATTTAAAAACTTGTTGATCATATTGATTTAATAAATCATCCATATTAGTTTGCATAACTCGCAAAATATCCGAATATGGAATTTGAAGTTGTATATTGTAAGCCTGCATTAAAGCATATGGACTCTTACTAGCATCCCATTTCGTTTGAACCGTTTCTTGTTTAGAATCATGTGAAAAAAATAGGTAATTCATCAATCCTACCACTAACAATACGATACTGAACTTGGTATGACCCAGTTGATGGAGTTTTAATATATGGAACATTATCCGCTTCTGCTGTCACAGTCACCCAATCATCACTACTTTTTAAATTAATTAATTGTTCGTTTTTACTACTAGAATCAATTAAATCTAGTGTTAATGTATCTGTTGCTTTAGGTGATTGTGTTACTTTAACCTGAATTTGTGCCCCCTTTGTCATCGTAATTCCTAATGCTTGTCGATCCATACTATTTCCCATTGGTCGGCCTTCTCGATTAGTTGCTTCGTTAGGAGCTATACTAAAGACATCAACAGTCTTAACTACTCCATTATCAATTCCACTTGGCCGGTGATTAAATAGATTGATTGCCTCGGTTACTTGATCTAACAATCGCTTTCGTTGTTCAGACGATAGATACGTATTACCGGTTACAGTTTGTTGAACTTGTTGTAAATCACTTTCCGAAATTCCCAATGCTAACTGATTACGATTATTTCCCTTAAACAAGGATTTAACATTTTCAGTTAAATTAACATAATCTGTTAAGTTCAATAATGTTCCTTGATTAGTAACTTGATAAGTAAATGTTTTAGGCTGATTTAAATCCGTATATTTTAAATTTTCTGTGGATGGTTGAATTCGACCTGGTTCGTCTTGAAAAATTGAAAAGGTATCATTAGCTTGTAATTGAACTTCTTTTTTTAAAGCTTACACCTTTGTTTCCAATAAACTCATGTTGATACAAATTATTCTGATTTCTATTTACGGAAACCCTACTATAAACATTATTACCATAGTAATCATGCGGATTATATCCGTTTCCAGAAATTATTAATTGACGATTATTAGTATCATAACTAACAGTTCCATACTGCCAATTACCAACTCCTGTTAACCTCCATTCATCAGTGGAATTTTCAATATTTTGATTTCCATCTCCAATTGGTTGTTTTAAATTTTCCAATGGAATAAATGGTTGAACCTTTAATGTATTCTGCTTACTATCGTCAGTACTAATACCGACATCGGCACCAGTATCAGCATGCACAATCATTGGCGTTCCGACCATTACACCAAAACCAATTAATGCAGAAACTAATCCAACGTGTAACTTAATTAATTTATATTTAGGATTAATTTGAGTTTTATTCTTCATTATTTATAACCATACCTCTATACGATATTGAATTACATTTATATAATTATTATATGATAAACCGAATAAAATTCGAACTTTAAAATAACATTATATAATTTACTATATATGGTATTCAGATATTAATTACTTAGTAAAATTATGCTTAATATCGTTTATATATATTAACAATATCCCGATAATAGTTATGTACTTTTTAAACATATGATACATTATAAATATAACGAAACCATCCATTCCCTTTAATTCTACTGACATATTCTATATCTCATCAGTTTAGATAACTCCTCCTGCTAGTTATACCATTTTCTAACTACGATAAATTACGTTATTTTTAATAACCGGGTAAAATTATTTTAAACTCGTTAGATAGTGTAGTCCTCTTTCACCTTTCTATCACAGATTTTAAATCATAATTACCATCACATGCACAAAATTGCACACAAAAAAACCGAGCCAAAGCCCGGTATCATCGTATTTATGCGGTTTTCCTATGCAAGCACCGGCACAGCATTTTCAACAGTGTGCCACTTTAACTTTAATTAACTATTTCAAAACATCTTAATTCAATTTAAAACACCTTTATATCAACGTTTCAAACATTTAAGAAACTCCAATAATGCGGATAAAGGGATTCGAACCCCCACGCCACAAGGACACAAGAACCTAAATCTTGCGCGTCTGCCAGTTCCGCCATATCCGCAATATAAAAATGGGGGATACAGGGCTCGAACCTGTGACATCCTGCTTGTAAGGCAGACGCTCTCCCAACTGAGCTAATCCCCCGTTTGACAACTACTTAAATATACCGTAGTTGCCAAAAATTGTCAACTTAATTTTTAATTTTCTGCATCCGGATCAAAGGATTCACCCTTCGTCCGCCGTGATAAGTCAACTTCCTTTAATGGAATTAGCTTACTACCGTACTTAACCTTGTAGTAAATGTAGAAGCCCAATACGATTGGTAAACTCATGTAAGCAATCAACAAGCCCATCCAATCAAGGTTCACGATGGCATTAATATCTTGCCCCCCAATCACGATGATACTTAAGATAATCGCAAAAATAGGACCAAATGGATACCAAGCCGCGTGGTACTTCAATTCCTTCAAATCATGCCCTTGGGCCACAAAGGCTTTCCGGAAGCGATAATGACTAATTGCAATCCCTAACCAAGCAATGAAACCTGATAACCCAGAAGCGCTAATCAATAAACTGTACGCTTGTTCACCAACAAATTGTAATAGCCAAACAGCAATCCCAATAATCGTGGTGGCCAATAAAGCGTAAATTGGAATTCCCCGTCGGTTAACATAACCAAATTGCTTAAAGGCAAATCCTTCCCGCGCTTGGGAGAATAACATCCGCGATGAGGCATACATCCAAGAGTTAGCCGATGAAAGCACGGCTACTAAAATGACGGCGTTCATCACACTGGCCGCCGCTGCTAAGCCAGCCCGCTTAAAGACTAACGTAAATGGACTCGTCACGATATCTTGCACATCCGCACTTAATAAGTTTGGATTCGTATATGGTAAGATGCAAGCAATCACAAAAATTGTAAAAATGTAGAATAATAAAATCCGCCAGAACGTTGACTTAATCGCCTTAGGTACACTGTGTTCTGGATTATTCGTTTCCCCAGCGGCAATCCCGATCATTTCTGTTCCTTGGAAAGAGAACCCAGCCACTAAGAACACACTAATAATCCCAGAAATTCCATTCACGAATGGGGCTTTCTTATAGGTAAAGTTACTTAAATCAGTTGGGCCTTGTCCACCCATAATTCCGAAGATAACTAACACCCCGACAATTAAGAAGGCCACCACAGCTAACACCTTAACGAGCGCTAACCAGAATTCCGTTTCCCCATATGATTTCACTGATAAGAAATTAATCAAGAAAATCAGAATAAAGACAACCCCCGAGAAAACCCACGCCGGTAAATGCGGGAACCAAAAGTTCATCACAATCCCGGCCGTCGTAACTTCAACGGGAACAGTAATTGCACAGTTCAACCAATAGTTCCACCCCAGGGCGAACCCCGTGGCCGGACTCACGAATTTTGAGGCATAGGCCGCAAATGAACCCGTTAACGGAATATAAGTGGCCATTTCTGCCAGCGACGTCATTAAGAAGTACACCATCATCCCCATAATGGAATAGGCTAATAACGCTCCCCCTGGACCAGCCTTCGTAATAGCTGACCCACTCGCAATAAATAATCCGGTCCCAATTGATCCCCCAAGGGCAATCATTGAGAGGTGACGTGATTGCAAGGTCCGCTTAATTTCACCTTGCCCAGCGTCAGTTTGCTTTGACATTTGTTCTCCTCCTTTATGTCAAAATAAAAAGGTCTTTTCCAACGTTCCGGAAAAGACCTGTATCTTTAACGAAGCGCTCCGTGATTTCCACGACAGTGAATTGCTTCTTCAACAATCCCCCAACTCCTTACCGGACAAACAGTAAGTTGTTTCGGCACGTTTCCCTTTCTGATTAGTTCCAGCGTTTGTCCACCTAGCTAATCATACTGATGATTCATGCGACCTCTTCAAAACTAAAATATTAATCTGTTACAAATTATACACAATTAGAATTTAATTACAAGTCCAAAGCCGATTTTCTGCGTCATAATTAAACCCCAGTTTTTGTAAGACACGTTGCGATGCCAAATTATTTGCGGTGGTTTGAGCCATAATCGGTCGCTGCGCAACCTGGGCGAGCACTTGTTTCACAGCCTTGGTCATTAAACCACGGTGCCGCTCTGCTGGTAATAAACCATAACTTAATTCTAATTGTTCCGCCACCAGCATTATCACTACTACCCCAATTAAGTGGTGTTGCTTAAAAATCCCCCACCAAGTACCATTCTTTAACCAATTTGTCAGGGCCCACTGTAAGGCTGTTGCATCATTCACCACTAAGCCCATTGCGCTCCCTAATTGATCTTGCAATAACAAAGCCCGCACTAATGATGCATCCGCGACCGTCAATAAATTCAATTGGTATTGTGATGACAACTCCATTATAATTACCCCTATCAAGTGAAAACGAGGACACCCATTATGCAACTAGAAACCATCCATCTTACTGAGCACGCCAGCTTAACGTTATACCGCCAAAGTTGGTTTGCCCATCAACAAGTTCCAGCCTTACTTATCATTCCCGGCGGTTCTATGAAAATGTTCCCCGTTGAATCAACCGAAAAATTGGCCCTGGCTTGGAGTGCGCAAGGCTATCAAGTTGCCGTGTTACGATATACGTTAATTTCCGATGGCCGAAATAAACCTTTATACCCGCAACCACTGATCGACCTTGCTAAAGCGGTGCAATATTTGCGCACCCATACGAACGAATTCCATTTGAATGGACAAATCTTTTTAAACGCCTTTTCGGCTGGCGGTCATTTAGCAGCCCTATACAATAATTATTGGTCGACCGCTTGGCTCCAACAACTAAGTAAAGTCCCCAATGAACTCGCTCAACCAAACGGCCTGATCCTTGGTTATCCAGTCATTAATTTACACGCCGGATTTCCCACTGACCAAGTCACCATCCAACAATGGACGGCCGATGAACGTTTCATTGATGCAAGTACTACGGTTAATGCTAACTGCGCCCCCACCTTCATTTGGACCACCCTTGACGACCCCTTTGTACCGGCCAGCAACAGTTTACAATATTTTAACGCCTTATACCAAGCACAGGTGTCGGTTGAAGGCACTTTTATCCCCACGGTCCACACGGGATGACCCTAGCCCAACCTAACAGTGCCCGCAAGGATAGTGAAATTGATCCCCATGTGGCCACCTGGTTTAAACTTGCGCATCAATGGATTGATAATAGGTCGTGAGCCACGCAAATAAAAAGCGGTCGGAAAATCCCGCCCGCTTTTTATAGTTTAAATTAATGAATATCTTGTATAACGCATCCGTTGCATGGTTGGGGCTAACTTCACGTAGAAGACTTCCATGATTTGTAACCAAGTATAACCTAATAACATTGCGCCAATTGTATCCGTTGGAAAGTGTGCATATAAGTACACCCGTGAAATTGCTAACAGAGCTACGAACACAATCGTAATAGCAATCGTTACCCGCCGTTTCAAATCATTTTGAATAATTGGTACTACAACTAATAAGACAATCCCGGCAATCAAGAATGTCCCTAACGTGTGCCCACTTGGGAAACTAAACCCATCATCGGCAGCTAAGTGTTGGGCTGGCCGCGCCCGTTGAATCAAATGCTTAATAATCCAGCCCCAAGCATCACCCGTAACCAGCGTCGCGAATGACCAAAGTGCTGCTACTTTAAACTTCAAGCCCCATAATAAAACGGCTAATAATAATCCCCACAACAAAGTCATCTTAGGACTTCCTAAAAATGAAATGAACTTCATGTAAGCGGTCATAAAGCCACTCGGGTGATTACTAGTAAAAAGCGTTTGGAAAGCTGCATCAACGGTGCTAACCAATAAGGCATTGCGCCAAACCATAAACGCTAATATTAAAAAAATGACCCCGGAAACAATAAACCGAAATTTCCGGCCATGATCAAATTGAATTAACATTTCGTTACCTTCTTTTCTTTCAAGATTCAATAATAGTTAAATTGTATCACAAATCACGTGGCTTCGATACGTGGGGTTTCGGACGTAATAACTGACTGATTGGTTTTGGACCTATAAACTTACGCCCATAAATAGCGGCATTAATTAAGTCACCAAGCCCAAAGCCAACCGACAAGGCTCCCGCAATCACTAAGACTTGGTACAGATACGTCATGGCCAACGCTTGATTTCCTAAGGCTAAGGCCCGAATCATCCGATATGATTGGCCCCCAGGCACAAAATTAACTAGCGCTGGTACATTATAAATAATCATCGGCAAGCGTTGCCGGCGGGCTACCAGCATACTAAAAATCGAAATCAACACCGCTCCAATCATATTGCTTAACGCCAGCCCTAAATGCCACCATTGATTAATCAATAAATATGCCAACCAACATACCGTCCCGATTAACCCTGACGGAATATAAGCCCGCTTGGGAATATTTAACATCATCCCAAAGGTCACAGCGGCCACAAAACTCAAGCCACCTTGAATCCACCATGGTACTGTTGTCATCAATTACTCCTTTCTACGCCACATATCGTAAAACCAACACAATCGCACTTGCAATTGCCGCCGCCGTTAATAATGCTTCCAAAGCCCGTGACGGACCACTAATTAAGTTTCCGGCGACAAAATCACGGGCCGCATTCGTTAATGGGATCCCAGGTACTAACGGCATAATACTTCCAATAATCGTCGCATTGGCATTCGCGACAATTCCAACTTTTTGGAGAAGCATCGCACTAACTCCAACGACCACGGCTGCACTAAATTCACTAATATATTTAATTTGAAACTTACGGAATAATACCAAAAAGACCCAGTAACCAATCCCACCGATGAGGGATGATTCAATTACATCCCCGTAATCGCCAGTAAAAATCACTAATAACGCCCCACTTAAGACTGCCGCCGCCACACATTGTAACCATTCCGGCAGATTCGTTTGATCGCGATCGATAGCACTAAGTTCCGCATACGTTTGCGCCAACGTTAATTTTCCATTTACAAACCGTCGCGAAACATCATTCACTTCGGCCACTTTCCGGAGATTGTTTTTCCGGACCCGAATATCAACCGCTTGCGCATTGGGGAGATGATCAGATGACGCAACCATTCCCGTGACGGTCGTAAAAACCTGGAAACTCTTCAAGCCGGCAGCCCGGCCCATCCGATACACCGTATCATTAACCCGATCCATATTCGACCCATTTTCAATTAAAATTTGTCCCGCTAAGATACAAGTCGTAATCGCTAAATTACGTGTTTCATCATCCATCCATCAAGCCCCCTTCGTCATTATGTTACTAAGATATCATTAGCTGATGTTGTTATCCATGAATTATTTGGTATGATTAAGGAAAATTAATTTAATTGGGAGAAATTTAATGCACGAACATCCGCAAATATCACGTCAACGGTTTTTAAGCGTGACCGTTTTAAACGCTGTCATTACCCTAGCTGAAATTATCGGAGGCCTTATGGCGGGCAGTTTAGCCTTACTATCTGATGCCGTTCACAATTTAACCGATACCTTATCGATTGTGCTCGGCTATGTCGCCAGTCGGATTAGTACCCGGCCGGAAAATCAGTATCAAACCTATGGCTACCGACGAGCGGAAATTTTAGCCGCCCTGTTAAATGCGATTATCTTGGTAATCGTGGTCATTGGCTTACTTTACGAAGCATCGTGCGCTTTGCCCACCCTGAACCAATCAACGGGCCGCTCATGTTAACGGTCGCCATCATCGGCTTAATTGCGAATATCGTTTCACTATTCCTATTACACGCCGGGGTTAATCATAGTCTCAATTTAAAGGCGACTTACTTACATATCTTAGGTGACACGTTATCATCTGTCGCCGTGATTATCGGCGCCCTGGTCGTCACCCTCACCCAAGTCACGTGGGTCGACCCGGCATTAACCATTTTAGTGGCTTTATTAATCGCCAAAGAAACCTTGCCCGTCATTAAACAAGCGAGCTTAATTTTAATGCAAACCGGCCCCAAAGTTGATTATGACCAAATCACCAAGGATTTAACGGCGTTACCAGGGGTTAATCATATTCATCACCTCCATGCTTGGATGTTAGATGAACACACCACCGCGATTTCACTGCACATTAACTGTACAAACCAAGAATTAAGCCAAATCGAACCCCTCTACCAACAAATTGAAACCATTCTGAAAACTAAGTATCACTTCAACCATGTTACGATTCAAGCCGAATGTCACCGTGGCGAGGCTGAGTCATTAATCGCAAACGAAATTGATCACTTTGAACACTAAAAACGCTCCTAGCTGAGATTAACTCAACTAGGAGCGTTTATTTGAAACCATTATTTAGAATAACTTCCCAACGAAATAGTGAATGGCCACGGTAATCAATCCAATGATAATATTGCGGAGCATGGCCACTTTCGGGTTCCCATCACCAAGGCGGGCACTAATATAACCAACTAAGGCGCTGGTAACCATCACCGCGAGGATCGTCATCGGCCACTTCGCCACCCCAGGGGTAAACGTCATGGCAACTAGTGGTAAGATTCCCCCAAGACCAGCCGAAACTAAGGATGAAAAGGCCGCATCCCATGGATTTAAATAATGACCTAATTCAACATTGTATTTCACCTTCACTACGGTTTCTAACGGCTTTTTCGCTAATAAATCTTGGGCAATTGCCGCTGATGTTTGCGGCGAGATTCCTTTAGCTTCATAATATTGCGTCACCGCTGCTAATTCCCCAGCAAAATCCGTTTTTAATAATTGCCGTTCTTTTTCCACGGCTGCTTTTTCGGTATCTTTTTGGGTGCTAACGGAAGCATATTCCCCCGCCCCCATCGAAAAAGCGCAGGCCAGTAAATCGGACAACCCCGCTACGAAAATCGTAAACGAATTCGTCGTGGCCGCCGCCACAGAAACCAACACGCCGACAACGGTTAAAATCCCGTCATTGGAACCTAAAACTCCGGCACGGAGGGTATTCAACTTTTCTTCCATCGTTTGTTTTTGATGCTTTGCCATTGAACTGACCTCCTTAACGGGCAATTAATTGACCAATGATAAAGGTTACTAACATCGTTAATAAACCTGATGCCACATTCCGCAACACGGACTTTGGTCGGTTTGATTCGCCTAACACAGCAGCGGTATACCCGGTAATCACAAGGGCAATCGTCACGGCGACCATCGTTAACCAAATCCGCCAATGATCAGGAGATAACGTCACCGCCGCAATTGGTAAAATCGATCCCAAAGGGAAGGAAATAAATGAAGCTAACGCCGCTGCATATGCACTTGTGTATTCATGCGGGTTAAAGCCATAGCGTTCTTGCACAACCGTTCCGACGGCATCTTGTTCCATTAATTCTTGCGTGGCTTGATGCGCTAGTTGCGGATCAATGTCTTGGTCAATAAATTTTTGTTTTACAAAGTCAAATTCCCGTTGGTAATCTTCTTCAAGGCGTTGTGTTTCATTTACTAACGCCATTTTTTGCGAATCACTTTGGGTGCTCACGGAAATATATTCCCCCGCGGCCATTGAAATGGTACCGGCTAAACTCCCCGCTAACCCGGAAATCAAAATCGAAAACGGATCTTTTGTGGCCGCCGCCACCCCGATAACAATCCCGGCGACCGAGATAATTCCATCGTTGGCTCCCATGACACTGGCCCGCAAAACATTAATTTTTTGCGCTAAGGACATTTTTTTCTTCATTGTTGCTTCCTCCCTTTATTCGCCCTTTAATTTACACCTTATCAAGCGCTAACTCAAGTGTTAAAATAAAGAAAAAGCGCTTACAAAAAGGAAGTGATTTAATTGCGTTACCTAACTTCACCTAGTAACGACATTCGCTATAATTTAGCCTTGGAATCCTATTTAATGAAACACGCAGATTTAACTGAACCGATTCTTTATTTTTACATCAATTCGCCCTGCATTATTTTAGGCCGCAATCAAAATGCATATGATGAAATCAATCTTGATTACGTCAAGCAACACGACATTATCGTCACCCGGCGCACCTCTGGGGGTGGCGCGGTCTTTGATGACCTCGGGAATGTCAGTTTTAGCTTTATTACTACCGATGATGGTCATTCCAATGGTAATTTTGCGAAGTTTACCACTCCCGTTTTAAAGGCGCTACACCAACTGGGCGCGACTGACGCTACCCTAGCTGGCCGTAACGACCTTGAAATTAACGGACAAAAATTTTCCGGTAATGCGATGAAAATTGAGCGCGGACGGATGTTTTCCCACGGCACTTTAATGTATGATGTGGACCTTGACGTGATTGAACACGCCCTCACCGTCCCGGATGACAAAATCGCCGCCAAAGGGATTAAATCGGTGCATGCCCGCGTGACGAATTTAAAACCCCATTTTGCCCCGAAATATCAACATCTAACCATTGAAGAATTCCGTGATACGTTAGCCAAGGCTATTTTACACGTAGATAATCTATCCCAGGCCAAGTTATATGAATTAACTCCGGCCGACCAAGCCGCCGTGAACGAACTAACTCAACGTGTTTACCAAAATTGGGACTGGGTCTATGGCAAATCACCAAGCGCCACCATCCAACACCGGCACCACTTCCCCGCGGGCACGGTTGATTTCCGGTTAACCGTTGACCATGGTCACATTACCGACTTACAGGTCTACGGGGATTTTCTCGGACAACAAACTCCGCAAGCTTTCATCGACCGCCTTGTCAACGTCCGCTATGAAGCCCCAGCCATCAAACGGGCCTTACAAGGTTTCGACTTTGCGGGAACGTTTGGCCAGATTCCGGCTGCTGCCATTATTGATTTACTACTTAAACCAGCTTAACCAAAAAACAGGTGCTTAAAAATTAGCACCTGTTTTTCATTAAGCTTCGTTATCAGCTCGAACAACAGTGACTGAAACCCCAGAGTGTTCCACAATTTCAGACGCTTGGGAACCAATCGTCTTCCGCGATCCTGGTTTACCAATTGACCCAACGACAATTAGGTCTGGATTAAATTCTGGCACCACGTGGTTACAAATTCGTTCCGCTGGTTTATCACCTTCGTCAACAATGGCCGTGATTTGTTTTGGATCAACCCCATAATCAATCGCCGCTTGCACATATTCTTGAATCCGGTGTTCCAATTTATCACGACTGTCATGCACGTATTCATCATCCAAAATTTGGAACACATTCACGCGCTTCGTTTCAAAAATTGAAACAATTCCTAATTCCGAGCCATCTCGCTTGGCCTTATCAACTGCATAGTAAAAAGCTGCTAAAGCATCCGGGGCTTCATCAACCCCAACTAAAATCTTGTGAAACTTCTTTGGTTTAATTTCCATTTCAAAACTCCTTTTTGAATTGGATCATGCTACTTCTTTATCATACGAGAATTTGCTATGATTGTAAACACTAGTATGTGAGCCCGTGTAAAGTTTCCGAATGCTAAGCTTTGAATTCCGTGCGGCGTTAGGTACTAACGTCGGAGGAATTTATGCTTAGCACTAGGAAACTTAGGGCGAGCATAATTACAAGTATGAAGAGAAAGTTTAGACTCGCGTTAGAGCGACCCTGCGAACATGATTTCAAATGTGAATAGAACACTCAACATCACACGTATCACTAATCAATCCAACCATCATACCTCGAGGTCATCCCATGGAAATCCAAATTCAACCCTTTAACCAATTAACTACCACCCAACTGTGGCAAATTTATCGCCTCCGGGCCACCGTCTTTACCGGCGAACAACATATCGTCGTCCCCGATCCTGATGAAGCTGATTTAATTGCCCTCCATGCCCAAGGAAGAATCAAAGGTGAATTACTTACCTATGCCCGAGCATTTGTGAATGATGATGCCATTCACCTTGGTCGCGTGGTAACCGCTCAAGACGCCCGTGGCCATGGTTATGCTAAACAACTGTTAACCCAACTCATCATCCAAGCCCAACGCCAATGGCCCAATTTACCGATCACCTTAGACGCCCAAATCACTGCCCAAGGATTATACGAAAAATTAGGCTTTCAACCCGTCGGCGACCAATTCATGGAAGCGGGCTTACCCCATCAAAAAATGATTTTACCTTAAACAAAAACGAGCTAACCAAAAGTGGTCAGCTCGTTTTAATTATTCTGCCGTTGCCTTTACAGCCGGCTTCGGTTTATTATTCTTGCGGTTCTTTTTAAACGTTGGTTTCCGCTTATTACCATTTCCCTTTTGATCAACTGATCCTTGGTTTTTATGATTGGACTTATTCAACCGTTTCTTAGGTTGATTATCATTTAAAATCGTCACCATTGGAATAATGACTGGTCGCCGGCCCGTCCGGTCATACAATAACTTTTGGAGCCGGGAAACAATCGTCCGGTTTAACGCCCGCCGATCAATCGTCTTGTGGTTCTTAAACGTATTTAAGATCGCCCAAAAGACTTCGTGGTTGGCGGCACGAATCAAGTCTTGTGATTCGTGCATGTAGACAAAGCCTCGCGAAACGATATCTGGACCGGCCACAATTTGGAAGTCCTTTAAGTCGACGACCGCAATTGCCGTCACAACCCCTTCTTCGGACAACATCCGCCGTTCACGAATTTCTGGATCGCCTACGGCATCATTGACATCACGTCCATCAATGTAAACATTCCCCATGGATTCAATGTGGTCCGCAATCCGCGCCGTATCCTTCGTTAAGGCTAAAACATCCCCATTTTCCATGATGAACGTATTTTCCTTTGGCACCCCCGTTAATTGGGCCAATTCAGTATGAATCTTTTGCATCCGGTATTCACCGTGAACAGGCGCGAAGAATTTGGGCTTCATCAACCGGAGCATAATTTCTTCATCTACTTGGCCCCCGTGACCAGACGTGTGAATGTTGTTCACGTATCCGTGGATCACATTGGCCCCAGCTTCTTCTAACTTGTTAATTAACGTGTTCACACTCGTCGTATTCCCTGGAATTGGGCTACTTGAGAAGACCACCGTATCATCCGGTTGAATCGTAATTTGCCGGTGCGTCCCACTGGCAATTCGACTCAAGGCCGCCATTGGTTCCCCTTGGGATCCAGTACACATCACCATTACTTGTTCGGGTGGATAGGAATTTAATTCACTTGGATCAATCAATGAGTCATCTGGAATCTTTAAGTAGCCTAATTCACGACCAGCAACAATCGCATTTTCCATACTCCGCCCAACAACGGCAATCTTCCGACCTTGCCGAATCGCTTCATCACTGGCTTCACGTAACCGGTAAACATTGGAAGCAAAGGAAGCGAAGATAATCCGCCCTTTAATTCGTTGGAAGACTTTACGGACGTGGATATCAACCCACCGTTCAGACTTCGTAAATTCTGGGCGTTCAGCGTTAGTACTATCAGAAGTCAATAATAAGACCCCTTCGTCACCAAGCTTGGCCATTTGTTGCATGTTCGGAGCTGGTAAATTACCAACTGGGGTTAAGTCAAACTTAAAGTCCCCGGTTTGAATAATCGTTCCTTGGGGCGTGTGGACCGCAATCCCTAACGTATCTGGAATTGAGTGCGTCGTCCGGAAGAAACTAATCCATAACTTCTTAAAGTGGACTTCGGAAAATTCATCAACTTCGTGAAATTCCGTTTCCCGTAATAGGTGCTTTTCTTCTAACTTCCCCTTAATTAAGGAAATCGCAAAGGGACCTGAGTAAATCGGCGCCTTCACTTTTTGCAAGAAGAATGGCAAGCCCCCAATGTGGTCTTCGTGCCCGTGGGTAATAAAAATCCCTTTAATCTTATCCTTGTTTTCAACTAAGTAATCATAGTTTTGGATTACGTAGTCAACTCCAAGTAAATCGTCTTCTGGGAATAAGACTCCACAGTCAATAATGATAATTTCATCTTGGAACTGGACCGCATACATATTTTTTTCCAATTTCACCTAAGCCACCAACGGCAAAGAAGGCGACTTCATTATTATTAATATTTAATTTGCGCATAGTTCTCCTATCTTTCTCGTCTGCCCGAACGCAACTTGTTAAGCTTCAATATGACGTCCGGAAATGACGTGTTTTTACTATTAATTCGTACAATTAAATTATTATCCAGTTTACCATATCTAGGCACTGAATGCGTACAAATAAGTTAATTTATCCGCGTAACTTCAAGTATTCATTAAGTCACTAATCCTTTGATATTCAAGGCTAATAGCGCTATAATAACGTTCGCATTTAAATTTATTAAATAGAAAGAAGGCGTCTGTAATTGCAAACTGATATTCATGGACATCCCTATCATCGGAAGTTGCTCGTTGCCGTCCTAACCATCGGTACTTTTTGTACGTTTTTAACTGGGACCTTTTTAGCCACTGCTTACCCGGCCATTATGAAGAGTTTTGATATCTCAACGGCTACGGTGCAATGGTTAACGACCAGTTTTATGTTAGTGAACGGGATTATGATCCCCATTTCGGCTTGGTTAATTAATCGCTTAAATTCGCGAATTATGTATTTATTCGCGATGACGTCCTTTTTAATTGGGACCGTTACTGCCTTCTTCGCCCCTAGTTTCCAAGTTCTGTTAATTGGGCGGATTATTCAAGCCCTAGGGATTGGGGTCTCAATGCCCTTACAACAAACGATTATGCTCTCGATTTTTCCACCAGAACAACGGGGCGCCGCCATGGGGGTCGTGGGGTTAGCGGTTGGATTAGCCCCCGCCATTGGACCGACCCTCTCCGGATTAATCGTTGATAACTTAACATGGCGGGACCTATTCGGTTTGATGATCATTCCAATTATTTTAGTCATTATCTTAGCCCTCTTCTTTATGAAACCGGTCTTAAAGATTCATCAACAACCGCTTGATATTTGGTCTATCATTTCTTCCACAATTGGATTTGGGGGCTTATTATACGGGGTCTCTGAAGCTTCATCAAAAGGCTGGACGGATAGCTTAGTCCTTGGCTTTATCTTCGTCGGTTTAATTTTTATTCTCTTATTCTTACACCGGCAATTAAAATTAGCCGATCCATTCTTGGATATCCGGGTCTTTAAGCACCCTGAATTTGCGATTGCCTCCGTTATTTCCAGTATGGCTAACCTCGCCATGGTCGGGGTTGAAATGCTGTTACCCCTTTACATTCAAAATATCCGCGGCGAAAGTGCTTTCCACTCTGGTTTAATGCTTTTACCGGGGGCCATGATGATGGGGATTATGTCGCCAATTACCGGCCGGTTATTTGACCGCTTCGGGGCTCGTTACCTAGGATTAACCGGATTAACCTTATTAACGATTGGGACCATTCCATTCTTAACGTTAACCGCGGAAACGCCAACGTTATCAATTATCATCTTCTATGCCATTCGGTTATTTGGGATTTCAATGGTCTTCATGCCGGTCACTACCTCAGGGATGAACGTCTTACCAATCCAAGAAATGTCCCACGGGACGGCGGTTAACAACACGTTCCGGCAAGTTTTAAGTTCGATTGGGACAGCCGTCATGACCACTATCTTAACCAATGCCACCAATGCTAGCAAACCAGCTAAATCGTTATTAACTACGAACCCCTTACAATTTAAGGACGACATGATTAACGCTTCCCTCGCTGGATTCCATGCTGCCTTTGGGATGGCCATCCTGTTTGCCGTGATTGCCTTTATTTTAAGTCTCTACTTAAAGCCAGGTAACCGGGCGCGTGAAAGCAAACTTAATCAATTCAAGCAAGGAGGCGCTCAAGCATGATTTTATTCATTACCATTGCCGGGGTCCTCGGCTTTTACTGGTTTGCCGCCGTTGATCAAAATCGTCCCCATAGGTGGTGGTATGCCACCGTGGCCCTCATTATCTTAGTCGGCAGTGTGATCACCTTCGTGTTACACGACAATCAACACCTCGGGATGACCACGACCACGAAAGCACACACGGTCAAATTAGCTTCGATGAATGATAAGATTAACCTCCTTGTTTACCAACCAATTGGCACGCAAGGAGATCGGGTTTATATTTATCAAACTCCAACTAATCATCATCGCCAAATGACCAAGGCTGATATTAATGTGACGACGAAACTTTCGTCCACTAACGGCACCGCCAAAGTCGTCATTACTAAAGACCAATACACTTATAAAACTGGCTTTGATCGGTTCATGTTTGGTATTTTCGGTAATCACAATAATGTTAAGCACACCACTTATCATTTCTATGTCCCAAACGACTGGATTGTCATTAATGCTCGCCAAGCTAAGCAATTAAAGCCAGTGATGTTGCAACATGGCGCCGAAATTCAAGCCCAAGTGCAAGGTGAATTAATGACCCAATTAACTACCAATCAACCGACGAGTGACCAACTCGCGAACCAAACGCGCTCATTAGCCACGCTTGCCGTTAAGCAATATCTTAAATAACCAAAAACTCGCCCCCGGGCGAGTTTTTTTTATTGCAGAATACTAAATAATTTATACTACAATCGAAATTATTTCAAATTGCCAACTATCGACCTAACCGGTAAAATAATGGTGATATTTGAAATAATCGAGGTAATTTATTATGCAATTTTATCCCAAGTGTGGGCACGAACTCAACCCCACCAGTAAATTTTGTCCCAAGTGTGGGCAAGCGATTGAGGTAACAAATCACGTTAATATGTCTAAGCAACCCAAGTGGTTCCAAAAACCTGTCACTTGGATTGCAGCGGTCATCGTCTTAGGAGGTGGTGGTTACGCTACTTACCAACACCACCAAAATCAACCGGTTGCATCATCAATTGCTAAAACTAGCAAATCTAAAAATGCCACCCATACCACAGCTCAAGCAAGCCAGCTTAGTGACCAACAACTCGCGATGGCTGCCTATATTTACCGGCTTCCAGGTGATAATCTCGCCGCTAAATACGAACGGTTCCAATTACTCGCTGATGGCAAAAGCGCTAACCCCCAATTTGAACAACCATCCAGTTTTGAAAACGACGGTGGCCAATACAAAATTCTCGTTGGGATTTCTGGTGGATCTTGGTACACTATCCAAATCAATGGCAATCAAGTTACAATTCAACATTTTACGCACGGCACCAACGATAATAGCCAAACCTTTACTAAAGCCGAGTTACAAAAGGTTTTTGGTTCCCAAACTGACAAATTAAGTGCTGCCATTAAGCAAGTTGGTGGTAACAGCAATAATACTTCCACAACAGTAGCATCTTCATCTTCATCATCTGAATCATTAGATGACCAACTTCGGCGTTGGCATCAAGAAGAACAATATGCTAACGAATACCAAAAAGATCGTGATGGAAATTGGGTCCACTACACTGGTAATGGTCAATTTGAACACGTGGATACACCTCCAGCCGATTGGTTACAACGGACTGGGAATACTAAATAGCGAGGACTAACAAAGTGAATTATTGTCAACATTGCGGTCAGCAATTACCAGCGAATACAAAATTTTGCCCTAACTGTGGCCAACCGGTAACTAATCCGACGCCGCAACGATCGAAACGTCAACAAGTTAGTAATCACCAATCAAAGTCTTGGTGGCTAATCGATGGTCTCCTCTTAGTTGTTGGGATTGGATGGTGGTGGATGGACCAACGCCAAGTGGCCCCGCAACACCCCCACTCCATCGCCAAATCACACACTGATTCTCAAGCTAGCCCCGCTGCTAAGCCAAAACTTAAACTAACGGCTACCGTCCCGATTAACATTTGTTTCAATTGCATTTGTAACTCCTATTGATGATCCTTTAACCATTGACTAACTTGGGTGGAAATTGCATCCCACATTGAATTAAACCCATTGTTTTTTAATTGTTGCAACGTTTGATCCGCTTGGTCGGGATTTTGCGCAATCTGATCGGCGGCTTGGTCAACTTGTTGCAATTTAGCTTGCTTTTCTGCACTTAACGAGCTCATTAGTTGCTGATTTTGTGCTTTTAAATTGTTAATTGTATTTTGCAATGCTTGCAAGTCATGATCATGTTGATACTGCTTTGTCGCACCACGTAATTCTGCTACTTGTTGAGCTAATTTTTGATTATCTCCACGTAATTGCTTAATGCTACTGGAATTTTGCGAAATTTGGCTACTTTGATCCGCATTGTTAATCGCTTGTTGTTCCTGGTTTTGACAAGCCCGCAACACGCCCCCTAAAACCAGCGCAATGATTACAATCCCGCCCAACAATAACCACCGTTTCGAGTGCCGAGATTGCTTTGGCGACGATGGCGATTGAACCGGTTCGCTAGCCGACTTCGGCGTTGCTGCTTGACGTTGTGGCATCACTTGCAGTTGAATTTGATGCAAGGCGCTATGACCATCCGCATCTTCAGCCACTAAGGTTAATAAGTAATCGCCAGGTTGATGAATATCAACACTTTTATCCATCACCAATATGTCTGCATTCACAACTTGTCCCGCATCATTCAACACTTTAGCACCGAGTTGTTGTTTAACTTCATGATCACTTAATGGTTGATTTAACGGCCAAATTAATTGCTCTTTAGTCGTTGTAATTTTAATTGCCATGCTTTTAATCCCCTTTAAGCTATTTTCACCTTACATTTTACGCCTACGAACTTAAAAATGACAAAGCAATCACGAATTTAAACTAATCTTAATTTTGATTGATTTATATCAAAATTAAAACCCGTCCACATCATAGCTCTGGCCGGCTAGTGGGCGGGTTCGCACACAACGCATAGCCACTGTCTAAGTCGGCTTGCTTATCATAAAGATAACACAAATTCCGGATAATACAATCATTGGTAACACTTTCCAAACAACTGTTACTTAGCCGTATACATTGCGTATACCTTTAATATATAAAATAACATTATGTAGTTGCAAATTAAAATCAAACTGCTATTATCAACTTAAGCAAGTTCGACATGGACGGTGGCTGACGAATAGAAAGGAGGTTTTTCCTATGGAAGAATCTTATGAAAGGACTCAGCCTGATGACGCTTTACGAAGCATTGTCGCTAGTTTTAAGGTCACTGAGCTTTCTTTGGAAAGTTTATACCAACTTTCGGAAACGAAAGTAAAATAAAACCCGTCCATCTTACAGTTTTGGCGAACTGATGGGCGGGTTAACTACCTTATCACATAGCCACTGTCTAAGTCGGCTTGCGTTTTTTTATTACAACTATATTGTAACACGTACATTCATCCTGCCAAGGAAAAGTAACACTTTAAATTTTCTGTTACCTAATTTTGGCGGCTAGGACTAACTAAATTTTTCAATTTCCGGCAACAGCGGTGCCTTAAATTCCCGCCGTTGCAAAGTGAACGGATCAGTAAATGCTAATTCAACCGCTTGCAATAATTGATGGTTATCCGCCGTTGGTTCCCCACCATACAAATGATCACCAACTAATGGGTGACCGAGTGATGATAAATGAACCCGAATTTGATGCGTCCGCCCACTATGCAAGCGCAACTTAACTAAGGAATAACCATTTTGTTCAGCCAACACCCAATATTCGGTTCGCGCCGGTTGCCCCGCTTCATCAATCACCCGGGCCGCTTGATCAGGCACCCGTAAAATCGGCGCCTCAATCATCCATGTTGCTCAGGCATCGTTCCGGTTACCACCGCATAATAATACTTTTCCATCGTGTGTTGTTGGACTTGTTGACTAATCATGCTGGTTGCGACATTATGCTTTGCCACTAACATCAAGCCCGCCGTCCCCCGATCGAGGCGCGTTACTAAATGCGGGCGTTGATTGGGGGCTTGTTGAGATACAAGATATCCCGTGACCCGATTTAAAATCGTATCATTCGGTTGCGTCGGCCCGGGCACGGACACTTCACCAACTGCTTTATTAACGACTAACCAATTGTCATCTTCATAAACCGTTTCAAATGGTAAGTCACTCAACGCCACCGTTTCATCCCGTGATTCAGCGGGAAATTTAATCGTTAATGGTTGGTTCGGTAACACTTTCGTCGTTGGGCGTACGGGGCGGTGGTCAACTAATATCGTACCGGTATGTTTTAAATCATTAAACATCCGGTGCCCCATCCCCAATTGGCTTAAGTATTGCTTAATTTTAATTGGCTCCGCACAAGTATAAATCCACGTATTTTCCATTTTAATCCTCTAATAAGTAATCGTATAACATTGCCGTTCGTTGCGGTTGCGCATCCACCCCAAGTAATTCAGCAATCGCGTAAGCAAACGCCATCGCCGTGGCCGGGCCCCGACTCGTCAATAAGTGGTGGGTTTCATCTTTAACCACGAGTTGGTCATGGAGCCGTGCACTCGGTACTGCGGGGGCAATTTCAGTTTCCACCCCAGGGAAACAAGTAAAGTCAGCGTCAGTTAACACCCCGTGTCGCGCGAGCGCAATCGGTCCGGCACAAATCGCCGCATTCCATTGGCCATTGGCTTGGCGGGTTCGTAACACCTCGCCCACCCGCTCATCATCGCGTAAACGTTCCGCCCCGCCACGACCACCAGGTAAGACAACTAACGGGGCTGCCGTCAACTGGTCATGCCACGTTGTATCTGCTTGGATTTTAATTCCATGACCGCCCGTCACTAATTGGTCCCCTAAGGCTACTGTTGCAACGGGAATCGCTAACCGGCGTAAGACATCAACGACCGTTAACGCTTCAATTTCTTCACAGCCATCGGCTAATAAAACTGCCACTGCATTTGTCATTGTAGTTCCTCATTTCTTAATTCGTATGCCGCCACTTTGGATCAGTCAGAACCCGCGCAAAGGTTAAGCCTAAAGGAATAAAGACCATAATTTGAATCGCCTTCATTAACCATTCCGCACTCGTCCCGACATTCATCATCCCAAAGTTAAAAATTCCACGGTATAGATACAACCCCGGCACCATGATTACTACGGACGGAATCGTAATCGCAATCCGCGGATAACCGACCCGTTTCCGGATAATCGAAGCTAATAACCCCGCCGTCAGCGCCCCAATAAAGGCGGCCGCCCCAGCAACTAGATGCATATCAACTAAGGTTAAGCGCAGCGTATTGGCAACGGCCCCAATTAACCCCGCCAATGCCGCCATCCGGACGGTACTATTAAACATAATTGAGAAGCCAAAGACCCCAAAGAAACTACAGATCACCCGTAGTAACATCAAAATCCCCGGCGTCAACATTTGCGGCGCAAAATCTTCCGGATGCAGGCCACACACCATCGCCGTTAACCACCCGGCTAAGGTCCCGACCCCAATCACCATCGTCGCAAACCCGAGTCGTTCTAATCCCGAGCGCATATCAACTTTCGAAATATCCAGCCCACTCGTAATTAAGGGAAAACCAGGAATGATGAACAACATTGCTCCGATGTAGCCGGATTCGTGCCGAAAATTAATCCCGGTCAAGTGATGAATCACTTCAAAGACCCCTAGGTACATGCAACATGCCACGACCACCGCAACGGCGACACTAATCATCACCATGATTTTACGGTCGAGCAGAATCCGGCGCACATAATTCCCAATCCCGGCCCCGAAGAAGGTACACAACATTTCAATTGGTCCCCCACCGAGTAAGAAAACGAAGGCCGCACAGGCAATCCCGGCGGCTAACCCACGTTGCAAGCGCGTATAATTACCTCGTTCATGACTAATATTTTTCAAGCGTTCGTGAATTTCGGCCACTGACCATTCCCGGTTCGAAAGTTCAATTTCTTTTACCAAGGCTTCCAATTCGTTCAGCCGGGTCATATTCACGCCGGAACCTGGTAATGATAAAACTTGCGTATAACTGTGCGTTCCTTCGACACAGGTATAACTGATTGACGTTAAGCCAATATCAGCCGTACAGGTTAGGTTCAGTGCCCGGGCCACGATGTTCATCGCATCCCGCACCCGCCAAGCTCCGGTCCCGCAGCTCAGAATCATGATGCCAATCCGGCCCACCGTGACTGTACGTTCAATCATTGAAGCCTTTAAGGCGGGGAGATCATCATCCGACTGGACCAGTTGATCCCATGGCATTGACATATGTTGTTGGTAATTAGCTAGTTCATCATTGGTATCCAAAAAAATTCCCTTCTCTCTGCTTAAAATCGTAATTAATTATACGCTGTTACGCTTTAAAAGACCAATCAGGCCATGATTTACAAAAAGCGCCAACATTTAACTTACCACAGCTAAATATTAGCGCTTATAACAAGTAATTAGATTGCCAACGGGGGAAATCAATCGTCAGCCAACCTTAAAAGACTAAGCGCTCCATCACATCAACGACTTGTTGTTCATCAGCACTTAAGACGTAATTATGTTGGGTCACGAGTGAAATTTCAAATTGAATTGGCACTTGATCGGTTAAGGTTAAGACCTTAATCCCTGGTTCGTTCCGGACAGCCGGTTCAATCATTAAGGCCACCCCTTCATTTTGGCGAACCAATTCTTTGACCCAGGACACATCTGGCATCCGGTACACCGCCACATCCGGAGCAATCCCGGTGTACTTGCAATACGTTTGGAACGCTTTTTGGTGAATGTACTGTTGGTCATACGTAATAAATTTTTCATCCGCTAATTCCGTAAATGACACGGCTTCGCGATTAGCTAACGGATGATCTTCACTAACAATCAATTTAAATGACGTGGCGGTAATTTGTTGCACATCCAAACCAGCAACTTGAATTGGCTCTAATGACGCAATTAACGAAATATCAAGCTTGCCTTGTTTAACTTCCCGCAGTAAGTCGTGCGACCCCTTGGCGATAATTTTTAGGCGTTTCAAAATTTGATTATCTAAATCACGTACCAATACCGGCATCAACTGCCGCCCAATCAATGGCGGAATCCCAATTTGAATTTGTTTTAATTTATCCCGCTCAATTGTTTGGCGGGTGACCGCTAATTGATTCAGTAATAGTTGCGCATTTTCATACAATAATAACCCGCTACGCGTAATCATATCTTCCCGATGGGTGCGATCCGGATTCACGAGCGTGGTTTGAAACTCCCGTTCGAGCCGTTGCACCGATTGCGTAATCGTGGGTTGGGAAACCGAAAATTCCCGCGCGACTTGTGAGTAATTTTTTTAATTTCACCAATTCGATGAAGTATTGTAAATCCCGTGTATTCATGCGGATAACTCCTTACCTTTAATACCTTTTATTATACCAAAAAACGCCAACAACTCGGCGCTTCTCGGGAGATTGTTGACGTTTGATATGGTAAATTTGATTGATTTAATTATGTGGATATTGATGATTCAATTCGTAAACTAATTCCGGTTCTTGGCTAATCCGAGTGTTACGGTTTAACTCATCAATCATCGTCATTTCAGCTGGTGATAATTCAAAGTCATAAATTGCGGCATTTTCCACAATCCGTTCCGCATGAGCAGACTTCGGAATAAAGGAAATCCCGCTTTGGTATTGCCACCGTAAAATAATTTGCGCTGGTGACTTTTGATGTTTCGAAGCCAATTCAGTTAACACCGGTTCATCCATCATCCGCCCGCGGCCAAGCGGCGCCCAGGCTTGCGTCACAATGTCGTGTTGCCGATCAAATTCGAGCATCGCGGCTTGATTAAACCAAGGGTGGCGTTCTAATTGGTTGACCACCGGCATTTCGCGCGCTTGCGTCGCCAAATATTGTAAGTGAATCATCCCGTAGTTGCTTGTCCCGATTGATTTAACTAAGCCGGCCGCCTTTAAGTCTTCTAGAGCGCGCCAAGAATCAAAGAATGTTTCGTGAATTGGCCAGTGCAGCAACAATAAATCAACATAGTCTAATTGCAATTGCTTTAGTGATTCTTTAAATGAAGCAATCGTTGTATCGTATCCTTGATTAGCTTCACTAATCTTCGTCGTAATAAACAATTCTTCGCGCTTAGCTGGTAACTTAGCCAAGGCGTTCCCAAGCATCGCTTCATTGCCATACATTTGGGCCGTATCAAACAGACGATACCCCGCATCAAAAGCCGCTTGAATGGCTTCATCTAAGGTTGCTTGGTCGGTAATTTTATAAACCCCAAAACCTTGCTTGGGCATTTGATGACCATCAGCCAATGTAAAATATTCTTGTTTCATTTGTATTCTCCAATCAATTATGTAACCGTATAACTTTTATTATAGCGTAAAATTTATTGAAATTTGTACCAAAAAAGAGTTCTGACAAAATCTTAGCTTTTTGTCAGAACTCTTTTCATTTATTTGGTCCGTTTATGTCAGAATTTGTGAATGGATTGTAATTTTTAAGGATAAGATTTAAGGAAAAGATAAACTTGCCGGACCATTTTAGAGAGGAGGTAAATGATTACTTAATGTTGATAAAGTCAATCTTGAAGAGCCGAGCTAAACTTTCAAGTTGGTCTTCACTCAACGCTAACGTTAAGACCGTGTGGTGACCACCACCATACTTCATCCATTGCTTGGATCCTTCTGCTACCCCAGCTTCAGGAACCCACATTTGCTTAGCAACTGGAAGCTTTGGCATTTCAGCTTCTGGCGTCGTGCAGTCAACTGGGTAACCAATGAACTTGTAGCCATCATCAAAGTATGAAAGCGTAATGTCGTAACCCTTACCTTCAGCCCCCGTGAAGACTAACCGAGCTGGGTCATCCTTACCACCGATACCTAATGGGTGAACTTCAACCCGTGGCTTGTCGGAAGCTAATGTTGGGTCAACTTCAAGCATGTGTGAACCCATGATGCTTCGTGACCAGCCCGTAAGTCAAGCGTGTAGTCTTCCATCAAGGCCGTTTGCTTGTTGTCAGCGGCAATCTTAAGTAACCGGGTTAACCCAGCCATCTTAAAGTCACCTTCTGGACCAAATCCGTAACCGTCAATCATCAATAATTGCACAGCCAAACCAGGTAATTGGTCAAGACCATTCAAGTCTTCGAACGTGTCCGTAAAGGCATCGTAGTTGTTGTCATCCAAGAACTTCTTGATTCCTAAGTATTCCCGTAATTGGTAACGAACTGACTTAACGTAAGCATCGTGGTCATTGTCACCTTCAACTAAGTCAAACTTAGCTTCCAAGTCCTTGTAGGCAGCATCGATTTCTTCTTCAGAAATAGCATCTACTACATCAACTAATTCCTTAACTGGGTAGTAGTCAACCGTCCAACCAAGCTTGATTTGAGCAGCAACCTTGTCACCTTCCGTTACGGCAACGTTCCGCATCGTGTCCCCGAAGCGAGCAATCCGAATGTGGAAACTTTCATTGTAAGCCACGGCCACGTGTTGCCAATCAGCAATTTGTTGTTGAACTGGTTCGTCGCCCCACCAACCGTAAACTTCCGTCGTAGGTACATCAAGCCGTGAATTAATGTAGGCATATTCACGGTCACCGTGCGCACTTTGATTTAAGTTCATGTAATCCATGTCGATTGTATCGAATGGAATGTTGTTTAAGAATTGCGTTGATAAGTGAAGTAATGGCTTTTGGAGTAATTCCGTTCCCCGAATCCAGTTCTTAGCTGGTGAGAACGTGTGCATCCAAGTGATTACCCCGCAACATCATCATCGTAGTTAGCTTCCTTCATAAACTTCGTGATAGAGTCTGCCGTCGTTGCAACTAACTTAAATTCAACTGGGAAGTCCAACTTGCCCGAGTTATTTAAACCATCAACAACCTTCTTGGCATCTTCTTCAACGGCTTGTAAAGCTTCTGGGCCGTAAAGGTGTTGACTACCAACAACAAACCAAAACTTGTAATTCTTTAATTCACGCATAATTACAACTCCTTTTAATTAACACACCTAATTTAATGATCAACAGCTTCACGCTGTTATTAAACCGCTTACATTCATTATAGTAAACGAGTTATACGGATAAATAAATACATTTTTATAATTTGTATTAAATTTATTTGTTAAGACCTTGTTCTTCGATTTGTTCAAGTGTCTTTCCTTGCGTTTCAGGAACCCGTGTCTTAACGAATAATACCCCGAGGACACAAATGATACCAAAGACTGCAAAGACTGCTTCTTGAGACATAGCACCCGTCATGATTGGGAAAATCAAACCAACTAACCATGATCCAACCCAGTTCATTGAAGATGCTAACCCGGCAGCACGCCCCCGAATTGAAAGTGGGAAAATTTCACCAACGATAACCCAGGTAAGTGGTGCCCAAGTAAATGAGTAAAATGCAACATAAAGACTTAAGAACACAACAATCATCATCGGACTAACATTTGGCATCAATTTATGAATAATCGCTGGCATGAAGAATGATAGGGCCATCACCGTCCCACCAGTCATAATTAACGTCCGCCGCTTAATCTTGTCGGCGATTGCAATGAATAAGAGTGAACCTAACACTAAGATTACCCCTTGAACAATTGGCCAAAGTAAGGCTGATGAAGCAGCGTTACCCGTTGCTTTTTCAACAATCAGTGGAATGTAGTAGAAGATTGCGTTTGCACCTTGGAATTGTTGGAAACTAGCAACCCCAACCCCTGCAATCACAAGATAACGATATTTCTTCGAGAAAAGCGTCCCCCAAGAAACATTCTTAGCAGCACTAGCTTCTTCCTTCGCAGTGTCTTTAATTTGATTAATTTCAGCTTCAACTTCTTGCTTAGATTCACGAATCATTCCAAGCACATGACGCGCAGCTGATTCATCACCATGTTGCAATAAGAACCGTGGTGATTCAGGTAACCGAAGTACCCCTAAATAAAGAATTAATGCGGGAACCGCCGCAAAGAACAACATTGAGCGCCATGCCCAATGGCCAGGTAAATCTTTAAGTAAGAAGTCCATAATGTATGAAAGCAACATCCCGGAAACAATCATCGTTTGGTTCAAACCTGATAATCGCCCACGCATCTTAGCCGGTGCCATTTCTGACATGTAGGCTGGCACCAATGCTGAGGCAGCACCAACGGCTAACCCTAAGAAAATCCGCACCGCAATTAAGAAGAACGAACCCTTATTAGGCGCCATCGATGAAAGAATTGACCCTAAAGCAAAGATAATTGCTGAATATAGAATAACTTTCCGTCGTCCCAAACGGTCAGATAATTGACCAGCTAAGGCACCACCAAAAATAGCCCCGAACATAACTGAAGAAGTAATCCAACCGATTACCCCAGACGAAGATGATAATCCCCAGTCAGTTTGTAAGAATGGCAAGGCTCCTGTCATAACCCCAATGTCATAACCGAAGAGAATCCCACCAAAAGAGCCAAAGAAATAAATAAATTTGTTTGAAATAGTTTTTTCTTGTTCCATATTTCTCACTCCGCACTCCAAAAGTAAAGCAATATTCAAAATCTGTAAGCGATTTCATAAACAACTTTAACATAGACACGGACAAATTCAAGACGAATTACTAAAAATTTATAAATAAATTATTTGTTTATTTGTGAAAAAAAGCGAACAAATGCCGTTTTAATAATCTTTAAAACCACACAAATTTTCAAAAATAATTTTTATACGCTTGATTTATACGGACAACTAAAATAAAATGTAAGCGTTAACTTAATTGCATTCAAGAAAGGAATGACTAACATGGATAAGCAAACAATAGTCACTAAAATTGAAAATGCACAAACAGCGCTGGGGATTGAATTAGGATCCACTACTATTAAGGCTGTTTTAATTACTGATACTTACGAAACCATCGCTAGCGGTAGTTATGTTTGGGAAAACGAACTTGATCACCAAATTTGGACCTACCCATTAAGTAAGGTTTGGGAAGGAATTCAAACTAGTTATGCTAAGCTCGCTGCTCAAGTCAACGCCGACTACGGTGTCGCCTTAACTAAGATTGGTTCAATTGGGATTAGCGCCATGATGCACGGATACATGGCCTTTGATCAAAACGACCAATTACTCGTCCCATTCCGGACTTGGCGGAACAACATTACTGGTGAAGCCGCTGAAAAGCTAACGGAATTGTTTAACTTCAACATCCCAGAACGTTGGAGTATCGCCCACTTATACCAAGCAATCTTAAACAAAGAAGATCACGTTAAAGACATCACGTTTATCGATACCTTAGATGGTTACGTAACGTGGCAATTAACCGGCGCCAAGAACACTGGGATTGGTGATGCCTCTGGGATGTTCCCAATTGATGAAGCCACGCATGACTATGACGAAGCCATGTTAGCCCAATTTGCCGCCCTGCCGGAAGTCGCCCAATACGACTGGGATATTAAAGACTTATTGCCAGAAGTATTAGTTGCCGGTCAAACGGCCGGGCACTTAACCGAAGCTGGGGCTAAATTATTAGACCCAAGCGGAACACTGCAACCAGGCGCCGTTTTCGCTCCTTCTGAAGGGGATGCCGGCACGGGAATGGTTTCAACCAACGCCGTTCGGAAGCGGACGGGGAACGTTTCCGTTGGGACTTCCGCCTTCTCAATGGTGGTCTTAGATCAACAATTGTCTAAAGTTCACCGTGACATTGACATGGTAACTACTCCCGATGGTGCCCCAGTTGCCATGGTTCACATTAACAACTGTTCATCGGAAATCAATCAATGGGCTAGCGTGTTCAACCAATTCGCGAAGGCATTAGGCGTAAACCTTGCACCAAACGAATTATACGAAAAGCTCTTTGACTCCTCCTTACGTGGGGATCAAGATGCGGGGGGCTTGGTTTACTACGCTTACCTCTCGGGAGAAAACATTACCCGAGTTCCATCCGGTCGTCCGCTGTTAGTTCGGCGTCCCGACAGCAATTTCAGCTTGGCCAACCTGTTTAAAGCTCAACTTTATTCTGCCTTTGCCCCATTGAAGTTAGGAATGGACATCTTACTGCGGGAAGAACACATCCGCACTGACAACTTAATTGCCCAAGGGGGACTCTTTAAGACGCCAGTCGTCGCTCAACAAGCGCTCGCTGACGCTCTTGACACCCCAATCACCATCATGGATAACGCAGGTGAAGGTGGCCCATGGGGGATGGCGGTCTTAGCTCTTTACACCAAGGATCAACAAGGCCTCAATTTAGCTGATTACTTAGACCAACTTGTCTTTGTCAACAGCGAAAGTTCGACCCTCTCCCCTGAACCAGCTAGCGTCAAGGGATACGAAAAATTCATCGACAATTACAAAGCTGCCCTGCCAGCCGAACGCTTAGCTGGTGACAACTTACCATTAGATTAACGGAGATATTAACCATGCTTGAAGAATTAAAACAAGAAGTTTATGAAGCTAACATGCAATTACCTAAGTTAGGCTTAGTTACCTTTACTTGGGGGAACGTTTCAGGGATTGACCGGGAAAAGGGACTCTTTGTCATTAAGCCATCTGGGGTTGATTATGATGAATTAAAGCCCGAAGACATGGTCGTAGTGAACTTAAAGGGTGAAGTTGTTGAAGGTGATTACAACCCATCATCTGACACGCCAACGCACACCTACCTTTACAACCATTTCCCTAAGATTGGGGGATTGTGCACACCCACTCACCATGGGCGGTTTCCTTTGCGGCTGCTAAATTGGACATCCCAGCATGAACACGACGCACGCCGACACGTTCTACACGGACATTCCAGCCGCAGACGCTTTAACGAAGGAAGAAATCGAAGAAGATTACGAAGGTAACACTGGGAAGACGATTGTGAAGACGTTTGAAGAACGGGGGCTTGATTACGAAGCCACGCCAGGGACGTTAGTTTCACAACACGGTCCATTCACATGGGGGCCAACGCCAGCTAAGGCTGTTTACAACGCAAAGGTCTTAGAAGTCGTCGCCGAAGAAGACTTCCACACGATGCAAATGACGATGGACAACACGAACTTGCCACAATACTTATTAGACAAGCACTACTACCGGAAACACGGAGCGAACGCCTACTATGGTCAAAACAGTGCCCACTCAAAGGATCACGCTAAGCACGAATAAAGCTTAAATGGTTCAATTTAAGGTCGATGTTTAATCACATCGATCTTTTTTGTATAATAAGCATAGAATACTTTAAGGAGCGATGGAATGACGCAAAACAAGTACGACATTGTTAAGCAAGGTTTAAAAACTGCCATTGAAAACCACGAATATGAAATTGGTGCTAAATTACCGACTGAATCTGAATTAATGGCCCAATACCAAGTGAGTCGGTACACGATTCGGCGCGCTGTTGGGGACCTCCAAAACGACCATTACATTTACCGGATTCAAGGGGGCGGGATGTACGTTGATGACTGGAAAAGTCGCCCCACGCGCACGACCGGCAAACATAAATTAATCGGGGTTATCACCACCCATTTAGCTGACTATATTTTCCCGCAAATTATTAGCGGGATTGACCGGTCCGTTTCCGCCCATGGGTACTCGATTATCGTTAGCAACACACATAATAACCCCGATCGAGAACGGCAAGGGTTGGAACGGATGCTCGAAAATCAAGTTGCTGGGTTAATTATCGAACCAACCCAAAGTGCGTTAGTTGGCCCTAATATGGACTTATACGACCGGATTAAGGAACTAAACATCCCAACCATTTTTATTAACGCTCACTATCCGCAACTTAACTTCCCCTACTTAGAAATTAAGGATATGGAAGCTGAGGAACAAATGGTCAACCACTTAATTGACCTTGGACACCAACGGATTATGGGGATTTTCCAAGTTGATGATATGCAAGGAACCCATCGGATGAAGGGCTTTATCAATGCCTATATGCAACATCCTGATATTTCTTATTTAAGCAAAACGATCATGTATCAATCCGGTCAAGATATGACTAAAGTGTTAGAACAAGTCGCTCAAGAACTTGAACACCCTACCACGCGCCCAACGGCATTAGTTTGTTACAACGATGAATTAGCCATTCAAATTATTGATTTAGTTCGATCAATGGACTTGCGCGTCCCAGAAGATATTAGTATTACTGGGTTCGACGATTACGTCTTAACTCGCTACATGACTCCACGCTTGACCACTATTCAACACCCCAAAGAAAAAAATGGGGCTTGATGCCGGTCAGATAATTATTAAGTTAATTAGTGGCGAACCCGTCCAATCCATCAATTATGATCCAGAACTAATTTTTAACAACTCAATTAAACATCATTAAACGAAAAAGACACCGTCACGGAATTCCTTCCATAACGGTGTCTTTATTTATATCGTATGTAAATACTCTAAGAGCCCTTGATTAAAAGCTTGCGGTTGTTCGGCCATTGGGCAGTGACCACTTTGATCAATCGCCAAATGCGTAATCAAGTCATTTTGTGATTGCAATACATCCGCAAACTCCCCGTTAAAATACGGACTTTGGTTCGCCGTAATCATCAACATTGGGACCGGCGTGGCCACCACACTTGGGCGCCAATCTTGTTTGGCATGGTGGTATAACAACGGTAAATGTTCTGCCCGGACAAACGGAAATTGTTGCTTCACAATCGCTAATTGCTCAAACACCTTTTGATCAATCCCCTTTAACGTTTCCCGGCGATTCCCATGATTTTTCAAAACCAATTGATAATTAGCCCGCGTGGCATCGATATAACCGTACGGCCACTGTGGCGTATTCAACATCTTCGGTGATTGATCTACGCCCACAACGGCTCGTAAGGCAATTTCCGGGTGCCGTTGCAATAGTCCATAAATCACACTGGCCCCCATCGAATGACCGACTAAAATCGGGTTCATTAGTCCGATCCCTACCATTAACTCGGCTAAATCATCAATCAGCGTCGTGATTTCAACTAACTCTTCATCGCGACTCGAAGCCCCATGGTCGCGCTGATCGTAAGTAATTACCTGATACCCCGCGGAGACTAGTGGTGCTAATTGATCAGTCCAAATTTGTTGGTAGCCACCAAAGCCGTGAATCAACACGATTGGTTGCCCATCCCCGAGAATTTGATAATTTAACTTTTTCCCATCACGTAATTGATAGCGCATCTGGCACCTCCGTTAGCACAAATTCCATAAACAACGTCGCAATCAACATATCAGCTGAACCCCCTAAACTCAAGTAACGGTCACTAAATTCAGTCTGCAATGCCGTTAATTGGTTCATGCCGGCAGCCGTGGCAACGCCACCAAGTTGCTCAATTTTCGCGACTTTATCTTGCAACCACGTAATCACTTTCGGATCTTTAGCGCGGTGAACGAGGGTACTATCTTCAATTTGGGTCGCAATTGCCAACAAGGTCGTTAAAATCCGCGTTTGCCAATCCCCGCTGGTCGCTTGTAAGGTTGGGAGACCAATTTGAAAGACACTTGGATAACCAGCCGCCGCCTCACCCCGGATACCAGTAATGCCATATTTCAAATATTGGTTTTCACCGGCCGTGTGATCTTGGTCCGCTTTCATTTTGCCTAAATCATCCGCAATTAAATCCACCAACATCTCTTTCACGGTTTGTTGCACCCGCTCAGCCGTTAACGCACCTTGTTGCCATGCATAACCAGTCGCGGCACTTAACACACCCAGGGTAAACACGGCTCCTTTATGCGTATTCACACCGTTCGTGGTCGCAAACATTTGTTGCTCGGCCCGTTTACCAAATTCCCGCACCGTCTGAAATAACTGGGTTAAATCCGTTCCTTGGAAATACAGGCCGGCAACGCACTGTTCGTTAGGTAATTTGTCATTGAAAGCGAACTATCAATAAATAAATAGTGATCCATATCTAAATGCGCCCCATGTTCTACCGGATCGACCAAGCCCGGTTTCGGCCACGTGGAAACTTCATATAGCAAGGCTCGTTCCGCTTGCTGAGCTAACCATGCCGCGCGCTGACTTTGTTCATGCGCAGCTAACACTTGTTGCATCAACTCACTGGAGCGTTGTTGTAGTTGGGCCACACTATGCGTTCGAGCCCGCCCGCAAGCTTTCGCTGGTTGCTCACAAATCAAACACTTTCGCACCGGAGCGTCCACGGCTTGGCGATTAATTACTGTGGCCACCCCATCAACTTCATGCAAGACGTCAATATCTAACAAGCGATTCGCTGGTTGTTTAGTTTCTAATTCAACCATCGCTTGTTTCACTGCTAACGCTGGCGCCGGCACTAAGTAAAACCGTTCGGGACCCGTCACTGCTGTTTCCCAACTAATTGGAATCGTAACCCCCCATCCCGCTTGCACCAAAGTTACTTCTAATTGTTCCATTTCACAGTTAAAAAAAACGCTTGAATGGTTTCATTATTTTTAATTGGTCCCGCTAAATTCAATTTCACGGCGAGTACCGTTTGTTGCTTCGTCATTAATTGTTGTTGTACGGCGACGCGCCGATCCCGGTTGGCCAATACCGCCGGAATTTCGACTGCCGTTCCTGTTTCAAATAAGTTTTTCATCATACTCTATATTGTATCCAAAAAGAAAGAGGCTGGAAATATTTCTCCTGCCTCTTTGTTGTTTTAATTGGTTAGTAGGTTGGTAACGTAGTTGTTCTACGGCAACCTCGCAACTACGCTTGCCCAGTAAACGCCTAGTGCCATCTACTGCAGCCTTGTAACTTCGCTTGCCACGCGGAATCCTAGTTCCTAACTATGACAAAGTCGCCGCCGGTCTATCTTCTACGGCAACTTTGTAACTTCGCTCGCCGATCAGGTGACTAGGACTAACTGGAAACGAACCTCGACGTGTGCCACGTCAAGCCCCGTTCCCGAGTTAGCCTAACGTCACCTTTGACGATCGGCTCGCGACCTAGTCTTTAATTTGCTTAATTTCGTCGATCACTGAACCATCACGGTATTCAACCACCGCCACTGTCCGGTCCGTGTATTCAACTGGCTTTGGCTTTCCAACCGTCTTTTCCGCCTTCGCTTGTAATTCTTCAATTGAAACTAATGGAACTGAAGGGTGCTTCTTAAATTCAGCAATCAAGTCTTGGCGGGCTGGGTTCACAGCAACCCCAACTTCTGTTACGACTACATCAATTGATGAACCTGGCGTCGTAATTGAGTTAACGGCTGGCACAATTGTCGCAATCCGGCCCCGCGTTAATGGTGCCGTGATAATCGTCATCTTCGCCGTTCCGGCATCTTGGTGACCACCAACGGCGCCCCGGATTTCCCCGTTTGAACCAGTTAACACGTTCACGTTAAAGTCCGTGTCAATTTCAAGCGCCGACAGAATGGCAATATCTAATTGGTCAACCATGGCCCCCTTATTGTCAGGATCAGCGTACCATGAACCGTCAATTTCGATTTGACCAGGGTTCTTCTTCATGCTTGAAGCCGCCCCCTTATCAAAGTCTTGCACGTCCATTACTTTCTTAACTAAGCCTTCTTCTAACAAGGAAACAATTGGTGACGTCGTTCCCCCACACGTAAAGGCCGCCGTGATATTGTGGTCAAGCATTGATTGCCGTAAGAACCGAGTTACGGCTAAGGAAGCCCCACCAGTCCCCGTTTGGAAGGAGAAGTCTTGTTTGAAGTAAGGTGAGTTAACAATCACATCATTAACCATCTTAGCAATCTTCAATTCCTTCGGGTTCTTAGTGAACCGCGTGGCCCCACTCCCAATCCGGTCAGGGTCCCCAACTTTATCAACCTTCACCACGTAATCAACTTGCGTTTGTTGAATTGAAGCTGGTGTGTTTGGGTAATCAGCAATCGTATCTGTTAATAAGACCACTTTATCCGCGTACTTAGCGTCAATTAAAGCGTAACCTAAGGAACCAAAGGCGGAATCACCTTCCATCCCATTGGCATTCCCCATCCGGTCCGCATTTGGTACCCCGATGAAGGCCACATCAATCTTAATGTTCCCATTTTCGATTGAACGGGCCCGGTTACCGTGGGAACGGAAGATGACTGGGTTCTTCATCAAACCATGCGAAATGGCTTCCCCAAGGCTGCCCCGCATCCCCGAACTCGTAATGTTCGTAATTACGCCGGCCTTAACGGCTTCGATCACCTTATCATTCATAATCCCCGTTAAGGATGATGGTGCTAACGTTAAGTCCTTGTAACCAAGTTCAATAATCTTGTCCATCACCATGTTAAAGACAAAGTCCCCATTCCGGAAGTGGTGGTGGAATGAAATCGTCATCCCGTCCTTTAAGTTGGCCTTGATGACATCTTCGATTGATTCAACTAACTTGTCATCCCCCTTCGTAACCCGAACCTTGTGATCCGTGTACGTTACCACTGGGTGACCAATTTCCGTTGATTCAAATGGCTTGTAGCCCATTTCGTTTAAAACCGTGTCTGAAATTTCACGTCCGACCTTATTCTTCAATGTATTCACCTTCCTCGTCAATTAAGTGTGATGCCTTTGCTAACCGGATTACTCGTTGGGCCCGTAATACAACTGGCCGGTCAACCATTTGACCATTCATTGAGATAACCCCTGACCCCTTGGCGTTAGCTTCTGCAATTGCTGCTTCAACATCCAAGGCGTTTTCAATTTCTTTCTTCGTTGGTTCGTAAACCTTGTTCACCCAATCAATTTGCCGTGGGTTAACCAAGGACTTCCCATCAAACCCAAGTTGGTGAATGTATTCCGTTTCGCGTTGGAAGCCTTCCACATCATTCATGTTCGTGAAGACCGTATCGAAGGCTGACACCCCAGCTGCCCGAGCCGCGTGTAAAATCATCTTCCGCGCAAAGTCTAATTCGGCCCCATCTGGGTAACGGTGCGTCTTCATGTCCGTCGTGTAGTCTTCAGCTGATAAGGCTAACCCCATCATCCGGTCAGTACTTTCGGCGATTTCTAAGGCCTTCATCACCCCACGGGCACTTTCAATGGCGGCCATCACCTTCGTGCTACCAACTTCTTTACCAAACTTCTTTTCCGCTTCTTCAACCACGGCAACTAAGTCCTTCATCATTTGCGCTGATTCAACCTTTGGTAACCGCACAACTTCGATGCCGGCTTTCACCATCGCAAAAACGTCGTTGCGGAAGAATTCCGTATCAATGCCGTTAACCCGCACAACTAATTCGGCGTCACCATAATCTTGCGTTTGTAAGGCTTGGTAAACTAACATCCGGGCCGCGTCTTTTTTCGGCCATTGAAACGGAGTCTTCCAAGTCAAACATAATTGAATCGGCACCGTAAATTCCGGCGTCCTTAACCATCCCAGCATTGTTACCGGGTACGAACATCATTGTCCGACGTAAACGTTCTTCCATGCTTATAGTACCTCCCAGTTTGGTTCATCAACCGTACCTAATGCCCGTTGAATGGCTGCCATCATCCGGGCCTTAATAACACAATCTAAGGCTCCTTTATCAACGACTTTGACGTTAACATCCGTCACATCATAGCTCGCCAACGTATCAGTCACGACCTTTTTAATGTCATCACCGTACAATGAGGCAACTGAAGAATCTAAATCAATTTGAATCCCCGTCCCTTGACTCAACGTGATTTGCACGTCAGAGGATTCTAACGTTCCGGCAATTGCCGTTTGCTTAATTTCCATAAACTATTTCCATCCCTTCTGTTCAATGCGCTTCCCTAACTCCGCCAAGTGCGCTTTTACAAACGTCCTGGTCGTTGCTGGTAAAACTTGATCCAAATAAGCCACATCCTGGGTCACAATCGCTTGCCGAACTTTGGTGGCTGAAATCACTTCGCCGCCAAGTTCCAAGCGTGGCACCGTCACCACCGCCACTTCAGGTGGTAAGACTTCGTGCATCGCTTGATTGTAACTATCAGTTGTTTTCGAAAATGGCTCAGTTCCCACATACCGTTTCTTGATATGCAAGGCCGGCACAATATTCCGTTTAAATAAACTCACATCTAATACCGCTTGGTAATGGCCTTGGTCTTGATCATCTTTTAAGAAGTAAGCCGGGAACGTCGCCGCACTAATCATATACTCACCGCTTGAGACGACGGTGACATTCTTGAATTGGGCCGTCCCTTGCTTAACTAAATCAAACCGTTCTTGGTACGTAAAGATTGATGAGTCATCTTGCAAGACAAATACATAGACATGATCGTTTTCCCGACTAGCCGTTTCGACTAGGTATTGGTGCCCCTTCGTAAACGGATTGGCATTCATCACAATGGCGGCGACCTGCTCACCGTCATCGGCTACGGGAATCGTGGCTAGGTAATCATCAATGCCCCCGGGTCCCGTTTCTAAAATAGCCCCGTCATTTGATAAGGCTAATTCCTTAAAGCCAACATATTGAAAACTTTGGCTGTATTGTGGCTTCGTAAAGACAAATAAATGATAGCGACCCAACATGGCAGCTTGCGTAATCAAATGACTAACCACTTGATTAAACATCGCTCCCCCGTCGCTATACTTACCACAGACGGCAATATATTTTAAAACATTGCCTGCAATCGAGCCGGTCGCAGCCACATCATCACCTTCGACCCATATAAAGGTCTTTTCAATTTGGTCCACTTCACTGGGCGCAAAATTTTGAATGTGATTTAATTCCACAAACTGTTTCCATTTCCGGAAATTACGTGGAATGTGAATGTTTAATTCTTTAATCTCCACTCAGATACCATCCTTTAGTTCATTTCAGCAGCGTAATCAATCACCGCTTGGGACACGGTCTCAACCACCCCATCATCAAAGACCCCCGGAATAATCCGGTCAGCGGTTGGGGTTGTAATCATCGTTGCCAATGCTTCAGCGATTCTAATTTCTAAGCCCGCATCAACTTGATGTAAGTCAGTCGCTAACAAGCCTTTGTAAAGACCAGGGAACGCCAAAATATTGTTGACTTGGTTGGGATATTGACTTGACCCCGTCGCCATCACGGCCACTCCCGCTTGATGGGCAACAGCCGGATCAATTTCCGGTTTCGGATTGGCTAATGCTAAAACAATTGGTTGGTCGGCCATCGCTTGCACATCCGTGCCCGTTAAAACATCCGCATCCGACAAACCAATAAAGACATCCCGATCAACTAGCGCCGCAGATAAGCTACTAAACGTTTCGTGATTATCACTGGCCGCCGCAATTGCGCGTTGATAGTGATTGTAATTGGCTGAATCTGGCAACACCTGCCCATCAATATCAAAAGCGATTAGATCTTTCAAGCCATATTCAAGCAATAACTTAGCGGTCGCTACTCCCGAGGCACCAAGACCATTCAAGACAATCTTTAAATCTTGCACGGGTTTGCCAATCACCTTGGCCGCATTAATTAAGGCTGCTAGCACCACAATCGCCGTTCCTTCTTGGTCATCATGGTAGACCGGGATATCAACGACTTGCTTAAGCTTTTCCTCAATTTCAAAACACCGCGGAGCCGCAATGTCTTCGAGGTGGAAACCGGCGTATGACTGCGAAATGTTCTTTAACGTCGTCACAAATTCATCGACTGACACTTGATCAACCGTAATTGGAATCGCGTTAACACCCGCTAAATCCTTATAAATCAACGCTTTACCTTCCACAATTGGCAACCCACCAGCCGGGCCAATATTACCTAGTCCGAGGACCGCTGAGCCATCCGTGACCATTGCCACTAATTTCCCACTCAACGTATACTTATTCTTAAGTTCCGGATATTTTTCAATTAACTTGGAAATAACTGCTACCCCAGGAGTATAAGCCTTTCCTAAATCTTCCCGACTTTTAATATCAAATTGGGATTCAATATCTAACACCCCATGATGGGCGGCGTGCATTGATAGCACTTCTTCTTGATCCATTTTATCCACCTGACTTTCCTTGTTCATTTTAGCATAATTTTTAAAATATTTAAAATTTAAATCGATTTTTAAAATATTTAAAAAGACTTAAAAATCCGGTACAATAATACCAACGAGAAAGGAACGTTGCTTATGGATGCAAATCATAATTTATTACTTGGGCAACTCGCTCAAGACTATTATTTAAGTAAATTATCAATCAATGATATGACCAAAAAGTACCAGTTAAGCCGGTATTTGATTTTAAAATATTTAGACGAAGCCCTCGCTAATCAAATTGTCACGATTAACATTAACGCCGGGATTAATCGTAATTCCGAGCTCGAACGCAAACTCAAAGAACATTTTGCCATTAATAATTTATATGTCGTCAAAAGTACCGACACTACGCAAGAAGAACAACTTATCTCTTCCTTTGCAGCCCATCAAATCCAAGCCGCCATTCAAGCTGATGACACGATTGGGGTTGCTTGGGGGGAAACCGTCTATTCAGTCATCGACGAATTCAAACCCACCATGCACCAACGGGTCCGCTTCACCCAATTCACTGGGGAAAACATGAAGTACCAGTCATCATCAGGGTCAATGCGAATGGTCCAAAAAGCGGCGGCTAAATATAATGCGCCATACTACGTCATGCCGGGGCCCATTTACATTGCCAATGACCTAATTCGGGAACAACTGCCCTTAGAACCGGCGATGCAAAAGGTATTTGCAATTTCATCTCACATGAACATGCTAATTTCAGGGGTTGGAACGCTAGCTTCCCTCAATTCCATCCAACCATGGCGCGACGCGAAGGAACTCCTCTTCCCTGGAGTCGATTTAGCTCAAATTGCCGGTATGCTTTACGGTCGCCCTTATGACATAAACGGTCAGTTATTGAATCAAACTAACGATAAAACATTTGGCATTGAGGTGGCGACGTTACAAGCTGTCCCGAAACGCTTCGGCATCGTCAAACGTAAATCCAAAGCCCAAGCGACATTAGGGGCTTTACGAGGTAATTTCTTTACTGACTTAATCATTACCGAAGCTGTCGCACTATTAATCATGCATCAAATTGGCAACAAATAATGATACACTTGATCATATTTTATTTAGCTTATGTTTTTAAAAAGACTCCTCAAAATCAGA
>NZ_BBAS01000003.1 GCF_001311375.1 Limosilactobacillus equigenerosi DSM 18793 = JCM 14505
CCTACGCTTGACCGGTCGTGCGTTGGCTGGCACATCACGTTTGAAGGCAAGGATTACGCAATCACTAATTTAGTTGATAATCGAGAGCCTTATTCAAACGAGGTTTATAGCTATGAATTAGAGGTGATGTAAATGAGCGTTAACGTATCGATTGACCTATCTGGAATTAATCGTAGGTTCTCGACCAGTCACCTTAATAGCGTTCAGTACGACTTAGCAAATCAAGTTATGAGCGACATGGATCAATTTGTTCCAGCTCGGCGTCCGTTTTTAGCAAACACGGCGCATATAACTAGCGGTGGCCACACGATTGAATACAACACGCCATATGCCAAAGCACAGTTCTATGGGGTTGTTGGCGGTAAGTATCCAGTACGGAATTACACAACCGCAATTCATCCGCAAGCTACGAAACGCTGGGACTTAAAAGCTAAGTCCTTATATGGAAAACAGTGGGCTGACATGGTCAAGACAAAGCTTTAGGAGATAATCATGGATTTAGCAGACCGATTACTAGATGTAATCAATGGGCTGGAATTGCCGGCTACGTGCTATTTATCAGCTATTACCGGCAAGGAAAACCCTGAATTAGGGTTGCTGATGTTGCCAAATTCAAATGTGATTTGGCAAGACTACGTTGGCAACCGACAAGAGCAACGGGTATTTGAATTAACCATGGCTGGAGAAGACGAGGCAACCGTTAACGACACTCTGTGGAAGGTGGCAAACCTAATTGGCGACCCTGATTTCACATTGCAAAGTCAAGATGACTCATTCATCTTCGACTTACTTACGGTTAACTCGTTCCCTACATTAGCTACGGTTGATACATCTAACCGTTTTATTTACACATTTGATTTCACGGTTCAAGTGGAAGTTTACAAGAAAGGAAAGTAATTAATGTCAGTAGAAAATACTCGTGGGATTGTTTTAAACTCCCGCTACAAGTACTACATCGACACAACGGGTGGTACTAATTTAAAAGATTTGACGGACGCTAAATTTGTGCGTCTTGGTAACGGTTTTACTGGTGCAACGTTTGCTGGGAACGAAACAACTATCAGTAACACGTACTTAAATGATGACGGTTTCGGGTCAACGGATGTTGTTGGTAAGCGGTTCACGTTTGCCTTTACTGGGGTTCGTATGGCCGGAGATCCAGCACAAGAATTCATTGCATCACTGCAAATGAAGTTAGGGACTGACCTTGAAACTCGGTTCTTAATTGTTGCACCTGACGGCAAGCAAAAGGTTGGGGTTATCTCAATCTCCGCTTTAGTTCCGCAAGGTGGTAACTCAAACGCCGGCGCAACGATGAGTTTCACAATCAACGTTCAAGGTAAGCTTTACACGTTAGCAACGCCTATTCCTGTTACAACGCAAAAGGACAATGAAGTTATTGAGGCTAAGATTGATGGCTTAACACTCGACGGATTGGACGGGACGGACACGGAAGCAAATGCAACCGTAACTGGTTCAACGCCAGCACACGAATAAATTAATCATTAGCTCGCCAACTAAATAAACAGTTCCTTTATGGGGCGGGCGATAAAAAGGAGATAATAAGCATGACATTACAAATTGATTTAAAGAAGTTCGCACCGGAAATTGAAGTCGATTTTACATACCGGACAGCGGTAGCAAAGGCAAACGATGAAGTTAACACTAACTTAGCGTCAGCAATGGCAAAGGTTAACGAAATGTCCAAGGAAATGGACGGGTTGGAAGATAAGTTGGCTAACGAAAGTGAAGAAAACATCAAGGCTGAATTGACTCGAATTTACAGCGACATCCGTTCGGTAGTTGAAAAGGCTATCGATGACGTGTTCGGAGAAGAAGGCTTAGGAGCTGAACTTTACGAAAAGGTCGGCAAGTCAACGTTAGCTTTAATGCAAGTATTTACTCAAATCAATGATGCCGTTAACGCTAAGGTCGCTGAAGGTCGTGGTCAACGTGCCAACCGCTACACTCGCCGTAATTCCAAGAAAAAGCTGGCTAAGTAATCATGATTAGTTTAACGGACGAGTTGGAAACAACGATTGATATTAATGGCGAAGAAGTGCCAATTGACCTTAGTTACGACAACGTGCTCCGTTACTTCGAATTGATTGATGACCAGAGCTTTGACAACGCTGAAAAAGTGATGATGGCCTATGATTTATTTGTTGGTGAGAACGATCAAACAGACCCCGACTTGATTGTTGGGGTCGTTAAGGCTATTTCTGACTACATCTCCGAACAACCTTACGGAGATGATTATGTGCCTGGTGATAATCAACCACCAGTTGAAAACATTAAGTACTATTCTTACGAACAGGACGCAGGAGCAATCTATGCGTCCTTTTTAGCTCAGTACGGTATTGATTTAGTCAACGAGCGGGGGAAACTTCACTGGGATAGGTTTAAGGCGTTGCTTGACGGTTTAGGAGAAAACACGCCGTTTAAACAAATCGTGTCAATTCGGCAACGGTCAATGGAAGGGCTCGATACCAAGGAAATGGCTCAATTAACCGAATTGCAGGCTTACTACCGGATTAAAGACGGTCAATCAGCTGACGAACAAATTCAACGGACGGATGCCGTGCTTGATGCACTTTTCAATGATTAGAAAGGAGGGAAGGTATGGCAGACGGAACAGTTAAGATTGACGTTGAATTAGATGGTTCTAACATTCAATCGGATGTTTCTCAAATTAACGGAGTGTTAGACCAAATCAAAGGTAAAGGCGATGACGTCAAGGATAGTCTGGACGGGATTGGAAAGCTTGACACTAAAATCAAGCTAGGCGTCAACGCCGAAGATTCCAAAGCCAAAATTGAAGAAATTTCAAAAGACATTTCTAAATTGCCGAAAGAGGCACGGGTTAAGTTGGAGGCGGCCGCTGAAACGGTCGGAATTAAAAACTTCGATCATATGCTTACGTTGTTGCCAAAAAAGGCAGTAACTCAATTACTGACTGAGGCAAATACGACTGGTGCAGTGGACTTCAAGCGATTGCTTGCGAGCATTCCAAAGGAACAGCGCACTGAAATTGAGTTAAGAGACAACGCAAGTCCGGCATTGAATCAAATCAGACAAGGCATGGATGACGTCAAAGGTGCGTCAACAAGTCTTAAAACAGTGATGATGGGAACGTTTGCCGGAAATGCAATTCTTGCAGGGATTTCAGCAATTACTAATGGTCTTAAGGAAATGACGGCGCAAGCTATTACTTCTTATGACGCCATTAACACGTTTGACAAAACGATGACGTTTGCAGGATTTGGTAAAAAGCAAATCCACGAGGCTAGTGAAGAGTTACGTGATTACTCTCGGGCCACGATTTACAACGTTGGTGAAATGAGTAATACCGCCGCCACTTTGGCCGCTAACGGGGTTAAGAATTTCACTGGTGTAACTAAGTCGCTTGGGAATTTAGTTGCTGTTTCCGGTGGTGGTGCAGACGCTATGAAGTCGGCGTCCTTAGCATTAACTCAAATCGTTGGTGCTGGGAAAATGTACACAGGTGACTGGAATCAGTTTATTAACATGATTCCGGGTGCATCGAAGAAGATTCAAGACCAATTGAAGAAGAATGGTGCTTATACCGGTAATTTCCGTGACGCTATGTCTAAAGGACAAATCACGGCCAAAGAATTCGTCAAAGCATTAAATGAATTAGGTTCAACTGATGTTGCTAAAAAGGCAGCAACCGACACCAGCAAATTCTCGACAGCGTGGCAAGGAATGCAGGAATCAATCCAAGATGGAATCCTGAACATCATGGACGCAATGGGAACTAAAGGAATTACTGGAGCCATTAGTGGGTTCGGTAACGTTGTCTATGATGTGTTTGACGGCATTGCCAAAGCGATTAAGGTGTTGTCTAAAACTTTTGGCATGCTTGGGAAAGCTATTTCGCCAGCAACAAGCGCCTTAGGAAAATTAGCTAAAGCCGCACACGTTGGCGACATTTTTAAGGTTTCGGCAAGCGGAGTGGCAATTTTTGCTGGATCATTCCTTACGTTACTCACAACCGTTAACAAACTAAGGAAATTGCGTGACACAGTCCACATCGTCAGTGATTTGACCGGTGCATTTAAACGGCTTGGAGGATCGTTGGTTAAGCACCCATATTTAGCCGTTGCGGCTGCATTAATTACGTTAGCGGCCGGATTGATTTACGCTTACAACCACTCAAAAACGTTCAGAAAATGGGTCAACAAGAATAAAGAACCACTTATGGCATTAGCTAAAGTGGTTGGAATTGCGGTTGCTGCATTTGCTGGGTTCAAAACAATGTCTGCTGTTGTTGGTGGACTTATGAAGGTTGCTTCAGTAGTTAAGAAAGTATCTGGAGCGATTAAAGGTTTATCAGCGGTATCTAAGGTTGTTTCCGGAATTAAAGCACTTGGATCTGCATTTGGTTTGCTCACTAATCCAGTTGGATTAGTAATTGCAGCGATTGTTGCGGTGGGTGCAGCATTTGTTTTGCTTTATAAACACAACGCAAAATTCAGGTCGTGGGTTAATGGTCTAGCAAAGCATGCTAAGGCAGGAGCCAAACGCATGGCTGACGGGTTCAAGAGTGGTGTCAACAGTGCCAAGAAACACTTAGACAAACTAGGCAAGGATATTAATTCCGCTGCTAAAAAGGCTAAGTCCGGAGCTAAGAAAATTGGCGATAACATCCGGAACGGTGTTAAGTCCGGTGTTGATAAGACCAAATCAAGCTTTGATAAGTTGAAAAAGAACCTTTCAAATATGAATAAGGATGCCAAAACCAAGACCAAGCAAATGGCTAAAATTTTACAATCAGCGTTTGACAAGTTGCCAAGTGGTGTTAAAAAAAGCCGTTCGGAATATCGAAAATAACGTCAAGGGCGTTGTTGATGTCGTAAAGGATATGACTCGCCTTGTTCGTGCCATTGCACGTGGCGATTGGAAAGGCGCTTGGGAAGCGTTTAAAGACGTGGTCGGTGATTCATGGAAGTTGATTTCAAACTTGACTAAGAACTCAATTAAAGGGGTTCAAGATTTAGTTGACGCTGGACTTGATGTCATTAAAGGCGCTTGGAACTCAGCTTGGTCTGCAGTTGCTGATTACTTCTCAAGCATTTGGAATCGGATTAAGCGGATGCCAAAGCCGGAATTAATGCCGTAATTGACATTATCAATGGTGGTATCAGTGGAATTAACTCAGTTATTTCATTCTTCGGTGGTTCGGCTCGAGTTGGTTCGATTAAGCACCTTAAAACTGGGACTAGTGCCAACGACAAAGACGAATTTGCCGTTGTTAACGATGAAGAGGGTGACAACTACCGTGAAGCGATTGTTCGTGCTAACGGTAAGGTTGAAATTCCTCATGGTCGTAACCAGGTTGTTTGGCTTAATCGTGGTGATCAAGTTATTCCGGCACGCGAAACGGCTCAATTGTTCAATCTCAATCATTATGCACATGGTCGCAATGCTGAAAAGCTCAAGGAGTTAGCAAGTTACTTAGCTAATCCGCTCGGAAAGTTACGAGAAATATTCAACCGACCAAATAATGGGCGGGGGGTATTCCAAGATATGGGAGCTGGAGTAATCAGAATGGCGCCTACTTGGGCAGAAGACTGGTTTGTTAATCAATTGCGACACTTCAAAGAGTTATTTGAAGCAGAAGATGATGATGGTAAGAGCAGACATAAGCGCAAGAAGCATGCTAACGGTGGCTGGTCTGACCAAGAAGCAATCTTTGGTGAAATTCCTGGTGAACCGGAAGTTGCAATTAATCCAGCTCGGGAAACAGCCGACAACTTAATTGTTGAGGCTATCCGTGCTCGGGCTATGCACTCAACGTCAGGCATGGCTGGCAAGCTTGCATCACTTCTTGGTCACGCTAAAGCAAATAGTCATCCAATCACGCCTAGCCATGTAATTGGTGGCAGTGTAGGTGGCGGAGCAACTAATGCGGGTCAAGCGACCGATAGCGACCTTAACATTTCAGTTGTCCTTGATAGTGGAGTAATTGCTCGGGTTACTTATCCGAAGTACAAAGCAATGCAGGCTCGGGATTTAGTAATCAGAAACCGGAGCGGTGCTACACCGATTGGGAGGGTTTGATTTATGACAGAAATTATAATCCAAAAGAATAGTGGGAAAACTTACAACCTTAATGAATTGGGGTTCAAGGTAACTAAGTTTGATATTCCGTTAAACAACAACAACTTCACTTATCAGCAAATCGCTAATTACAGTGCAAGTTTGCAAGCTGTTCAGAATCAGCAACAGGCGCTTATACTAGCGTTTAATGTAATTGCTAAGGATAAATACGATTATCAATTGCAATTGCTTAAATTGCGGGAAATCTTCGGAACAGTTGAGCCACTTTACGTTATCAATTCGGATATTCCTTACTTACGCTGGAAAGCTTATCCTGAATCGGTTACACCATCACGAGAAGGTAATTTTTGGCGTGCTAGCAATGTTGAAGTCAATCTAGATGTTCCAGACGGTTACGCTGAAACTACAGAGTCAACTGGTAGTGCCAATTTTAAGTTTGAAGACGGGAAATGGGGGTTTGGTGAAAATATCCCAAGCGGAGTTAAACCACACTATCATTTCGTCAACCAAAACAAGATGGACGTTTGGAATCTAGGGCTTATTCCGCTTAGGTCGGACGAACGACCAGTTTTAATTACGTTTAAGGGTTCTGTTGGCAAAGAATTGAAGATTACTAACAACACTACTAAGCAATCAATCAAGATTACTAAGGAAATCAAGTCTGGTGACACACTTAAAATCACTGGATTTGTCCCAATTTTGAACGATACGGAAATTTACGAGGCATCAGACCATGGCTATCTTGATTTTGTGCCTGGTAAGAATGAAATCGTAATCGAAGGTGCGGGTTCATCGGACATTACGTTTGATACGCACTTTTATTACTAAGGGGGTGAATTTAATTCGTGATTAACATTTCGATCCATAACGCAGACGATAAGCAAGCGGTTCTGCAAGCTTACTCGGTAGCGTTAACTGAAGAATTAAACTCATATCCAACAGTTAACTTTATGTATGACATTACCGGACACAATGCCACGGTTGAAGACATGCTAGACCAAGGAACGATTTTTGAAATTAACGGTCAGCTATACCGACACTTAAACTCAAATCCTGTTCCAGTTGGTAATTTTCGAACATATACCGTTGACGCAATCCACATCGGGTCTATGTTGCAGGATAATTATGTTAATCCTAGCCTCAAAGGGAAACATTCAATCGAAGACGTTGCTAATGCGATGATTGCCGGATTGGATGGCTTTAAATTCAAGATTGATGATAAGTTTGATCCAATTGATTTTGGTGATGACGGAATTGAATCGGGCCACGGCGAAGACATATTGAATACAATAGTCGAAATGTGGAATTGCGAATATAGATTTGACAACAAAACAATTCATATTGCTAAAGCAGTCGGGAAGAAAGAAGATTCTCCCGGCTTTTTATTTATAGACGGTAATAACGTTAGCAAAATAAGTTGGACTGAAGATTATTCCAATTTTAAAACAGCAATTCATGGATACGGCAAGCAAATCGAAATTGAAGTCGGCGGGGACGATGGTGACGGTACTGGCGGTAATTTAGATAATGTTGAGGGATTTGCAAAATCACCAATCAATGCTGATTTCGCCGTTGACGTTAACCGTATGAAGTCTGATTTTGCTAACCGTTCATGGAAGGTTAAAGCCCGTGGCGTTGACGTAAACCGGTTGTATGACGTAGTTAAAAAGAACGGGGTTAGCCCCGAATGGTTCTTTGCCTACGAACTCATGGAACAAGGAACAACGTACGGCTGGTTGAATCACACGTACGCTCACGGCGATCCCTACCAAGACGCTGAATATGTTTGTGGCTGGATAAAGCAAATTGCCAACAGTAACACTCTTAACCCTGCTTGGACGGCGGCAGAGGGTGCGATAAGCGCAAACTCTGGTTTGACAGCTAAATGGAACAGTGAGTTTGGCAAGGGGACGATTGGGCGAGTTTATCTACAAGGTACAGCGGCTGCTGTATGGGAACTTGCTGGAACGTCCGGAAATTCCTCAATGGGTAAGCCAATGGCCGGCTGTGTATCTGTGATTAAAAGCTGGGGTGGCCATACTAATTCAGGTCACGTAAGCAGTGGCTGGGGTTGGCCATTTCCCAACAACAAGTCTTACACACTTGGCATTGGTTATAAGTTTGGTTATGACGGCGGTTTCCGGGACCATTCATATCACGATGGGACAGACTGGTCTAAGGGTCTTTATTCCGGAGATGTACATGCTATCCATCCTGGTGTGGTTACGTTAGTTGACGGTTACAACTTTGGGACTGGTAGCGGGCGGATTGTTGTTAAAGGCAATGACGGCTACACGGTCGTCTACCAAGAATGGACTTGGTCGGGATCGTCCGGCGCACACGTTTCGGTTGGTCAAAGGATTAACATCGGGGACGTTATTTGTACGCTACAAGCTTCGCACGTTCACATTGGTGTAACAACCAAGGACTTTAACACAGCATTTAGCAACTCTTTTAGTAGCGCCGGTGGCTGGGTTGACCCTATTCCACTTATTCAAAAAGGCGGCAGTGCTAAAGGACAGTCTGCTCCAGCAAAGAAATCACGAGCTCAAGAAGTGATTGCTTATGCTGAAAAATACGTTGGACAGCCATATGTTTGGGGTGGTCCACGGGGAGTTGACAAAATAGTTCCTACCGATTGTTCAGGAATGACTTCAAACATTTACAAGCACTTCGGAATTACGATTGGTGGTGTCACTTACACGCAAGCAACGTGTGGACGGCGCATTAGTCGGAGCGAAGTGCAAACTGGCGACCTTGGTTTCTATGATCCTGGTTGTCATCATGTTGTGATGGCTTTGGACAACAAACGAGCGATTCAAGAACCACAGCCTGGACAAAACTGTAACATTTTCAACATTGATAGCTACGCTCCAAGTTATTGGATTCGAAATGACCAAATGGCAGCGTTGGTTGCTGGTGGTGGAAATGCCAGTGATGCTGGGGAAAGTTCCGCCAAAGAAAAGAAAATGGTCTACTCATGCGAAGCTGACTATATCAGTCCTTTGGCAAAGAAGAAAAACATCGGTTATCGATGGGCATCACCAGTTTCAAGCGAAACGATTACTGATGAGAATCAGTTAAAGGAGTGGTTAAAAACCCAACTACAAGATTATCCTGATGTTGAGTATTCGGTTGATTGGATTAGTTTCACAAAAAAAACGCTGGCGGTTATCACAATGACTTATCAATTGGGAATTACGGATGGTTGCGTGATCGATATGGTCTTGACATAAAGGTTCGGATTAAAGGTTTTACGAAATATCTTGATAATTCTGACCCAACAAACGAAGGGTCAATTACTTTCGGGAATACTAGCAAAGCCTTGCGAGATATCAACACTTATCTTGTTGATGATTTAAAAACGCTTAAGCAAAGCGCTCGAGAAGTCAACAATTGGATTAGCAACCGGATGCGTATTTCTTCATCTTCAAAAGAATGGTTAGAACAAATTAAGGGAAATCAAAATGAAGGAGGGAGTAACGATCCAAACAAATAATTTAATAAGTGTTGAAGACTTAATCGAAGCAATGCACGGTCTCGACAACAAGATAGGTGCGAGCCAGCAGATGTTAATTGACTTGCGTTACAAGGAAGTGCTTCCGGCGATTGAAGACGCCAAGGAAGTTAGCGAACAAGTAGACAACCTAGTTAAGGAAAGTAAAGTCAACAAGCAGTCAATTAGTAACGTGCAACAAGCGGTCGAGGGAGCTAAGACGAGCGCTAACACGGCAATAGCTCGAGCGCAGGAGTTGATCAAAGACATCACCACGATTAACGATAAATGGGACGACACCGACAAGCGATTGGCTGAACAGATTGATAGCTTAAGTGGATTGACTGACGGGCTGGATAAAACCAAAGCAGAATTGGCTAAATTAAGCTCACAGGCGCAAGAGACAGGCAAAACGGTAATTTCTCTTTTGCAGAGCTCAGACGGGCTCAAACAAGCCGTGGCGGACGTCAAAGGGAACGTTACAAGCTACAGCAGTTAAGCGACATGTTGAAAACGCAATTAAACGCCCAAGACGGACGATTAACGGACGTTGAAACTAAAGCCGGTGAGATGACCACGACTTTGTCAAAGCAACAGACGACGATTGACGACCAAGGGAAAACGATTGCCGGACAAGGGCAGTTAATCAATCAAGTCAAGCAAACGGCAGATGAAGCCACACAGACGCTTGTAGACCAAGGGAAAGCAATTAACGAAGTTAAGTCAACGGCAAGCCAATTACGAGTGGACTTACAAACGGCGAACGGTGACATCAACGACTTAAAGATGACTTCACAAGGGCTTAGCAATCAAGTTGGAAACATGGTATCTAAGGCTGATTTGGCAGATACTACGAAAAAGATTACTGACCTATCCACGTTGGTAGACCAAACGAAGAGCGCTGTTGACATCAAAGCCAATCAAACAGACGTTGACAGACTTAAACAGTCAGTAAACGATGCTAACGCCAAGATTGGTGTACAGGCAAATCAAATCATTAACTTAGTAACCAAGTCCGAGTTGACCACAGCAACCAACGGGCTAGCAACGCAAAACTGGGTTCAAACACAGGTAGCTCAACAAGCTAATCAATGGAATTTGAACATCACTGATTTACAGACTAAACTTAATGATTTCTCTAAAACAACCAGTGTAAATTTGATTACCAACACTCCTAGCGATTGGGTTAAAGTTAGTGGAAATAGCTATATGGCAGTATATTTTCATTCTTTCCCAGTTACTCCAGGAGAAACTTACACGGTTTCGGTTGAGTTTAGAAACTTCAATCCCGGCAACGGTACTATGTGGGGAATTCAAGTATGGGACGGTTTAGAAAACGGTAATCGACAAGCTCCAATTATTAAATCAAATTATTCAGAAGCACAAAGTGGGGTTGTGACAGTAACTACTACCGCTCCAACAACATCTTCTTACATGCAAATTACGCTGTGCTTCTCTAATGGTGATCAAACGGGGGCTTCGGTTGAATATCGTCGATTGATGGCTGTTAAAGGAACGATTGCGCAACCTTATATGCCTGCACCTGCCGACCTAGCAACCGTTAAATCAGTCACGGATTTAACGGCAGCGGTTGACGGAATTAAAGGCACGGTGCAGAATGCAGCAAGCAAGTCGGAAGTTGCACAGCTTGCTAACGCACTTCGGCAGAAGGTATCCAGCGACCAGTTCGAGTCTAGAATTTCACAGCTGGACAACGACTGGAACGTTCGAGTTACGGATAAGACCAGTGGTGACAAGCTTATGAGTCAGATTAATCTAACTGCTGGTAGGGCGTTGTTCCAAAGCAACAAACTCGTGTTGAAAGGTGAAACGATTGTTGACGGCGGGTTAAATGCCGACTTGCTCAATGCCGGTGAAATTAATACTGATAGGGTTACAATCGGCAATGGACAGTCAACGTTGCAATTAAACTCCAGCGAGTTATCAATCAAAGATTCTAATAATGCTTCGGTTTACTACGGCAATGGCTACATAAGAACGGCAGACCAAAGTGGAAACACTAAGCATAAGATTTTAATGTCTAACTTCGTCAATGAGGCAAATAAAAAGAAGATATGCTGGCAATCTCAACATCAGATAGATTAGTAACCAATAAGAAACCCCAATTCAAAATATCGGCAGCCGGCGTATGGGTAACTCCGTCGCTCTTCTTTGAGGGTGGAAATAGCGGTGATAACTGGCTTGGCTTTTCTCGTGCGGGGGCAGACACCGTTTACTTCCGAACATACGATGATACAAAACAACTTTTTGAGGTGTGGTGTCAAGCTGGGTTTAAGCAAGATGTACACATTCAAGGCAACACAATCAACGGCTGGCAATTTTGGTCTGACGCAAGTCACGATATGATTGCGTTTGGTTCAAGAATGACTAACAACTTTACAACCGTGCAAGCCAAGTCGTTCGCCCAAATGTCAACCTTGAGTTCCAAGACGAACCTTACGCCGGTTGATGCCAAGGAAGCAATCGACAAAGTTAAAGCGGTTGATATGTACTCGTACCAATACAAGACTGATGTTCAGCAGGGCAAGAATAAGCGTTATGCGTCACTAATCATTGATGACGTCAACGAAGTAAGTCAGTACGGAGCACCAAAGGAATTCTTATCAGAAACCGGTACGGCTCGTGAAGACGGTTCGTTGGTTGCTTATTTAACGGTTGTTGTTCAGAACCTTTTAAAACGGGTTGAAGAATTAGAAAGGAAGTAAAACATGGATAATCAAACATTAACTAATGCACTAGTTAAGCTAAGCAATAAGCTAGCTACATCAGAAGCAAATCAAGCAATCTTGGAAGCGCAAATTGAAACTGCAAAGACGGAAATTAAACAATTGGAAGAAAAGCTAGAACAATTAGAAAACAAAGACAAGGACAACAAGAAAGGCGGTAACCACTAATGGCGCAAACTTTATTAAAGGAAATTGATTACATCTTCGATAATGGTGAAGTTCAATACATTCAAGTCGATGTAATTTCAACTGATCAACCACAATCAGCTTACGCAAACGCACACGTCCGTATCGTTCAAGCTGATTTAACAGGCAAGCAAACCTTTGACAATTTAAACAAAAATGTTATTGCTGGGCTCGCGCTGAAGAAAGCTCGCGATTATTTTGCTAACATCACTGAACCGGTAGCTGACACAGCAGATACGGCAACAACGGCAGATACAGAAAAAGTAGGTGGCTAGATGAAAATTATACTTATGGTGACTCTATCTTCCACGGAGACGGAGTAGACCAACGAGATAATATCCCAAATCAACTAGCAACAATTCTTGGCGCTGACTTAACTAACGCAGCGATTAGTGGAGCGGGTTGGGGTAGCAGTAGCCGGGACTCACTAAGTCAAGTTACTAACACTCCCAATCGTGGTTATAACCTAGCTATCCTTGAATTTGGGGTCAATAACTTTGGGTGGCCGACTGATTTAGAAACAGTCCGGACGATCGTTAATCAAACAATTACGCAAGTTAAATTCAATGATTTTAACACAGACGTGATGTTATCCTTACCGACACCTGACTTTCGCTGGGGAAAGGACGGAACAGTACCAACGCTAGACGACAAGAACGACAAAGGTTGGTCGCAAAATGACTTAATCGACATGTTAATCAGTGTTGCTGAGTCGTTCGGTTGTCAGTACTACGATTGGCGTAAGAACCCAATTATCACGTATGACAACGCCCCGGAATTGCTACAAGAGGGACGCAAAGGTGTACACCCAACCGCAAAGGGAGCACGCTTACTAGCTCAAGCACTAGCTGACTTCATCACCAAGACTAAGCTGGGGGCGCAAGAGATACCGCAATTCATCAGCCAGACTTCGCCTAGTGGAGTGACGCAAGTTGTCGCTAACCCCGATTACATTGCGCAACAAGCACAACCGGCACAACAAACCAAAATTCAAATTAAGCTAACAGCAATCAATTCCGTTGACGAGTTGATTGCTGTTTTTAATTCCAACATGACACTGGTTTATAAAGCGCTGGAATTGACGTTTGAACCGCAAAAATTCACCGAATTAGACCGTTCGGCTCGTAACTACATCATTAACTCGATTAATGATTTAAAGACGCTGTTAGGTATCAAATATGTCGGGCAAACGTTCATCGATAGTGACGGCAACGTATCCGGTTACGATTTGATTGTGCCGGAAAGTTTGCTAATTGAACAAGTAATTGTTGACTTGAACAAGGACTGGAAGACGCTGGAACAATTCATCAACACTGTTAATTCAATTTAGAAAGGAACGATTAAATGTTAGCAAATAACAAAACTATCAATGGTAAAGTTTACGTCCAAGTTGAAACTACCTTGCAAGCAGACCAAGTAATTGAAGTCGACCAACTAAACGGCAGGCAAGGAGATAACTGGCGTGACGTCAACATTCAACTCATGAAGTCCGGCTTGCCACGGGACTTAGGGGCTTACTCGGTTGACTTAGTTGGTAAGGATAGTGACGGAAAAATCAAGTACACGAACAAAGCAACGGTCAACGACGCCAAAAATGGGCTTGTTAGCTTACGTGTAGCTAAACAGTTTTATCAAGCGGCTGGAGACTACCAAGAGGCTTTCTTACGTGTTGTTGATACGGACGGAGCGGTTATCTCATCAATCTCAATCAAAATGGAAGTGCTCAAGAACAATCTAATTTTAAGTGCTGGCGACAGCACTAACTTCCTACAAACGATTGATGATTTAAACAAGGAACTTAATCAACGTATGGATGTGGTTCAAACGAGCATTCAAACTACCGTTCAATCAATCAATGCTTTAGACGCTCTAGTCAAGGCTTACAACGATTTAATTGCTAAGCAAGCGGCAGTAACAACTGGAGTTGAAAATCACTTCACGGCGTTACAACACTTCGATAAGGGACTAGATACAACCGATTTAGTAGCCAATACAGCAAAGATTGACAAGCTGACTGGTGGTGCAATGAATTTAATTACAAACATGATTGCAGCCGTGCCACACCCAACATCAGAACCGACAACGACAAACTGGTCCGGGGTGCGTAACTGTTCTAAACCAAACGTTAATGACGTTATGGTTGTGCAACGGGTTAAGCTCACTAACAACAATTACCGAATTTTAATGGTTGGTAACGTCAAGTTTGATAACGCCGGTGGCGGTGCTCATAGCACGATTAAAATTCCTTACACGTTTGGTCGTGGGTCAGTATGTATGGGAACAATCTACACACTAGCTGACTACTCAATTACGACTGATTACGCAACCGGAGATCAAATCGACATCACGTTCACGGGCATTCCTTGCCGTGAAACTGCTTGGGTATCGATTGCAATTGATACGATTGCTTGGCGCTAGGAGGTCAAATTATGGGACTGTTAGACGAATTAAATTTACAAGCTACTAAAGGAGACCCTGGTAAGGACGCAACAATCACGATTGGAACGGTTACAACCGGAGACACAGCTAGTGTTACCAACTCGGGAACACAAACTGACGCAGTGTTTAACTTCGTCATCCCAAAAGGCGAAAAGGGTGAAAATGGCAAGTCAGCTTATGAACTAGCGGTTGAAACTGGTATGACGGCTGCCGGCACTCCCGATGAGTGGTTAAACAGTTTATATGGTAGGTCAGCTTATGAGGTGGCGAAAGCAACCGGCTTTAGCGGGACGGTAGACGCTTGGTTAGCAAGCCTTAAAGGTGATAAAGGCGACCCTGGTGATAAAGGTGACACAGCCTTAACGCTTAAGATTGGCAAGGTTACGACCGGAGACCAACCAAGCGTAACCAACTCCGGTACGGCAACGGACTTAGTGCTTGATTTCGTGTTGCCGGACACGCAAACAATTCAATGGGATAACTACACAACCACAACTGATTTAGAGAAGAAACTTAATGGCAAGCAGGATAAGCAAGACATGGCTAACTATTACGACGCTAAGAGTGTTGATAAGTTGTTAGCAAATAAAGCTGACTTGTCAACAGTGGCCAACGTTCCTGATAAGGTTGATGTTCAGAATCTTAAGACGGAAAACCAACAACTTAGAGATCAGGTAACTACGTTGTCCGGGCAGTTACTTAAGGTTCAATCAGATGTCGCGGCAATTAATGCTAAGTTGGCAACCTTACCAGCTAAATAGAAAGGAGGTGTTTTAGTGAATTTTATGGAAGGATTAGAAATTACTGATGTTGCTGCTTTGGTGGCAATCGCCGGGACGCTTGGCGGTAGCGTATACGCTTTGTCAAAGTACCTGGTTAGAGAACAGGCTCATAAGGTGGTTGACGGCGAGCTCAAACGACTCAACAAATCAATTACGGAGCTTACGCAAACCATTGTTCGATTTGGTCTTCAAATCGACAATTTAATCAAAACGCAAGACGAACAGCACAAACTAATTGATCGTCATGATAAAACGATTGATGATCACTCGGTACGAATTGCTCGTTTGGAAGAACACGTCAAAGGAGAATAGACATGGAATTAGTAACGACTATTTTGACAGTAATTTTAATCGCTGTTGTAAGAGCGATTGGGGTTGGCCTGAATCGAAACGACAAGGCACGGTCTATCGCCTTAACGCTTGATTCGCTAGCTAAAGATGCAGTTGTTGCAGCCGAAGAACTAGGAAAGGTCACAGGAATTGACGGGAAGGAGCAAGCGCGCGAGGCTCGTAACATTCTAAGACGCGGAATGCACCAATTAGGTTTTACGGACGTTCAGTTTGAACAAATCTCAAACGCAATCAAACACGCTTGGGCTGAACTCAAAGCCAACGGAACCTTGGATGAATATAAGAAGGGAGAATAGCATGAATTTAAAGAAAAAAATTAACTATTAGCGGGGCTGCCTTAATGGCGGCCTTTTCTATTGCAGGAACGACTGTAGCACAAGCCAGCACGGACTTAACTGGTTGGTTGCATGGTAATAACGGTGATTACACGTATATCACTAAGGGAAAGACGGATAGCGGTAAAAAGTACCAACAGCTTCCAAACATCGCAGACCCAAAGGCTAAGTCGTGGTACTTAACTAAGGACGGTACGGCTTTAGACGGAGTTCAAGATTGGGCAGGCTCTAAGTGGTACTTTGAACCAACGACCAAGCAATTAATCAAGCACCGTGACTACGTCAAGGGACAAGACGGAAAGTATCACATGGTTGATAAGGACGGACGGGTCTTATCTGGCATTCAAGAATGGCAAGGAAGTTACTGGTACTTTGATAAGGACGGGGTATTAATCACTAAGCGAGACTATGTTAAGTCTCAATGGGGTATGTGGTATCTTGTTGGCTCTGACGGTCGTGTTCAAAGTGGATTGCAAGAATGGCAAGGTAGTCTTTGGTACTTTGACCCAACAACGTACCTATTAGTTAAGAACAAAGACATTACTGTTGACGGTGTTAGTTACCATGCTGACAAAGACGGTCGGGTTACCAAGAACGCTAATCAAGAAACGGGATTTGACCCAAGCGAAATTAACTGGACTTATGAATTAGGTGCTGGCGAAGGTGACAGTCGCTTAGCTATTCCTGACTACATCATTCTTCATGAAGTTGGTGCAGAAAGTGGTGCTGCTGCTAATGCCAATTACCTTAAGAATAACTGGTACAACGCTAACACGACTTTCGTTGTTGGTGACGGTGGCCAAGTATTTTGTGTTTCCGACCCTGGATACGTAAGTTGGGGTGCATTGGATGCCAATCCTTATGCGCCGGTGCAAATCGAACTCGGTCGGACTTGGAATCGGGCACAATTTTTACAAGATTATGCCAAGTACATTGCGGTCGCTCGTTACTACTCTAATTACTATGGCATTCCAACCACGCTTGATGATGGTGGTGTCGGGACTAAGGGTGACAAGTCGCACCGCTGGGTTTCTCGGAACATGTCTGGTGATCATCAAGACCCTTATGGCTATTTTGAAAGCTGGGGTATCTCTGAAGACCAACTTACGCACGACATCAATAATGGCGTTGATATGAACCAACTTAATTCTGTTGTTTACTCGCAACGGCAATAGATTTATAATTTAAGTAACCCATTAACAAATACACTCAGCCTTAACTGGCTGGGGGTGTTTTTTTGTGTTGTTTAAATAATTTATTAGTTAGATACTAAATTTAACGTTAAAACATCCGAAATTGAAGATTTCAAACATAATTGACGATTGAAATCGTTAAGTAGTATAATTGAAGTAATTTGTTGGGGTGGTCTACGGGCTCCCAGCTCCCCTGTATGTGGGGCACATACAAAGTTTTAGGCAATCGTTCCGGAGCGGTTGCCTTTTCATTTGGTTCGCTGTATACTAAACGTGCAATCGGCGTTAGTATAACTTTTTTTGAAATCATTAAAGTTGAGTCTATTTGTGTTCCCCGTGTATGCGGGGGTGACTCCGAAAAAGCCGATTGCTTTACCGCTAGCCTTTATGGCTGGCGGTTTTTTGTGTTTATAAGGCAAAATAAATTAAAGTTTTTGTTCAAAGGTATGTACAAATTAAAAACAAGGTGGTATTATAATAGTTGTTAAGAGGTATGTACAACAAACAAAGGAGACAAGATTATGAACGTAGAACAAGTATTAGAATTTTTTGAATCAATTTGGAACGAAGAAACAAATTATGAAGCAGTAAAGCTTAACGAAAAAAATTGAATCGGCAATTAAAGATTTAGTAAATCAAACAGCCGATGACGTGCTTAACACTTTAGACGAAGTGATATACAAACCGTAAACTGTAAGGCGGAAAACTTAAACGACCCTAATTTTGGAAAATTAGAATTTGTCATTTACTATAACGGCGAAGATGTTCTTAGTGTTATTGAAAGCCAAAAGATGAAGGAACTATTCATCTGGGCAGAAAAGCGACTAAACGGGATTGAATACACCCTCGAAGATTTTGAAGACTAATAAAGTGAGAATTAAAAATGATTAGCTTAAACAACACTGATTTTCAAGGCAAGAAAATGGCACGTCAACAATTAGTTGATATGGTTCAAGAAACCATTGATAATCAACCAAACTGGGATCAAGTAACTGGTAACATCTGTGCATCTTTCCATGTTGATTACGAAATCTTAGATGGAAACATGGAAGAACACGAAGGACGGGTTGAAGTTGAATATACTGCCAATGAAATTCTAGACGAATTGTACACGGCATTCGTTGATGACGAAGTAATCGATGAAGTTTGGAACGATTCTGACAGCTCATTCTCGAATGAAGACTTATCAGAACTACTAGACCGCAAAGGTTGGGACTTTGGAGATGTATATCCAGTGATTGAAAAATCAGTGGTAAACACCTTAGCTCACGATTTAGAAAACGAAGCTGGTTTGTGGATTATGCTCGACAACGACCAAATCGTTAACGTTACACTTGATTAAGGAGGAGCTTATGAAAGTTAACAGAAACGATATTGAAAGCTTGCTAAGCCTCCAAATTCCGGATTTAACACTATCTCGTGAGCTGGGAGTGGCTCGGACAACGGTTTTTAATCTGAGAACAGACCGCTCAAAGATTGATAAAATGTGGCTTGGGACGGCTGAAAAGTTCCAAGCATACATCAACAAGAACGTCCAATTCAAAAATCAAGAAACTGATGAAGTTTTTGATATGATTAGTGAAATGTTGGCAACAGGAGAAGTTGCTGGTGACACAAAGCTAATCGTTGGCTTTGATGATTATCAGGGTCACGATGTTGTTGTTGACGCCATGCAGATTGACGACCTGGAAACGGCAGACGCTCGAAAAGCATTAACCTTAACCAAAACATGGAAAATCATGACGGTTGATGAATTGTTAAACATATTCAAGAGTAAGCAATTTTGATTTGGGAGCAAAAAGGGAGCAAAAAAAGTGGCATAGAATTGACGGCTATTTGATATAATCAGGACATGAATTATTATTATTTCAATACGTGAAGTCTCCTTGGCATTCCAATAATAGTTCTATGATAGCTATTTTAATTCCGTGAACGGACTGGTAAGTCTGCTCGGATCGCTGAACGGCGTCGCGGCTAATTACCATCGAAAAACCTCGCAATTTGCGGGGTTTTTCTTTTTGCTTAAAAATAATAAAAAGCCCACTTAAAAGTTGAAAATCAACTTTAGTGGGCAGTTAGTGGGCAAAACCGGGATAACTTTTTCCATTTTCGTACTTAGCCAGTATAGTATTTATTTTTCATTTAGAATAATGTTAGCTTCTTTAGTAGCTCGATTAGATTCTTTATCAAGGATTACGTAAATAATCTTAAATTTATTGGTGAGGGTCCCTATATCGCTCACGGAACTTAAATCTGCTGTTTGGTGATTCTTTCATCCGCATAATAGATTCTTCTTAAAAAACGTACGTTCGTTAATAATTAAATTTAAAACCGTCCTAATTGACGGTTTTATTAATTAATTGATATTTTTTTCTAGTTCTTCAAATATAGTAGTAAGCTCTGTTTCTTTTAGAAGCATTTCTTTATCTTCTGGATATAATTTTAGATAATTTTCCAAATGAGCAAGAATCCACGCTAACATATTAATGTAAGGTGATTTGTTATCAAATATAGACAATGATTGATGTACTATTCCAACACTACTACGAAGTTTTCCGGCATCAAATTTTTGTTTTGTTAATTCGACAGTATCAAAAGAGGATAAATATGGCGACCAGTTCCTTAACCCATGTTTTTTTGGACCTATGATTGTAAATTCTACCCCCATGAGCACATTGATTTCGGTATGTTAGGTATAACGATAGCAAATCACCAAACAATTGTTTAATCTTTAAATCTTTGTCAGCAGCATCTATAATTTCTGGATTAAGTCCAAACATTCTAGAAATGATTTTTACACGGATATTAGGCTTACTTAGTTTGTACCAATATATTGATTCTCCAAAAGTTAATCCTTTTACAATAATCCATGGGGGGACATTCCCATATTTTTCCCGATAATATTTAATGGGGTTAGCTTTTGAATTATAAGTTTTATTTAATTTTTTTGAGCAGAAATTCACGTTCGCTAGTAGCGATTCCTTTTTTGATAAATTTAGTTTTTCCAGTGTTGTAGTGTGATTTAGCAACATAACTAGAATACTCTACAGAGATATTTTCTGCGATAACATATGCTATTGATTGTTTAAAAGTTTGTTCAAATTGCTCTAATGACGATAATACGTGAGTAGCAATAGTTTTATCTAATTATATAAAGCAAAAATATGCTCAAATGTTGCTGTTGATTTGAATTGTTCTGATGAACCTTCTTTCAAAAAGGGAGTTTTATAGCCGTTAATTATTTCATAATAACCATATTGTTTAAGAGAATTCTTAGCGGCATCTTCATTTTCGAAAATCAATCCTCGTGATTTTAAAATATTTATTTGTTCATCAATCGTTTTAAAAGGTTTTTCATTCATTTTAAATACCTCAATAAAAACAAAACGCGAATACATAAATGCATTCGCGCTCCGTAGGCTAAAACTAGCCACTCCATTGATTGACTATATTATTACATAATAATACAGATATAGTCAACGCTTTTTGCATTACCTTACAATTTTATTTTGCCAAAATTGTTGGCCAGTGATCAGCCACATATTTGGCCCATTTTTCAGCAATTATAGCATTATCAGTTGAATTAACAAGAATTATCCAAAGATATCCAAGCCTTTAACCATCAGCGATGACGCGGTTTGAGGAGAAATGATGGGTGAAAAATAAATTAATTCATTTTTCTTATTGACTTCTAATTATTCTAATGATAATCTAATAAACATCAATCCAAGGAGGAACAGATTATGCAATTAACAAGTACCATGCAACGCAACAACATTATTATCCGCGTCATTATTAACTAGGTGATGCGGAACCTTTTGAGCTGGCTTTGCATCACCGCCAAAAAATTGGGATGCAAAGTCAGATAACTTGTTAATGGCGAATCTGTTAGCCAGTTAACTGACTTGAAATCAGTTGACTGGTTTTTATTTTGTCAAAACGAAAGTGAGGAACTAATCATGGATACAACTACCGTCGCTACCCGCGCCAACCGATTATCGAAATATCAAGCTGACCCCGTTAAGACTGTTATCTTAGCGTCAATGATGGGGACGGCGATTGAATTCTTTGACTTTTATGCTTACGGAACGGCTTCAGCTGCCTATTTCCCTAAAGTTTTCTTCCCACAAATGACGCCCTTGTTAGCGACGGTCGTGAGTTTACTGACCTTTGGGGTGGCGTTTGTGGCCCGTCCGGTGGGGTCGTTTTTGTTCGGCCACTTTGGTGATCGACTTGGACGCAAGAAAACCTTAGTGATGTCCTTGATGTTAATGGGAGTAGCTACGGTAGCCATTGGTTTTATTCCAGGTTATAGTACGCTGGGCGTGACAGGGGCGTTACTCCTTTGTTTATGCCGCTTCGTCCAAGGAATCGGCCTTGGTGGTGAATGGTCCGGGGCTGTCTTAGTTGCCACCGAGAATGCGCCAGCTGATAAACGGGCGTTATATGGTGCCTTTCCGGAAGTTGGGGCGCCAATTGGGTTCTTCTTATGTAATGGCTTATTCTTCATGTTAGAAAAAGTTTTAACCCCCAGTCAAATGGTTGAATTTGGTTGGCGGATTCCGTTCTGGGCGTCTGCTGTCTTAGTCGTAATTGGTTTGTATGTCCGCCTGAAATTGCAAGAAACACCACTCTTCAAATTAGCTCAAGCCCGGGATAACACCACGGGGTCGCCACTGCGTGAAGTTTGGCGCTCCAATTGGCGCGAAATCTTAAAGGGAACCTTCATCATGGGAGCTACATATGCCTTCTTCTTTACCTTAACGACTTGGTCATTATCTTATGCGACGACGGCATTAGGGTTTAGCCATTCTGAATTCTTACTCTTATTAATGGGAGCAATTGTTGAATTTGCGGTGTTAATCATGGTGACCTCGGTCTTAGCTGATCGGGTGGGTCGGAAAAAAAAGTTTTAATGACTGCTTCGGTGGCCTTAGTGGTCTTCTCATTAGTCTTCCCAGTCTTTTTACAAGGTCAACATAATCTTGTTGGCATGCTCTTATTCTTAGGAGTCGGCTTCTTAATCATGGGTTCATTATATGGTCCAGTTGGGGCGGTCTTACCAGAATTATTCCCAACGAAGGTGCGTTACTCTGGGGCCGGGATCACGTATAACTTAGCCGCCGTCGTAGGGGCAGCCGTGGCGCCGTCCATCACCACCTGGTTAATTGCTCAATACGGCTTACACGCCGCCGGTTACTACATGTTTGCCTTAGCGGTGGTTTCAGTAGTGGCGTGGTTATTAACGGACGAAACGAAGGATGTTGATTACACTAAGTAACTAAATTGATTACAAGGATTAAGTCAATCGTCAATGATTGGCTTTTTTCATGGCCACTTATTTTTCAGACATTTTAAAATAACTGTCCCAAAATGAAACGTCAGCCCCGTTTTGAGGCTCCTCGAAAAATCGAAACCTGCTTATAATTAGCTAGTCACTAACATGGTGGGGAAAATCCGCACCAAGAAAATAGAGAGGGAGTTTCGAATGTTAGGAATGATTAAAGCCGAATTTCGGCACATTCGTCACAATCGACTATTATTGTTGTCGACGGTGGTGATTTGTTTTATCCCGTTTCTTTACAGTATTTTCTTCTTGAAGTCGGTTTGGGATCCATATGGGACCACGCAAAACTTACCCGTGGCGGTGGTGAACCATGACCAACCCGTGAAGTATCAAGGGAAACGGTTTGCTGTGGGGCAACAAATGACGGATGAGTTGAAGAAAAATCATCAGTTAAAATGGGAAATTGTTAGTCAAAAACAAGCTAATTATGGACTCAAGCACCGGGAATATTATACGGTGGTGACGATTCCAAAAGACTTTTCCAAAGATGCCACGACGGTGCTTGACCATCAACCAACGAAGATGAAGTTGACCTATACCACTAACGATTCGCTAAACATGATTGCGGAAGTGATTAGTCGGATGGGCATGAGTCAACTGAATCAACAAATTCGCGGTCAAGTCACCAAAGCCTACGCTAAAACCATGTTTAGCATGGTCAAAAAGGTCAAGGGCGGGATGGTTGAAGCTGCGAACGGGGCCGGCCAACTTGATCAAGGGATGGCTACCTTATCAGATGGCTTAAACCAATATGTAGCCGGCGTTTCCCAAGTTAATAATGGGGTCCAAACCTTGCGGGCAAGCGTGATGCCATTAGGTCCAGCGGCGGCTAAATTAGCGGCCGGTTCGAGTCAATTAGCCACTGGCGCGCAAACGTATACCGCTGGCGTTGGGCAAGCTGCAGCGGGGGCCGGCCAGTTACATCAAGGAATTGGTCAATATACAGCCGGTGTGCAACAACTCGGGAACGGGTTGCAACAAATTAATGGTCAATCCGCGAAATTAAAAGCGGGGGCTAATCAATTAGCGACCGGCTCGGATCAACTAAGTCAAGGGACCAAGGAGCTTAATGACCGGGTGACCACGGCCAATGGGCAATTGAAAGGCCAATTGGCGGGCTTAAATACGAGTTTGGCCCAAGCCCAAGCCTTACAACAACAATTACCAGCGGTCGCCAATGGCATGCAACAAATGCAAGCCGGGATGGTCAACGTGAAGAGTGCCTTAGCTGCCGTGAACCAAGCTGCTAGTGCGTTACAAAGTGCCCCAAGTGGTGGTAGCAATACGGCGGCTACCGATCAACAAATTGCCGGTCAATTGAGTGCGTTAGCTGGTTCAACGACGGACGATAAGATTAAGGGCCAATTGAGTGCCTTGGCGCCCAAGCTAGTGCGAATGCGCAAAATGCAGGTGGCAAATCGAATAATGCGGCGGCCGTTCAAAACCTGCAAGCCCAAATCGCCAACTTGAATCAACAAGTGGCGCAATTAGGTCAAGGCGCGAATAGTGTTGCGCAAGCCCAAGCTATGTTAGGACAAGTCCAACAATTGATGAGCACGTTAAAGACGGCCCAAGGTAATCTGCAAGCGATGCCGGGCCAATTAAGTGCCTTACAAGCGGCCACGGGGCAATTAGCCACCGGGGCGCAACAGCTTCAAGGAGGAATTAAGACGGCGCAAGGTGGTATTAATCAATACACGAACGCCGTTGGCACCGCCACCAATGGAGCCAATCAATTAACTCAAAATAGCAATGCTTTGCTGGCCGGTAGTCAACAACTACTTGGTGGACTGCAACTCTTAAATGCCAATAGTGGAAGCTTAGTTGGTGGCGCAATGACCTTAGCGGGCGCATTAGGGCAATTGAATCAACAAGTGCCGGCCTTAATTGGGGGAATTAACCAATTAGCAGCTGGGACCGCGAAGTTAGATGCCAATAGTCCGGCGCTCTTAGCTGGGGTCGCCAAACTCCAAGCGGGGGCGAACCAATTAGCAACGGCCTTGAGTCAAGCAACAATGAAGTTAAACCAAATCCAACTCGGCGATGCCAATGCTGATATGATTGCTAAGCCAACCAAATTACAACATAAAAACTATACGTATGTTCGCAACTATGGTAACGCCTTAGCTCCATACGTCTTATCAGTGGCCTTGTATGTCGGCGCATTGGTCTTCAACTTTGTTTACCCAATTCGCAAAATTGCGTTACCAAGCAAGTCAGGTTCTGCTTGGTGGGCAAGTAAAGTGGTCCTCGGGTTATGTGTGATTACGGCGATGGCCGTCTTAGAAGGCGGGATTATGATGATGCTCGGCTTACACATTGATCACGTGCCAAGCTTCTTTACCACCTTGATTCTCTTTGGGTGGGCGTCAATGGCAATTGTGATGTTCTTGTCGATGCTCTTAGATAATCCAGGGCGCTTCTTGTCGATGGTGCTCTTAATGCTCCAACTTGGTGGTTCTGGGGGAACGTTCCCAATGGAATTAACGAAGCCATTTTACAATGACATTCACTGGTACTTACCAATGACGTACTCGATTCAAGGGTTGCGCCAAGGGATGTTTGGTGGCCTCGGGAATCACTATGCGATGATGTGTAATAGTGTCTTACTGGGACTTGCAGTAGTCTTTAATATACTCTTGTTATTCACGATGATTTGGCTGCAAGGTCACAATTATGCGGGTAAATCACAATTAGACGGGAATCAAGATTTACTGGCCATCGAACAAGATGATGACGGGATGCATTTACGAACTAAATAAATTTAATTGAAAGGGGTTACTCATTTGTGGGTAACGCCTTTCTTTCATTCTATTGGCAAGTTACAATGAAGAGAGAAGCTTATAAGGGAGAAGGTATCATGGCAACCAATCAACGCTTATTGCAAATTATCAAAGTTCTACGCCGGTATTCATTTATTAGTAATTTTTACCATCAAACGAACCCCGACCAAGTCCGGCATGCCTTAGAAGCTTTGGGACCAGCGTTTATTAAACTGGGTCAAATTCTGTCAACGCGGCCTGATTTGGTTTCGCCGGCGTATATTCAGGAATTGCAACAACTGCAAGATGATGCGCCGGTGGATGATTATGACACGATTGTGGCGATGTATGAAGCTGAAACGGGCCAAACAATTACTGAAGCATTTGCAACGTTTGAAAAGACGCCATTTGCCTCGGCGTCGATTGGTCAATGCCATCGGGCCACGTTGCCGAATGGCGAAGCGTCGTGGTTAAATTTCAGCATCCAGCCGTGGCTGAATTGGTTGAGGTTGATTTAAAGCTCTTTAAACGGGCCGTCAAGCTAATTGCCAAGGTGCCCAGCGAGGCCACGAAGGTCGTTGATTTACCGGAAGTCTTTGATGAACTGGCCCGGTCATTACGGAGTGAAATTGATGGCGAACACGAAGTAGCCAATGGCCAACGCTTTTACGAGTTAAATCAGGGTCGGGGCGTCTTCGTCGTGCCTAAAGTTTACCCAGCCGAATCAAGTAGCCGCATTTTAGTCAATGAAGCGATGGCGGGGCAAAGTATTAAAACGCTGTTTGATAATCATGATCCGGCGTTGAATCAGCAGGTTGGCCAAGCGATTATTGAAAATTTTTTTGCAACAAGTGTTTGATGATCACTTCTTCCACGCTGATCCGCATCCGGGCAATCTCTTGTATCGCGAGGCGACGGCGGCCGAATTGCAGCAGACCCAAGTTACCAAGGAGCAGCAGCATCAAGTTGGCCGGGTCACGGTTGCTTACCAAAAAGCCGATTCCTTACCGCCATTTCGGTTAGTGTACTTAGATTTTGGGATGATGGGGGAAATCTCACCCGAGTTAGCGGATGGGATTGCGCAAATTGTGGTCTCCTTAGTACAAAAGGATCCGTACACTGTTAGCCGCACCGTTCTCGCTGTCTGCAACCGTACCGTGGATGTCGATGAAAGTCAGTTTACCCGCCAATTAGCGCAGTTTATTGAACCGTATTTGGAACGTGATTTAGCACAAATTGACTTAACGACGATGATGTTTGAAATCATGCAGTTGTGTCAAACCAACCACTTGCAAATGAAGCCCGAAGTGACAATGTTAATGAAAGCCTTTGGGACCCTGGAAGGCACGGTGGCGAAGTTAGATCCGAGTGTGTCGATGTTAGCAGTCGCCAAACCGTTCGCAATGCGGTATTTAAAGCAACACTTGGATTTAAAAACGATGGCGACTGAACAATTGTTTAACGTTGTCCAAACTTATCAAGCGATGACGACCTTACCGAAACGGGTGAGTCACTTCTTAGATGGGTTGTTGAACGGGGAACAGCGTTTAAAATTAGAATTAAGTGACCAACAAAAAATCTTACATTCCCTGCATAAAATGGTGAACCTCCTTGCGACCTCCTTAATCTTAGCGGCGGTTATTATGGGGTCGTCAATTATGGTGGCGGCCAGTCATGAACACCCGGCGATTTATCATTTTGCCGTTTTCGCATATGGGACATCGTTGGTAGTTATTTTAGGAATGTTAATCCTCGGCGCATGGCGACGATGGCGGAAAAAGTAAAGATAAACTTAATTTAATTAACTCATGAGTAAAATTAACCGTGCTTTCATAAGTAAAAGACTTAAGATTGGACAGATTAAAAAGTATTGCTTATGCTAGAATAGTAACATTAGATAATTTGAGGAGTTGATTAAATGGATTCAAATAAGCATGTCACGAAAGGAATTGTGGTCGCCGGATTGGCTTCCCTCAGTTGGGGGATTTCGGGAACGGTTTTACAATTAATTTCCCAAAACTTAGCCATTCCCGCCAGTTGGATGTTGTCGACCCGGACATTCTTCACGGGGTTAATTTTATTAATCGTGAGCGCCTTTTTATACCGGGGACAATTATTCAATGTCTTTAAGACTAAGCGGAGCGCAATTTCAGTTGTGAGTTATGCGATTTTTGGGCTCGGGTTGAACTTATTAACGTTCTACTATGCGGTGCAAACCGGGAACGCATCAACGGCGACGATTTTACAATACTTGTCACCATTGTTCATCGTGTTAGGATCAGTGTTCTTCCAACGTAAATGGCCAATGCGGACCGATATTATCGCTTTTGTGATAGCGTTAATCGGGGTGTTAATGTGTATTACCCGGGGTGATATTACCCACTTAGCCGTTCCAATGAACTCCTTGTTGTGGGGGATTGGATCCGGGATTACGGCGGCCTTTTACGTGGTCTTACCGAAGCACGCAGCGGCTGAGAATCCACCATTAATTGTCCTTGGTTGGGGGACGATGATTGCCGGACTTTGTTTCAACTTAATTCATCCATTTTGGACGAATACGCCGGACTTAACACCAACTTTAATCGCTTCTGTTTCGACGGTAATTATGTTTGGGACGATTATTCCATTCGGGATGTTACTTTACGCGTCTCGGTTAGCACCGTCAGACGTGATTAGTATCATGGATGCGCTCCAACCAATTGTTACGAGTATCTTGAGTGTGATTTTCTTCCACCTCGACTTAAATGCGGTTGAAATTGTTGGGATTATTATCGTAATTGCAGCGATTTACATCCTCCAATGGGGCCGGAGTCGGGTGAAAGAAACCGAAGAATTGTAAATAATAAATTAAAAAATGAACCTCGTCATTAGCTGTTGCTAGTGGCGAGGGTTTTGTTAGTTAATGAGTTACAAAGTTGACAACAAGTTGCTTAACGTTGCTTCGTTGTGTACCGGGACCGATGAGTCGGTGACTGGCACCATCAATTAAGTGGAGCGTGCTGTTCGCGTAAATTTGGTCGTAGCGTATGGAGGCTTGGTAGTTAACAATTTGATCGGCTGTCCCGTGAATTAGTAAAACCGGCTTGGTAAATCCAGCTGCCGTTTCATAGATATGAAGCCGTTGCGCGGTCCGAAAATAAGCCCCTCCAACCGTGAAACCGTCAACGTCAATGGATTCAGGAATGTGGTTGGGATCATACGTGACGCCTTGGCAAACACCGGCGTTAGCGTCATCAACCAAGGTCGCAGCCGGAGCGAGTAAGACGAGGTCATCCACGAGGTCATGGTAGTAAGCGGCGACCATGCTGGCCACGACGCCACCTTGGGAATGGCCAATCAGAGTTAGGCGGGCGGGGTGAAAGTCGTGGATAGCTTGCTTTAAAATCGCAATGGCATCGTCAATTTCGTTGAGCACCGTCATGTCGGCGAAGTCACCATCGCTGTCGCCACAACCGTTAAAGTTCATCCGTAAGGTCGGAATTCCGGCGGCGTTGAGGTCATCCTTTAAATCGAAGAGTAGATTGGCTTGGTCATGCCCGATGTCACCCTTAAACCCATGGAATAAAATGGCGAGGTGATGGCCAGCGTTTTCTTGCGGTCCGGTTAATTCGCCCCGTAAGGTTAAACCGGCGCGTTGGACAAGATATTGCATGAGTTAATCCTCCAAAGTTTTTTTAGGATTATGATACACCTTAATAGGATTGGATTCATATGATGTTACTAGTTCGTTCACGAAAGTGGTAGTTCATAAAGGTTTCTGAGAATTGTTTGCTTATGTTTAACTACATCGTGATATATTAGATATTGAGTTTATACATTTAATAAATTAAAAAGGAAAAAGTAAGTATGAAACAAGGAATAAATACATCTGAAGAAATTAAGCGTAAATTATGGGAAGGTGCCAATAATTTACGAGGATCAATGGAAGCAAGTAAATATAAAGATTATATGCTTGGGTTGATGTTTTATAAGTTTTTAAGTGATAGAACATTAGATTGGTATAAAAAGAATGCCGGGGTTAAAAATGAAGCTAACTTATTAAGTGAATATCGAAATGCATTTAATAAATGGGGGGATAAATTATCAAATGCCATAAAATCTAATTTAAGGTACGTAATTAAACCTCAATATTTATATCAACAATGGATTGAAGATATAAAAAATGGGGAATTTGAACTTGAAAAAGTCACATATGGTTTAGAAGATTTTGAACGATCAATCGCAATTGGCGATAGTAATAATGACGATGATTTTAAAGGATTGTTTTCTACGTCAATTATAAATATGTCAGATACCGCGTTGGGAAATGATATAAAAAAAGCGGAATAAGAATATTAGTGATTTATTGATGCTATTTGCTGATTTAAATATGGTTGATTTGCAATCGACGGACATTCTTGGTGATGCTTATGAGTATCTTATTGGTCAATTTGCTTCTGATGCTGGTAAAAAGGCTGGTGAATTTTATACTCCACGTCAAGTTAGTGAAGTTATGGCACAAATTATTGCTAAGAATAATGAAGTTAGATCAATTTATGACCCAACGGTTGGATCTGGGTCGTTGCTGTTGACAGTAGGTAAACATTTGGGAAAGGATTCGCAAAAATTATTAAAGTATTATGGTCAAGAATATAATACAGAAACGTATAATTTAACGCGGATGAATTTATTATTACATGGAGTTAGTCCAGATTACATGACTATTAAAAATGGAAATACGATGTCACAGGATTGGCCAGAAGATCCGAATCGTCCTGGGGAGGGTGTGCAATTTGATGCTGTTGTAATGAACCCACCGTATTCTGATAAAAAGTGGAATAGCCATGAAGATGTTCCATTAAAGGTTAGTGATCCAAGATTCGCTGATTTTGGTACTTTGCCACCTGATAATAAAGGTGATTTTGCTTATCTATTACATGGATTATTCCATTTAGGACAACAAGGAACGATGGCGATTGTATTGCCGCATGGAGTGCTATTCCGTGGCGATTCGGAAGCATTGATTCGCCAAAAATTAGTTGATAAAAATTATCTTGATGCGATTATTGGATTGCCAAGTAATATGTTTAAGAATACTGGAATTCCAGTTGTTGTTTTAATTTTGAAGAAGAATCGTAATTTAAATGATCCAGTATTAATAATAGATGCGTCTAATGATTTTATTAAAATTGGTAAAAATAATGTATTACGTGATCAAGATATAGCTAAAATTGTGGATACATATGTCCAAAAGAAAGAAATACCTAATTACAGTCATGTGGCAAGTTATGATGAAATTAAAGAAAATGGATATAATTTAAATATTCCACGATATGTCGAAGCAATTGATAACGAACTTATTCAAGATGTTGATGGACATTTATTAGGTGGTATACCTAAAAAAGCCATTCAACAGTTAAGTGTATTAAAAAAAGCTGATCCAGAATCTTTTAATGATTCATTCGATGAAATACGACCTGGTTATGTACGCCTAAATCAAGACATTAACGAATTAAAATTAAATGTATTAAATAGTACCATAGTTGTAAGAAAAATTGATAATTTAAAAGATGAATTAGAAAATTATTTTAAGCAATCATTTAGTAAGTTGAGTAGTATTAGTAGTAACTCTCCAATAGATTTAAATGAATTAAAAGAGTCTCTTTTGCAAGAAGTTAAATCTATATTAGAAAAATACGAAAACGTCAATGAATATGATGGTTATCAGATTATGGCTACTTTGTGGTCTCAATATTTAGAAAGAGATTTAGAATTGATTAGTGTTTCTAATTTATATGAAGTTGGGAAAACACGGCAGCCCCATATGGTAATGAAGGGACAAGGAAGTAAACGACATGAAGAACAAGATGGATGGATTGGTACTATTGTTCCAAATGAATTAATTAAGAATAACTTATTTGGGGACCAACTAAATAGTATTAGTGATTTGGAAATTAAATTTAATGATTATCAAAATCGATTAGATGAAATCAGAGATTCTTTATCTGAAGATGATGGTGAATTTGACGTGTTGAATGATGATAATAGTGAATTTAATTCCAAAGAGGTATCTAAGGAACTTAAGGATTCACTAAGTAAGATTGATATTCCAGAAGTTAACAGGTTACAAGATGTTGCAAAATTTTTAGAAGGAAAGCCAGGTAAGCAAGCTCAGATTGATTATATGTTAGAACATTCTGAAATTAACTGGGACAAAATTGAAAAAAAATAAAAATGGAACAATTAAGAAGAGTGGTATTAATAATCAAATTAAATATTTAAAAAAATAATGTTAAATTTTCAGAAGGAAGTTTTGAAAGTAAATTAACTGAAGTTAATAACCTGATTAATAAGAAAACTAAATTATCAAAAGAAATTAAGAATGCTTATAAAAAAATTGGACGATTTAGTTTTTGAAAAGATAGAGAACTTAACTGACCAAGAAATTGATAATTTAATGTATGAAAAATGGTTTGGTTCTCTATTGCCTCAATTTATTAATTTAGTTAAATCACCAATTAATAAGGATATTGATACGTTGAATCAATTAAGTCAGATGTATTCTGAAACGATTTCACAAATTGATGATGAAATTAATACTCTTGAAAAAGAATTTAATCAATTATTAAGTGAATTGGTGGTGAAATAATGGTTAGTAAAGAGAAGAATATACCGAAACGAAGATTTAAAGAGTTTGAAAATGCTCCCGCCTGGGAACAGCGGAAGTTGGGGGAACTAGGTAATACATACACTGGATTATCTGGAAAAACAAAAGATGATTTTGGGCATGGGAGTGCACAATTTGTTACGTATATGAATGTTTATAGTAATTCCATCGCTAAATTAAATGATACGGATAATGTAGAGATAGATGATCATCAAAATAAAGTCCAATATGGAGATGTATTTTTTACTACTTCATCTGAAACGCCAGAAGAAGTTGGATTAACATCTGTGTGGCTTGGTAATGATGATAATACTTATTTAAACAGCTTTTGTTTTGGCTATAGACCAAAAATAGAAATTGATCCTTATTATCTTGCTTATGTATTACGTTCAAACATAATAAGACGAAAAATGTTTGTTTTAGCTCAAGGGGTTTCTAGATTTAATATTTCTAAGAAAAAAAGTTATGGAACTTAGTATCCCTATGCCTTCAATTGAAGAACAACAACACATTGGTTCATATTTAATGAAATTAGATACCCTCATCACCCTTCAACAGTGTAAGATTGACAAACTGAAAAATCTTAAAAAAATCTTATTTATCTGAATTATTTCCGTCTGATGGGGAAAACTTATCAAAACGAAGATTTAAAGAGTTTGAAAATGCTCCCACTTGGGAACAGCGGAAGTTGGGGGAACTAGGTAATACATACACTGGATTATCTGGAAAAACAAAAGATGATTTTGGGCATGGGAATGCACAATTTGTTACGTATATGAATGTTTATAGTAATTCCATCGCTAAATTAAATGATACGGATAATGTAGAGATAGATGATCATCAAAATAAAGTCCAATATGGAGATGTATTTTTTACTACTTCATCTGAAACGCCAGAAGAAGTTGGATTAACATCTGTGTGTAAACAGCTTTTGTTTTGGCTATAGACCAAAAATAGAAATTGATCCTTATTATCTTGCTTATGTATTACGTTCAAACGTAATAAGACGAAAAATGTTTGTTTTAGCTCAAGGGGTTTCTAGATTTAATATTTCTAAGAAAAAAGTTATGGAACTTAGTATCCCTATGCCTTCAATTGAAGAACAACAACACATTGGTTCATATTTAATGAAATTAGATACCCTCATCACCCTTCAACAGCGTAAGCTAGATAAGCTAAAAAAATTTAAAGAAAGCATATTTATCTGAGATGTTTATTTAAATTTTAATGATCAGGTAAAGGAGTTAATATTTGTATGGTTATACATGATAAAGACGCTAGTGAAAAACAATTTCAAGAAAGATTCGTTAATGAGTTAAAGAAATTTAGATGGGAAGCTCCAGAAAAATTGGATGGAAATAAAGTTAGCGTCACTGTTCAAAGCTTAATTGATAATTGGCGTAATGAATTAAACCGATTAAATTCTGAAGAATTAGATCATGTTCCTTTAACTGATAGTGAATTTAATCAAGTTATGGATAAAGTTAGGGCGATTAGTAATAGTTTTGAAGCATCAAAATTATTATCAATGGAAAATGGGATAGGTAAAATAGATGGTATTTACCGGGACACTAATCCTAAAGTAACGCATAGTCAGGTTACTTTAAAAATTTTTAATAAACCACAGGTCTCAGGGGGAAGCTCTAGCTATCAGGTTGCACGAGAAGTTGTAACTGATCACGGAAATCGATTTGATATTGTTTTGTTAATCAATGGCCTTCCTTTGATTAACATTGAACAGAAACGTACAGATAAAACAATTAAGGAAGCTTATGGACAATTTAAGAGATATTACCGGGATGGCGAATATCAAAATAATTTTATGGCGTTTTCTCAAATGATGGTAGTTACTTCTGAAATTGAAACAAAGTACTTTGCCACACCTAAATCACTGGACGATTTTAATCCTAAATTTGTTTTTCATTGGGCTGATAAACAAAACAACATAATTAACTATTGGAAAAAAATAATTTCAGATTTTCTTATGATTCCTATGGCTCATCAAATGGTGGGCGATTATTTAGTAATCGAATCTGGAAAGCGACCAGAAAATGAACGTCATATGCTAATGCGGCCTTATCAAATTCATGCTTTACAGGCTATAGAAGGAGCTGCGTTAGGTAAGGATGAGATAGGTTATCCACACGGCGGATTTATATGGCATACTACAGGATCCGGTAAAACGATTACATCGTTTAAAACTGCGTTAGTTTTGTCTACTAGGCTTAGTTATGATAAAGTCGTTTTTATGGTTGATCGTAAAGAACTCGACGCTAATACAGAAGAAAGTTTCAAGTCATATTCAGAATATGAATCTGTAGAAGTTGCGGGAACAGCGTCAACGCATCAATTAAGAACTAAATTATTGAAAGGTAAAAGTAAAATTATTGTTACAACAACATATAAAATTTCTAACTTAGTAAAAGATTTAGTTGAATCAAAGGATAATTCACTATCTGATAAGAGAATTATTTTTATTGTTGATGAAGCTCAACGAACAACCATGGGGAAAATGATGGCTTCAATTAAGGATTATTTTCAAAAGAATGGATTATTTTATGGCTTTACAGGGACACCATTATTTGATGAAAATAACGCTAAGGGATTAGTTCATAAGATAAAAGATAAGCAAAAGAGTGAGCTAATCAATACTACTGAAAAATTGTTTGGTCCAGAATTACATCGCTACACGATTGATGAGGCAATCCGGGATGGAAATGTCTTAGGATTTAACGTTGATTATATAAATACCGGTGAATTTAAAGATTATGACGAACTGAAGGATAAATTAATTCATAAATTATATGGTGAAAATGCTACTAGGGAAGAAAAAAAGAGAAATATACAGATTGTCAGATTTAAAAACAGAGGAGAAAGCAAAAGCAGAATCTTTGTTTGGGTATATAGATGAAACACACATCCCTAAAGTTGTTACGGATATTATAGAAGGATGGGATAATCAATCTAAGCAAAAACAGTTTAATGCAATTCTCACGGTGGCACATAAGGATCGTGTAATTAATTATTATCAAGAATTTAAAAAAACAATTAGCTAATCTGGTAAAAAGATAAATATTGCAATGACGTTCAGTTTTGGAAATGAGAATGACCCTGACAACATCGTTTCCTACGATATCAAAGAAATGATGTTTAAAGATTATGCAGAATTTACAGGAGTTGAATTTATCCCTGAAGATGCTAAACATGGTGAGAATGAATACTTTTCAGATTTAATTGATCGCACCAAGCGTGGGGGGAGCGGACGTAATCCAAAAAAAATATTGATTTAGTAATTGTAGCTGATCAACTTCTTACGGGATATGATTCTAAAAGATTAAATACGCTTTATGTTGATAGAAAACTAGAACTTCAAGGGTTAATACAAGCATATTCAAGGACCAATCGTGTTTTTGATAGTTCAAAAGAATTTGGTACAATTATAAACTATAAATATCCTGAAATTACCAAATCTCATGTTACGGAAGCAATTAAGCTGTATGGTAGTGGTGGTAATTCAAGTCGAATTATTGTTGAAGATTACTCAGTTGCGGTAGGTAATTTAGCTACTTCTATTTATGAATTAAAAGAAACTTTACCAAATCCAACTGAATGGATTAATTTAATGAATGATGAAGAAAAAAAGGAATTATTTATTTCAGCATTTACAGTTGCTTCAAAATGTCTTAATTCAGTTACGCAATACTACTGTTTTAAGTGGGATAATCAATCATTTGGTTTAACAGAACATAAATGGAAACAATATGTTGGAGCGTTCAAAAATTTAACAGATAGCGATGATTCTTCTCGTGACGATGTTCCTGTTGTTGATTTATATAGTACTAAATTGCAAGGAACGGAGATTATTGATTCACAACATATTTTAAATTTAATTGGTGAAAAGACCACAGTCGAAGGTGATAATCAAACAATTAATGATGAAGTATTACGATTAATTAATGAGGAAATTGAGGACTTAAGTAATTTGGGTAAGGATCAACAATCTAAATTATTAAAGAGATTTGTTGATAAAGTACTTGTCCCAGGTGAAATTCCTGCAGGAGTACGAATAGATGATGAATTTAATAAATGGAAAAAAATCTTTACAGTATAATGAAATAGTTAATTTGTGTGATGAGTGGGGATTTGATGCTGATATGGTAAGTGAATCAGTAGAAGAATATTCTTTGGATAATCCTGATGTAATTCCGTTTATTAATGAAATTTATACTACTGAGTCATATGAAAGAGCAAAGATGGAATTTAGTTCTCAATTAACATATACAATGGAAGCATCAGAAATGTTGCCAGATTGGATGAAAAAAAATTAAGAAAAAAATATGAATAGATAAGAATTTACATCGCATAGAGTGAAATCTTTGTGGTTAACGTTTTAACTAAAAATTATACATTGATATTAGATCAATATTGTTAATGTAATAAAAAGGATCAAAAGTTCCTTAACTTTTGATCCTTTTTATTTCGCTGTTCCCAAGCGTCATAATAATTGTTTATAAATTATATTGTATTTTGTAATTGAATCACCAAGAAGGCACTGTATATTGTGTTTTCTGTGTAGGTGAATAACAATATATTGTGGTTTGATACTGATTTGATAATTGTATAATTTTAAGAATATCGTTATAATTCATATGTATCATATAAATAACGAGTTTATGATATTTTTAAATAAAGTAAAGGAGAAGTGTAATATTGAACGATACTAATCTAGTTTTACAAATTCTTGTTAATAATATTTCCTTATCAGATACTGCTAAGGAAAGAATAGCTAAGGAATATGAAGCCTTAGCTAAATTGTTTGATGCTAGTGATTTAGATGTTGATATTAAATATCAGGGGTCTTATGCTCTTGGAACATCAATACGACCGTTAAATCATGATGATGATTATGATATTGACTTGGTTTGTATTTTAAATAATGGATTAAACAATAAACCTGAAGAAATTAAACATAGTGTAGGGGATGTTTTACTTAATTCAGAACGATATAAAGATAAAGTAGAAGAAAATCGTCGCTCGTGGACTGTAGAATACTTTAATTCCCATGTTGATGTTCTACCTTCGATACTTGATCCTGATAATAATTCAGATTTACTTATTACCGATAATAAGAATGGATATAATTTGATTAACTCTAGTCCGTTTAAGTTTAGAGATTGGTTTATTCGTATGAGTAATTATGTTCCAAAAAAGTGTTGATTATGCTAACTCAATAGAAGAACCGGTAGATCAAGATGACAATGATGATAAGTTGAAGTCAATTGTTAAATTATTAAAATTTCATCGTGATAAATATTTTGATAAAAAAAGATAGTGAGTTAAAACCAATTTCTATGCTTTTAACCATTTTTGCGGCTCAACTTTATGATAATAGTTAGATTTAGAACATGCTCTTCAAAAAGTTGTTTGCGGAATTAGAGGATTCTTAGAAGAAAATAATAATAAAGTAATTAATCCTGTTGATTCAAAGGAGAATTTTACCGATAAGTGGGAAGAATACCCTGAGCGTAAAGAAGCGTTTTTTGATTGGCTTAGTGACATCGAAAAATCATATAGTTGTATTAATTTGAGTAAATTAAAAAAATGTATTTGGGGAATCACGTGTTCAAAATGCTGTTAAGCAATTAGGTGAAATTCGAGGTAAGCAGAGGGATAATAATTTGTTCGGATTGAATAAGGATACAGGCCTTGAGTTAAGGGATAATAAGTATTCTAATTCTGGATATAAGAGGCACACTTTTTACGGAGATTGATTTGAGAAATTTATTAATAACTAAGGGTAGAATAGAGGCTGCTAATACGAATAAATCACTTTTTATTGAAAAAAATGTTTTCTAAATAAGAAAAAAAACGAGAATTACAAATCATTATGATGGTAAAAGTTAGTAGCGATTTGTTTGATGGTGAGTATAAAGTTAAGTTTACGTTATTTGAGAAAAAAACGACCTCAAATAACAGTTTATGATTCAGAAATAACTACAGATAAAGTTGAAAAAAATACCACACATTTTTAAGAAATACTCAATTCCGGGAGAAGTAAGAATATGTCTTTATTACAATGGTAATGGTAAAAGAGAATATGGTAATGATATGGATTTTTTAAAAACCTTATTCCCTTGGACGTTAGAATGGATATATTTTTATCAGCTTTTCAAAGAAACTGGTAAATGGTATGGAGGGGGGATTTAGTATTGTTTAAATTAAAAGAAAAGCACTCCCGAAATAAACGATTTAGAGCGACTCAAATGTTCTTTAGAGAATTATTAACATGGCCGTTTTTGTTAACAATTATAATATCTTGCGGATTATACTACTTATATTTTTATAAAAGAAATATTTTTCATGCACTTATACCTAAATTGATCGCAAATAATTCCTGTGCAGCAATGCTATCAGTGTTGACTAACCAATATTTTTCAACTGTTATATTAATTATATTTCCAATAGCTATTTATTTGTTTTTTTAGAAAGATATCGATGGAACATCTTAATAAATTAATTATTCCTCGTGATAAATATGTTATGTTTAGTTATAATTCATTTAAATTTTTTGTCTTATTAACAGGTCGAAATAGAATCTATGCCCAAAGTATACCAGTTCCATTGATTGCTCAATTGTGTACAAAAAAAAGATAAATTTGATGTTATTATTAATGATATAGCTGAAGAGACATATCCGGTGAAAACAATAAAGATTAATGGTGAAAATAACAATAATACTACAGCTAATATAATAATTAGTTCTACATATTGTGTTACTGAAGATAAGATTCCACAAACTTTACTAAAATATGATTTATATCATGTTTCGGATTGGTTTGAAGGCGTAAACCGACATTATAATGAAGAATTAATTTATGAGGTAAAGAAACTTAAAAATAAATTATTGAGTGAAGGGATTTCTCAGATAAATTTATTACTGTATATTCCGCCTAAGGTAATTGAAAAATTAATGGTTGATGTATTTGATAGAACATTACCGTCTGAAGAACAATTTGAAGATGTTTATATTTATGATTCCAGTTCTTCTAATGGTTTTATGTTTAAAAATCGTCACCATATTGTTTAGTTTGCTTTTTAATGATTATGGTTTGTTTAATTACAAAATAATCGATAATAACCCACTATCTTTTTATCGTAATTAAGTAATAGCTTGTTAATTGATAATTATAATTGGAACCGATGATGACAGAATACAAACGAAATCGTAAAAATCAGATTAAAGCTGAACGGGCAATAATTTTAGCTCTTCGTGAAGCGGGTGGATCAGCTTCACGAAAGGAAATCCGACAATTAAGTATTGATCATGAATTTGAAGGTTTGACCTATGATTTGGTGTTTTATCAAATTCAAGGTAAGAAGAGTGCGTATACTCCGTTTAGTTTTGACTTTAATTTTGGGATTAAAAGCTTGTATGCCGTAGGTTTTATTGAAGAACCACAGCGGGCAAAGGATTTAGTTTTAACTGAATTAGGATCACAAGTAGATTTATCTAAATACCCAACCGATGAACAACAATTTGCGATTGATTCTTACTGGGAAAAGACGATTGAATTACGAAAAAAACGCAAAATGGCGGAAGAAGCAGCTGACTCCAAAGGAGAAGATGATAGTCAATCATCACTAGAAACCGATATCCAAGAAGGTTCGGATAATTTAGATGTCGATTGGAAATCACAATTATTAGCTCAATTAGAAGCGTTTAGTCCCGCTAAATTTGAAAGCTTTTCTCGGTTATTAATTTCTAAGATGGGTGTTCGTATTGACAAAGAACGCGGGATTGTTCGGTCGGGTGATCACGGAATTGATGGATTTGGATATTACACATCTGATGAATTCCGGACTAGTCGGGTTGCAATTCAATGTAAACGGTATACAACGGGGGCTGTTTCAGAACCTGAAATTGACCGATTTAAAGGGGTTATGGACAGTTTTAATGCTTAATATGGAATCTTCGTTACCACGAGTCACTTTACTCAGCGAGCCAAGCAGAAGACGACGCAAGGAAATAACACGGTTACGTTGATTGATGGCCAGCAATTAGCCGACTTAGTTGAGAAATACGAATTGTTTGTTGAAAAAGTGGTAATCGAAACGTATAAGCTCAAAGATTATTATTTTGAAGATTAACTGTTAAGTGCTGAAACAGGGAAGCAAGGTGGATCAATTATTAACGTCAGTTGTTAAAAATCCGATTTTAGTGATAAAATAATTTTGCGAACAAAATATTCATTGTAGTTCATTGGACTTTCAGTGATAACACAAAGCCCCGACGCTATTGCCCTAGCGTCGGGGCTTTTTATGTGGGTTAGTTAACAGGTCGTCTAATTATTAGCGACGGTTACTTAGCCACCAACCAATAATTTGAATCGAACTAATAAAAAGTAAGAAAAAACGCTTGCACTTTCTTAAAACGCGGTTATAATATTAATTATCAATTAGAAAGGAGCTCGGTTTAATGATGAGTTTAGTTAAGATGAGTCAAATGAACATGGCGTGTTGCGGAAACGGAACACATTTTTGTCATACACTCATTTCATTGAACCGAGCCCAATCTTAACATGGAGTTAATTACTTCATGAATTAAGCAAATAATGATGGCGGTCGGCCCCTCTTTGAATTGAGGAGTCGGCCGTTTTTGTTTGCGAAGAAAGGAGTTATGGGATGGATTGGACAATTATCCAGCAAAGTTTACCCCAGTTTGCGCATGGGTTTGGGTTAACGTTATGGTTGTCATTCGTCGGCATCATGGGGGCCGTTTTAGTCGGGCTCTTAGTTAGCTTAGCGCAGTATTGGCGGGTCAAGGGCCTGCAGCATTTGTTGGCGGGGTACGTTGCCTTTGCTTGAACACGCCACTTTTGATTCAACTGTTCTTTTTATATTATGCGTTCCCAGTTTTCGGCGTGAAATTAAGCGCCGTCACCTGTGGGATTGTGGGGTTGATCTTTCTCGGTGGGGGCTACATGGCAGAAGGCTTTAGTGGCGGGTTTGCAGCCGTTCCCAAGCGACAAATCGAAAGTGCCGTCGCCCTCGGAATGGTTCCCAAGCAAATTGCGCGCTACGTGGTATTACCACAGGGTCTAGCCTTGAGTGTGCCCGCTTTAGCTGCGAATGTGATTTTCTTGATTAAAGAGACCTCGATTTTTGCGGTGATTGCGATTCCGGAATTAACGAACACGGCGCTTGATTTGATTGGTTTGTATTACCGCTCGAATGAATATTTGTTCATGTTGGTGATTGCCTATGCGCTGATTTTGATTCCGTTAATTGTATTCTTTGATTGGTTAGAAAGGAAGGTTCGCTATGGCGCATTCGGGAATTGAGATTTTATGGACCGGGCATAATTTAGTGCGGTTGCTAGTCGGTTTATGGACGTCAGTCTGGATTGCCGGCGTGTCGTTAATCCTCGGATTGCTTGTCGGGTTACTCTTCGGTCTTGCTCGGACCGGGAAGGCGCGGTTGGTCAATGGCATTTTGTGGCTCTACTTACAATTTTTCCGGATTGTCCCAACCGTGGTCTTATTGTTCTTGGTTTACTACATTTTGCCGCGCCAATTTAATTTAAACTGGCCAGCAAGTTGGATGGCAGTCCTGGCCTTTACTTTGTGGGTCGCCGCTGAATTTAGTGATGTCGTGCGGGGCGCATTGACCTCGGTTCCAAAGCACCAAATTGAAGCGGGTCAAGCCCTTGGACTTTCGCAAGGACAGTTATTCTGGTACGTGAAGTTACCGCAAGCGTGGCGCTTAGCTTTGCCAGCCACAGTTAACTTAGCGACCCGGGTGATTAAGACCACGTCCTTATTACTAATGATTAGTGTGATGGACGTCATTAACATTGGGCAACAAATTATTGAAGCTAATAATCAAACGCACCCCAACGGCGTCTTTTGGTCTATGGGTTCATTATGTTGCTGTATTTCATTGTTGATTATCCGTTAACGCGGTGGTCACATCGGTTAGCACAAACACGGAGGTAGCAAATGACAACACCAATTTTAACTGTGAGTCACCTAAACCAATATTATGGTGACTGGCAAGCATTACATGATATTAATTTTGTAATTGCACCGGGCGAAGTGGTGGCCTTGTTAGGACCATCCGGCTCGGGGAAGAGTACCTTGATTCGGACCTTAAATGGACTTGAACCACTCCATGATGGTGAAATCACGTTTCAAGGGAAACCGGTTGATCCGAAAAAGTGGCCGGAATTACGGCAAAAAATTGGGATGGTCTTTCAAAGTTATGACTTATTCCCCAATTTGACGGTGCTGGATAATATCACCTTGGCACCCCAAAAGGTTCAACATCGTTCGCGCGCTGATGCGGAAGCCGAAGCCCGGCAATTATTGGAACGGGTGGGGTTAGCTGATCACGCCCAAGCATATCCGCGAGAACTTTCGGGCGGGCAACAACAACGGGTTGCGATTGTCCGCGCATTAGCAATGCATCCCGACTTGATGCTGTTTGATGAAGTGACGGCGTCCTTGGATCCGGAAATGGTGCGGGGCGTCTTAGCGATTATCAAGGAATTAGCAGTTCAAGATCAGATGACGATGGTGATTGTGACCCATGAAATGAACTTTGCGGCGCAAGTGGCCGATCGGGTGTTGTTCCTAGAAAATGGGCGCTTAGTCGAAACCACGCCAGCCAAGCAGTTCTTTGCGCAGCCGCAAAGTGACCGGGCCGCAGAATTTTTAACTAGTATGGATTTTTAGGAGGATTTGAATCATGAAGAAGCAATGGAAGCATTTATTAGCAGCTGGGTTATTAGTAGCCAGTGTGGTCGGAACTAGTTTGGGGTTGGTAAACCATGCTACGACCACGGCCCACGCGGATAGTAATCCAAGTTCGGTGGCCGCAATTAAGAAACGGGGCACGATTAAGATTGCGGTCTTTGGGGACTTACCACCATATGGTTGGGTGAACAAAGACGGCCAACGGGTTGGTTACGATGTTCGGTTAGCCCGCCAAATTGGTAAGGACCTCGGAGTAAAGGTGAAGTTCGTGCAAGTAAACGCTAATAACCGGGTGGATACGTTGAACGCGAATAAGGCCGATTTAGTCTTGGCAAACTTCACGGTTACGCCGGAACGGAAGCATGTTGTTGACTTTGCCAAGCCATACATGAAGGTTTCGGTAGGGGTTGTTTCACCAAAGGACAAGCCAATCACGAAGGTGAGCCAATTAAAGGGTAAGCAATTGATCGTGACGAAGGGGACGACGGCCGAAAACTACTTCACGAGTAAGCAACCAGGAGTCAAGTTATTGAAGTTTGATTCCAAGACGCAACAATTTAACGCCTTGAAGAACAAGCGGGCGGTGGCATTAGCCGATGATAATTCTTACTTATACGCTTGGGTGAAGAAGAATCCAAACTACACGGTCGGAATTAAGACATTGGGACCAAACCAAATGATTTCACCAGCCGTTAAGAAGGGCAACAAGTCCTTATTGAAGTGGACGAACCAAGAAATCACGAAGTTGTCTAAGGATGGTTTCTTTACGGATGACTACAATCAAGAATTAAAGCCTTACTTTGGTGATGAAGTCAAGCCAAGCGATATTGTGTTAGAAAAGTAAAATGAAGGTAATCATTGATGTTCATTGAACGTTCAGTGATAACACAAAGACGGCCTCCCGGATTGGGAGACCGTCTTTCTTGTATGCAAGTAATTAGGTAAGTAGAGAAAATTGGGTACGATGCATACACGGAGTATCAGCACTAGGGAAACACTAGTGCTTGCCATCATTGTACCTATAATTAACGCCAGTGTTAAGACATCACTAAATATATACAAAATGGCGAAAGTTGTTGCTTCCCAACGGATGGAACGTATTTAAGGCCTGAAAAAAAGATGATGTTTTTAACAAAAAAAAGAGGCCCCGGCAACGGAGCCCCTTACATTGCATGTATTTGTAACAGGTAAGTAGAATAAAAGTTATTATATACATGCACACACGGAGTACACACTAGGAAACAAATTTAGGACGGTAGTTTCCTAGTGCATAGAATGTATTGTACAACTTAATTTGCCAATTGTGAAGACTTAGAGTTATATATACAAACAGACGTTAATCCGTGGGGCTGTAAGGGTTAAGACACTTTGTGAGGTGAAATTAAAGTTTGGTTTAAAAAGATAAAATTTTAATGAGATATTGTCAGTTCCTAGTTCAGCGCGCTACAATTTGGGTATGAAAAAGATAGTTGAAACAGTCCGAACCCACCGTTCGGTTTATATTGGATATCAAGTGTTAATGGCTTTTTTTGGCAATTGTCTCAATCGTGATGATTGTGATGGATTATTCAGGCGAGTTAGATATTGATACCCCGCCCCTAATTTTTGTTGATTATGGGATTTGGGGGATTTTCGTCGTGGATTATGTAATCCGGTTCGGGGCTGCGACCTCAAAACGCTCCTTTGTGATTCATCATATCGCGGATTTATTATCAATCATTCCGGTTAGTGGGCTCTTTGATTTCTTCCGGATGTCACGGATTGGGCGGGCCCTCCGGATCGTTCATTTACTCCGTTTACTCCGGATTGTTGGGTTAGTCGGTCGCCTCGAACGCTTTTTCCAACTTCGGGGCATGTTCTATTACTTATACTTATCGATGGGCACGATGCTGTTTACGTCCGGTATTTTTAGTATTAGCGAGCATGTTAGTTTCATGACCGGGCTCTGGCTATCGATTACGACGACCATGACCGTTGGGTACGGTGATGTTGCGCCCGTTACGGTCTTAGGAAAAGTGGCGGCCGTGATTGATATGTTCCTTGGGATTGGTTTCATTGGGATGTTAACCAGTAGCATCACCAACGTTTTTTCACGGGAAGAAACGGACGTTGAACGCCTGGAGAAGAAGATTGATCTCTTGACGGAAGAGATTAAGGCCTTGAAAGAGCAACAATCACAGGATGATTAGGGAATTGCAACATTAACTGTCAGCGTATTAACGATCAAGGAAGGATGGCGACATCTTTGCTTGGTCGTTTTTTGTTGCAATAATGTTCTAGTGTGGGGTGGAAATAAGTTCAAGAATACGTTAAAATGAAAGCGCATACAAAACGGAAAAAGGAGCGCGAATTTAAAATGACGAAGATTAATTTACGACCAGATATGTTTCATGAACATGAGTTTACGTTATTAGAAAATGATGATTTTCAAGTGACGACCTTTAAATATCCATCGGGGATTGAAGCAGCAACGATTCGTAATTCACGGGGCTATTTAACAGTCCTCCCATTTTACGGGTTAATTGTCTGGGATGCGGTGTTTGATGGGATTTCGCTGAAGATGAAGGATGCCTTTACGCAACCATTACCTGGAAAAGAGATCGCGGATACGTACGGATGTTTCCAATTTAATTCGGGATTGTTAGCCAACGGGAATCCAGCCCCGGAAGATACGCATCAACAACACGGGGAATTTCCAACGAGTCGGATGGATCGCGCTTTCTTAACGGTCACTGATCATAACTTGGCCGTCCACGCAGAACATGAATATGTGAAAGGGTTTGGGGATCACTATTTGGCCCAACCGAGGGTGACGATGCACGCCGATAGTGGCTTATTTGACCTGGAAATGCAGGTAACGAACCTGTCGAACAGTCAAGCAATGCCACTGCAATACATGTGTCACATGAATTATGCTTACCAAGATCAAGCGCAAATTAGTTCCAACATTCCGGACGAAGCCTTTACGTTGCGCCAAACGATTCCAGCCCATGTCCACCCGAATGAAGACTGGCTGGCCTTTAATGATGAACTCAAGCAAAGTGGGCGGTTAATTAATTGCTTAGATGATGCCAAGCACTATGATCCGGAAATTGTCTTTTTCTCCAGTGATTTAACCAAGTACGCAGCGGAAGCTGAATTTAAGATGACGGCTGGGGAAGGGAAGCATTTTGTGACGAAGTTTAAGACTGCCGATTTTCCAATCGTGACGCGGTGGTTAATGTACAACGGGGACCAACAAGTGGCCGCCTTTGCCCTGCCAGGGACGAGTACGCCAGAAGGTCGCTTAGCAGCCCAAAAGGCAGGAACGTTGATTATGTTGCCACCACACGCAACGAAACATTTCCATGTCACCACGGGGTTAGTAAAGGATTAAGGTGCCTAAAATGAAGTACGATGTAGTAGTTGTTGGCTCGAATATGATGGAATTAACGACCGATGTGGACCGGATGCCGCAATTAGGGGAAACGGTGGCCGCCCCGAGTTTCCATACCGCCTTTGGGGGCAAAGGGGCGAACCAAGCCTATGCCGCCGCTCAATTAGGTTCCAAAGTAGCGATGATTTCCGTGGTTGGTGATGATAGTTTTGGTCGTGACTATTACGAACATTTCCAACAAAGTGGGATTGATGTCAGTGCAGTTGAAGTTGGCCATCAAGCCAATGGGGTGGCACCATGTTTCATTCAAGGAAATCTTAATAGTATTATCGTTGTCCAAGGGGCGAATGCTGAATTGACGCCGGCGATGGTGGATCAACATCGGGACTTATTAGCCAAAGCTAAATTAATTGTGTTACAACAAGAAATCAGTTTAGCAACGGATTACCGGGTGATTGAAATTGCCAATGAATTCGGCGTACCAGCACTTCTAAATCCGGCGCCGGCCAATGACGAGATTAATTATGACTACGTCCGGCGAGTACAGTTCTATGCGCCGAACGAAACGGAATTAGGGCGGTTAACGCATTTGCCAGTAGCCACTTTGGATGAGATTAAGGTGGCCGCACATCAATTGGTTGCCGATGGCGTGCAAAATATGATTGTCACGCTTGGCGCTCGTGGCGTGTTATGGGTGAATGCAACGACCGAATTGTTAATTCCGGCCGAAACGGTTTCGGCCGTCGATTCAATTGGGGCTGGTGACGCTTTGTGGGTGCCTTTGCCCATTACTACACGGCGGGGTCAGATATCCCAACCTCCTTACAACAAGCCAATCATTATGCGGCGCTGACGGTAACCAAGCCAGGCAGCCAAACGTCGTATCCACGGGCGGATGAAATGTGAAAATGATTTAAATTTTCTGAAAACCTTTTCAAAAATATCTTGAAACCGTTTTCTAAGTTCGGTAAGATAGTTGTTGCGCTTAAAAATCTTAAATCAAAGAGAGGGATTAAAAGATGACAAATAAAGTCGCAGTTTTAGGGAGTATCAATGTCGATACCACTTACCACGTTGACCGGTTCCCATTACCAGGGGAAACGATCTCCGCGAACGCCAAGAGTTCAGCGCCCGGTGGTAAGGGGGCCAATCAAGCGGTAGCCGCTGCTCGGTCAGGGGCGACGACGAGCTTCATTGGGGCCGTAGGGAACGACAGTGAAGGTCAATACATGTTAGAAATGTTAAAGGCCGATCAAATTAACGTTGACCACATTGCTACGAACAATGTCCAAGGGACCGGGACGGCCTTGATTACGTTAGATGCGAATGGTCAAAACGACATTATGGTGTTTGGTGGTGCTAACCAAGCCATGACGGTGGCTGATTTAGATGGTTTTGAAGCCGTAGCCGAAGAACTTGATTTCTTGGTGACGCAATTCGAAACGCCACAAGCAGTTGCGAAGGAAGCGTTCAAGATTGCTAAGCAACATGATGTCGTAACGGTTTTGAACCCAGCCCCTGCGGCTGCAATCGATCCAGAATTATTACAATACACGGATGTGATTGCGCCGAATGAAACGGAAAGTGAAGTCTTGACGGGCATTAAGGTGGATAGTGAAGCTGCGATGGCAAAGACGGCTGCTTACTTTAAGGAACAAGGGGTTCAAACGACCTTAATTACGCTCGGTGAAAAAGGGGTTTACTACTCAGTGAATGGAACGAGCGGCATTGTACCAGCCTTTAAGGTAAAGCCAGTTGATACTACGGCGGCTGGGGACACGTTTATCGGTGGTTTGGTTTCACAATTGAACCCAGACTTTAGTAACGTTGCCGATGCAATTAAGTACGCTCAACGGGCATCAAGCTTAACGGTGCAAGGAATGGGGGCAATGCCTTCAATTCCAACGCACGACCAAGTGATTGCAGCATTAAACGAAAACTAATAATCGAGGCAGTTAAAAATGAAGAAGACAGGAATTATTAATTCAGAAATTTCATATGAAGTCGCTAACATGCGGCACATGGATTGGTTATCAATCGGGGATGCAGGGATGCCAGTACCAGCTGGAACGAAGCAAATTGATCTTGCTTTAGCTAAGCAAACCCCAAGTTTCATGGAAGTCTTAGAAAACGTCTTGCAAGAACTCAAGGTTCAAAAAAATTTACTTGGCTGATGAAATCAAGGATCAAAATCCAGCGCAATTAGAAAACATCAAGCAAGCCTTGCCAGATGTTGAAATTGAATTTATGCCACACACTGATTTAAAGAAGAGTTTAGCGAAGACGCATGCCTTCATCCGGACGGGTGAAATGACGCCTTACTCTAACATCATCTTAGAATCTGGCGTGACCTTTTAATTAGCGGGGGATAGATATGGATACAACAAAGAAACAATCATGGATCCAATATGCCGACGGTTACTTAAGCAAGACGCCGGTTTGGCAATACATCTTGGTTTCCTTAATCTTCCCAATGTGGGGGATGGCCGCTTCCTTAAACGATATTTTAATCACGCAATTTAAGACGGTCTTTACGTTAAGTGATACGGCGACGGCATTCGTGCAATCCGCCTTTTATGGTGGTTACTTCTTAATCGCGTTACCAGCTTCTTACATTATTCGGAAGACGACGTATAAGTCAGCGATTATGATTGGGTTGATGTTCTTCATCTTAGGATGTGGCTTATTCTTCCCAGCATCACACATGGCAACGTATGGAATGTTCTTGGCAGCCATTTTCGTGATTGCGATTGGGTTATCATTCTTGGAAACATCGTGTGATACCTACGTGACGATGATGGGACCTAAGGAATCAGCCAACAAGCGGATTAACATTTCCCAAACTTTAATTCCATTCGGGGATGCCGCTGGGATTATCTTAGGGAAGTACTTAATCTTTGGTGGTCACGAAAACATGGCTGCTGAAGTTGCCGGCATGTCAGCTGCGCAAAAGGCGGCTTACAACAAGGAAGTCTTGTTGTTAACGTTGCAACCATACAAGTACATCTTGTTAATTTTATTAGTGCTCTTAATCTTAATGGCCATTACGAAGATGCCATTATCCAAGGCGACGGTAAAGAACGAAGATGCAGTGGCAGAAAAGAAGACGAGCTTAGGCGAATCCTTAAACTACCTCTTCCACAACTACCGTTTCATGAATCAGTCGGGGCGCAATTCATTTACGTTGGGATTCAAACGTGTGTCTGGTCCTTCACGATTCGGTTTGCTTTACGGATTATTCCTGGCATCACCGATCACGCTGCCACGAACTACATGGTGATTAGTTACTTCATTTGGTTTGCTGGTAAGTTATGTGCTAACTGGTTAATGGAACGCTTCAGTGTTACGAAGACCATGGTTTGGTACAGTTTACTTGGAACGTTAGTCTTACTCTTAACGGTCTCCGTTCACTCACCAATCGCCATCTGGGGTGCGGTCGCAACGAGTTTCTTCTTTGGTCCTGTTTACCCAACGATTTACGCGCATGGGTTAGACCAAATCAAGGAAAAGCAACACACCGAAACTGGTGGGGCCTTAATGGTGATGTCCTTAGTTGGTGGGGCCTTTGTCCCAGTCATCATGGGGCGGGTATCTGATTTATCAGGTTCAATGCAATTATCATTCATTGTCCCAGCCATCGGCTTTGCTTTGATTATGTGGTTCTTCATTTCTGAACACAAACGCGGATAGGTCGTGAGGCGGACGACAAAGCCACCTTATCATAACGTTGAAACTGGCGTTGACGGATAGAATATCCGTCAGCGTCAGTTTTGCGTTATGACTTGGTGGCTGTCCGCCGAACGTAGTTACATCCAGGTCGTGAGCTCAGCTATCAAAGCGCCTGTTGGCGTAACGATAAAAGCGTCGTCGGAACTAGTGGAACTAGATTCGGCGCTGCTTTGAGTTAGGCCCTAAGGTGCTGCTGAGCGAACGTAGTTACTAAGTTGCCGTCGAAGATAAGTTAACAAAGATACTCCGCTAAGTTGATTTGAGTAATCAACTTAGCGGATTTTTTTAGCGAAAAGTTTGGATTGACAGGCTAGTTTAAGTTTGATTTAATGATGAATGATTAATGAAGGGGAGACAAAATAATGAGAATTAGTAAGACGCTATTACTTTGTACGGTCGCTTTAGCGGGGATGACTGTACCGATGAAGAACGCTTTGGCTGATGTGAAGCCAAATTCAATTCCAGCTAATCCATCAATGAAGCAGGATGCATCTAAGCCGGTCGTTGTAAGTACAAACGTTGATGGGGAACCTGATGTGCAAACAACTGGGGTCGCAGTATTTGATCCCGTTAAGATAACCGTTAACACGGATCATTTCACGAATGATAATTTGCTAACGCCTGACGGTTTAGGGTGGACCGAAGATACTGAGGTCCAAATCATTAAAGGGCATGAAGTGGGTGAAATTAACAATCAAAAGTATTGGGGACAAAATAATCCTCAAGAGCCAACGATAGCATATTCGTTCGCTAAAGGTGATTCAGGTCGGATTACGTATGTCGGTAAAACTTTATCAGGTGTTGACTTAGATTTAATTTACACGATTGAAAATACTGATGCGGACTTATGGGAACAATATTCGGGGTTAAATCGAATTAAGGTTCCACGTGGAATTGCTTTTACTGGTGAACAATATTTAGCTAACACGAATAACAATTCTATTGTGGTGCTTTATAACGGCGCTAACTCTGTCCATTTAAAATATCAAATTGTAAAACACGATTCGTTTGATGAAATCCCAGTGTTAGTATCGTTTATCACAACCGATATTGATGTTGGTCAAGGGGTTGCGACTGACTTACCAAATTTAGCAGCTGTAGTACCGGGGACAACGAATTTATCATTTCAGGATGGGGTAGTTTATGACGGCAGTCACACAGGTCCGTATCATTACGGAGCTGATATTAATGGGTCAGAAGGATTGCCATATGGTGGTTATTTAGGGGTATCGTTCCAAAGCCATTTTAATTATGCTTTTTTGCCCCAGCACCGGCGAATGATGATATTTATCGCTTTGCCACTGGGGTCCGTTATGATCTTTTCGGGTCAGCATTACAAACTAAATTAATTATTAATCGTCAAGCGCATGTAAAGATTCGCTATGTTGATACAAAAGGAAATGAACTTCAACCGATTCAAACGTTGAAAGCAACGAATGAATTTCCAATGATTCCTGCTGCGCCTAAAATTACGGGATACGAATTAAAAGACACTGATACTAAGATTGAGTCGCCGTTAAATGAGACCGTTACGCACACTTATGCGAAAAATTATGTGATTACAATTAGACGAGTTGACGAACAAGGTAAGGAATTAGCACCAGATAGAAAAATCACGGTGCTAGAAGGTTCGTTGGTGGAATTGAAGCCCGAAATGTTGTCCGGCTATAAAATTCCACAACCCATTGATTTAATTGCTGAAAAGGATGAAGTTGTTAAACTAGTTTATCAACGGCAACCAATTGTTAAGCCATCAGTTGATGTTCCTAAACCCAAGCGACAGACGGAACCACAATCAACACAATCGGAAAGTAAACCAAATATTCAGATAACCAAACCTAATCCGAGTTTATCTTTCAAAAAAGAAATTAGTGTAATTAAACAGCCAAGTTTATCTAAGGTTCAAAGTTATCAGGTGGTGCCGGTTCATAATAATACCTATCGCACTGGTGGGACTTGGTTATCGACGCCTTATGTTTCACCACGGGTACAAGTAGGAGTACAAGAACCACCAAAACATGTTAATCGTCAAGTACGAAAACATCGAAAGATAAATTGGTTTTATCGGAATACTGGGATTAACAAGAACGACAGAAAAGTTCTTATTAAAGTTTTAAAAGGAATTGAATCTGAAGGAAAAAAAGCGGGGCTGGAGTAAGGAGAAGATTAAGACTACAGAACTTTATTACATTGCTAATATAGGTGGTTATGGATCAAGTGGTCTTCAAGTTCGTTCATCTGACGTTGAGAAATACACTGAAAAATCATTAAAATCCCTTTTAAAGGCAGAATTACTAAAGAAGAATTTAAAACGTTTAGTAAAATTATAAACAATAACCATAGTAGTAAAAATAAAACTTATGTAGATTTATCACATTTAGCGATTACTGCGGCTAGTGCTCGTGATCAAGGACGGGGGAATAAGTTTTTACAAAAATTATCGACAACACCAATAATTGGTTTTATACGGTATGGAAAGTGGATTACTAAATTCTTGAAACCAATTCCTAATGTAAAAATGCGATGGTTGTTAATTAATGGTTTTCTAGGTGATGCACTGGCAGACTGGAAGATTAGCAAACCTGATAAATATGCTGATTTAGATGTTTTTAAATTTGCCAATAGCAATCAGTTAATGTCTAGGCAGTTACAACAAATTTATGGACAAACAAGTGGAAATTTAGCAAATCAACGAAATCAGACACAAAAATCAATTAGTGGTGATGTAATAAGAACAGCGGCACTTACTTCTGTAGCAACACTGGGGCTATTTGCGCTAGGGGTTTTTAAGAAAGCTAAAGAATTAGTAATCGGCGCCTACAATGAGTCAAAAAAAATTGCGATCTAGAATTTTACAAGGATATAACAAGTATGTGGTTAAACCAGTCGCTAAATTTAGACGTAAAATTTACAATCGTGGCGTTAAGATGGTTCGTCAGATTAAACGGGCAGCGGTTAAAACATATAGAAGAGTTCAAAAATTTGTTAGTCGTCCATACAATCGAGTTAAGCGGGCTGTAAGAAAGACGTATCGAAAAGTAAAATCAGTGGTACACAGAGTAGTTAAATCAGTTAAGAAGTTCTTTAAACGGAGAAGATAAATGAAAAAAAGCTCAGCAACAACTTTATTTTTAGGGACAAGTTTATTGTTTTTAGGGATAGTTTTGGCTATTTGGTATCCAATTTATAATACATATCATTATCGATATTATTATTTAAATCAAATTGAACATCCCAAGCATACATATCCCTTTGTTCACTACTTATCTACTAAGAATTTGAATAATTCATATGTGCCGGGATATCGGGTAGAAAAATCAGATCGATCCCAGGTGAAAGATAGTTATATTTACAAAGAAAATGTTTTGAAAAAGGGAGATGTTGTAGAAATTTCACCAGACTATTTAACACATTATGAGTCAAAAAGAAAAGTATCAAAAAAATGAATATGATATCTTAGTAGCATTTTCTGATTCAGGTTCCGTTAGTACGGTAATGGGTCCTCCTAACGAGGAGGGGGAGGTAAGAAAAATATCAAAAGTATCTCCTAAACTATATGTCATGATGGATGACTTAGAGGATAAAATTAGTAATACTAAACGCCCGCCAATTAAATTTCAGGGACTATTTAATTTCTTGTTGAAACGTGGCTGGATGTATTATGGTGGAATTTATCCAGGTAATGATTAGTTTGGAAATGTGGGGATTAATTTCCCTAAGAAAATAACCTTAACAAAAGCATGCTCCAAAGTGGAACATGCTTTTAATTTTGAAATTTAAGAAATAATGTTCAACAATTATACGTTCATTTGTTCAGAAGGATGGTATAATAAAGATATTAAAAGAAAGGAATGGTGATACCATGAGTTTAACAGTTGCAGAATTAGCGAAGTATATGGATCACACGTTGTTAAAGCCAGAAGCGACCGAAGATCAAATTGAACAAACGATTCAAGAAGCGATTAAGTACAATACGGCTTCCGTTTGTGTTAACCCATACTGGGTTAAGAAGGTTCACGATGAACTTGAAGGGACGACGGTTAACACTTGTACGGTTGTTGGCTTCCCATTGGGGGCTACGTCAACGCAAAGCAAGGTTGATGAAACGAAGACCGCTTTAAAGGACGGCGCTGATGAAATTGATATGGTTATCAACATCGGTGAATTAAAGGCGGGTCATGATGATGCCGTGCAAGCTGATATTAAGGCAGTGGCCGATGCAACGCACGAAGGTGGCAAGTTGTTAAAGGTTATCATCGAAACAGCCTCTTAACGGATGAAGAAAAGACGCGGGCCTCGAAGTTAACGGTGGCTGGTGACGCTGACTTTGTCAAGACGTCAACTGGTTTCTCAACTTCAGGTGCTAAGGCTGAAGACGTTAAGTTAATGCGGGAAGCTGTTGGTCCTGACTTTAAGATTAAGGCTGCTGGTGGGATGCACAGTCTTGCCGATGCCTTATCAATGATTGATGCCGGGGCTGATCGGCTTGGTGTTTCAGCTTCTGTGCAAATCTTAGAAGAAGCTAAGCAAGCTTGGGAATAAGCTTCATGTACATACGGATTAATTAACCATAAAAGGGGTTATTGCGAAACAACGCGGTAGCTCCTTTTATTTTTGAAATAATTTCCATGGTTAGTGTGCATAAATGTGCAAAACCGAGTATAATGAAGTTGTGAAAAGAAAACGCTTACAGCAAATAAGGAGGTTATTTCTCATGAGTTACAAACGGGTATTTACAATTGTCTTAGATTCAGTTGGGAACGGGGCCGCACCAGATGCGGACAAGTTTGGTGATGTTGGGGCTGATACCCTGGGACATGTTGGTAGTCACTACGCCGGGAAGTTAGCGTTACCAAATTTAGCTAAGTTAGGGTTAAGTAATACGCGGACCACGCCAATTGAAGGGGTAGCAGTGGCTGAACCAGCCTTGGTAACTTTGGGAATATGAACGAAATTTCGGCCGGCAAAGATAGTATGGATGGCCACTGGGAAATGATGGGGTTACCAGTGATGAAGCATTATCAACTTTCCCGGATGGTTTTCCAGCTTGGTTAATTGAAAAATTGGAAACTTTCGCTGGTCGTAAAGTGATTGTTAATAAGCCCTACTCTGGGACGGATGTGATTCATGATTATGGTGAACATCAAATGGCCACGGGTGATTTAATCGTTTATACATCTGGTGATTCGGTGCTCCAAATTGCGGCGCATGAAGATGTCATTCCAGTTGAGGAATTATACCGGATTTGCGAATACGCGCGGACGTTAGTGAACGGACCGGAAGTAACGATTGGTCGGGTGATTGCACGGCCATACGTGGGACCGGACAAGGATCACTTTACCCGGACGGCCAATCGGCGCGACTTTAGTTTGGCACCAATTGGCGAAACGGCGCTCGATGAATTAAAGGCCGCTGGCTTGGATGTGATTGCGGTTGGGAAGACCAATGATATCTTCTCCGGTCAAGGATTTACCCAAAATTTCCATAACGAAAGCAACATGGACGGAATGGACCATGTGATGACCGTTTTAGGTCAAGACTTCCACGGCTTCTGTTTCACGAATTTAGTGGATTTTGATGCAATGTACGGTCACCGGCGGAATCCACAAGGGTTTGGGCAAGCCTTAATGGACTTTGACCAACGCTTAGGTGAAGTCTTAGCGGCCATGAAGCCAGATGACTTACTCTTAATTACTGCTGACCACGGGAACGATCCTGGCTTTACGGGGTCTGACCACACTCGGGAAACAGTACCATTGCTAGCTTACTCACCATCCATGAAGGAAACAAACCAATCGTTAGGCACGCGGACAACCTTTAGTGACCTTGGCGCTACGATCTTGGAAAACTTTGGTTTAACAGCACAACGGGGGTCTAGTTTCTACGACGCAATTAAGAATTAAGGAGGCCCAACCGATGCGGATGCTTGATATCATTCACACGAAACGTGAAGGCGGGCAATTAAGTCCGGAACAACTGCAATTTTTTTTGTTGACGGGGTCGTTGATGGATCAATTCCGGAATACCAAACGAGTGCCTTGTTAATGGCCATTTTTAACAATGGGATGACGGATGAAGAACAAACGGAATTAACCATGTTAATGATGAAGTCCGGGACGCACCTTGACCTAGCTAAAATTCCAGGGATTAAAGTTGATAAGCATTCAACCGGTGGGGTCGGTGATAAAGTAAGCCTTCCCTTAGCGGCAATGGTAGCGGCCGTGGGCATTCCAGTGCCGATGATTTCGGGACGGGGCCTTGGTCATACCGGCGGAACTTTGGACAAATTGGAAGCGATCCCAGGTTATCGGGTGGAATTAAGCGAAAGTGAATTCATTAACCAAGTTGCGACGGAAGGATTGGCAATTGTTGGGGCTACGGGTGAAGTGGCGCCAGCTGATAAGAAGATCTATGCCTTGCGGGATGTGACCGATACAGTGGACTCGATTCCGTTAATTGCCAGTTCAATTATGAGTAAGAAGATTGCTTCCGGCACGGATGCCTTGGTAATTGACGTGAAAACTGGGGCCGGGGCCTTTATGAAACGGTTAGAAGATTCAGAAGCCTTAGCTAAAGCCCTCGTGAAAATTGGGCAACAAGCGGGGCTCCAATGTGAAGCAATTATTTCTGATATGAACCAACCCCTGGGACGTAAAATTGGGAATGCGTTGGAAATTGAAGAAACGATTGATTGCTTGAAGGGGCACGGTCCAGCTGACTTAATGGAAGTGGTTTATACGCTGGGCAGTCACATGGTGGTCTTTGGTCGTAAAGCCTCAGATTTAGCGACTGCGCGCCAACTGCTGGAACAAACGATTGCCGATGGTTCAGCCTTAGCGAAGTTTAAAGCCATGGTTGTGGCGCAAGGCGGTGATGGACGCGTCATTGATGACTATAAGGTAATGCCACAAGCTAAGTACCAAATTGACTATCCAGCATCCAAAGCTGGGGTAATTACCCAAATGTTAGCGGATGAAATTGGGATGGCTAGCATGGTGCTTGGTGGTGGTCGCGCTAAAGCGAGCGATCAACTGGATTATAGTGTGGGGATTGAATTGAATAAAAAAACTCGGTGATTCTGTCCAAGCGGGCGAAACCATTTTAACGATTTACGCTAACCGCGAAGATGTTAGTGATGCGATTAAGCTTTTAGACCAAAGTATTCAAATTGGTGAACATGCTGAAGTACCACCACTAGTATATGAAGTGATTAAGTAGGGCAAAATTTGGTACAATAGAAGCCGACGATTTTTATGAGGCGGTGAGAGAAGATGAAGACACAAGCACGGATAACCTTAGCCCTTGAGGTATCCCAACGCTATTACATGTTAGACCAAAATCAGAGTCAAATTGCGACCGAGTTAGCCATTTCGCGGGCGTCGGTATCGCGGTTACTGAAGTTTGCGCGCGAACAAGGGCTTGTTACGATTGAAATTCATAATCCATTAACGGCGGTCGAAACGTTGGCGAACCGGATTAAGGAACAGTATCACTTAAAAGATGTGGTGGTTGTCCCCACAAAACGGGCGGATGAAAACCCCGTCCAAGCAGTTGGAAAAGCAGGGGCCAAGTATTTGCAAAGCCACGTTAAAGATCATGATATTATCGGGATTGGCTGGGGCAAGACGGTTTATGAGGTGGCGCGCCAATTAACGCCCCAAGATTTTACCGATGTTCAAGTCGTGCAAATGAAGGGGAGCGCAGCTGATAATGCGACCAATAATTTTGCGTATGAAGCAATCAATGACTTTGCTAAAGCCTATCAAACGAACCCGCAATACTTACCGTTACCGGTGATTTTTGATCAAGCAACGACCAAACAAGTCATTGAACAAGATCGCCATATTAGCCGGACCCTTGATTTAGGTCGGCAAGCGAATGTGGCTTTGTTTACCGTCGGGACGGTACGGTCATCAGCAATGCTCTTTAAGCTCGGATATTTAACCGCTGCCGAACAACATCGCTTACAAGCTAATTCAGTGGGGGATGCGTTTTCGCGGTTTATTGATGCCGAGGGGCAGATTGCGGATGAACAAATCAATCAACGGACAATTGGGATTGAATTGGATGCATTAAAGCAGAAGGAAACGAGTATTTTAGTGGTTGGGAAAGTGGCTAAAGTTCCGGCCACCAAGGCTGTTTTAACGGCTGGATATGCTAATGTGTTGATTATTGATCAATTGAGCGCTGAAAATTTAATTAGGTCGTAATCAGGTCGTGAGCCACGCATTATGGAAGCCGTGGCCTAACGTAGGCAAAGCGTTGGCGCTAGCAACGCTAGGGTCGGCGACTTTGTCATAGTTAGGCACTAGGCTTCCGCGTGGCGAGCGTAGTTACATCCAGGTCGTGAGGCGGACATAAAAACCACCGTATCATAACATTGAACCTGGCGTTGATGGATAGAATATCCATCAGCGTCGGGTTTTCGTTATGACTAGGTGGTTGTCCGACGAACGAAGTTACGAAGTTGCCGTCGAAGGCTTATTAATTCAGTTGACACCGTTAATATTTTGGTGTAAAGTAACTACAATTAATTATCTACTTACAAAAAGAAAGGAAATGTCGATGATGAATTCAGCATTAGTATGTTGTTGCGAATTACATTCAACCGAACGGACGAGTTAGCCGTTGGGGATTTTGTGGTTCGCTTAATTATCACATTTCTACCAATCCTAGTTGCTAATTCCGGTTCGGAAATTAGCGACTAGGATTTTTTTGTAACTGAAAGGGGATGATCAACGTTAGTCAGCTTGATTGTCAAAAATGGAGTCAGATAATGCGAATTGGAATTGTAAACTTAATGCACGATAAAGTTGCCACCCAAGCGCGCTTTGCTCAGCGCTTGCAACAGTGGCAACCAGCGATAGAATTAACCTACTTTTATCCGGTTGATCATTACCGCAATCGGCCGGTACCAGCTTCCGTAGCGGCGATTAGTCAGCCGTTGGATTTAGCCACGGTTGCAACGATGGATGCCGTGATTGTAACGGGGGCGCCGGTGGAACGCTTGGATTTTGAGGCGGTGACGTACTATCAGGAATTAACGCGTTTGTTTGATTTCCTAGCGCAACGGCACCTTCCAACCTTATTTGTGTGCTGGGGTGCAATGGCCGCGTTGCATCATTTTTTTCGGGATTGAAAAGCTCTCCTTAACTCACAAATATTTTGGTGGTTATTCGCAACGGATTCAGCAACCAACGCCATTGTTAGCAGATTTACCCCGGCATTTTATCGCCCCGCATGCTCGCTATGCTGAGGTTAACCATGACCAAGTAAATCAGGTTGCTGCGTTGGCGGTGAATGCCACGACGACCACCGATGAATTATTTCTTTTGACGCAACAAGACCAACCATTTAGTTACTTATTTGCCCATTTAGAATATGACGGGCCAGCACTACAACAAGAGTTTATCCGTGAACAAGCCGCGTGGGGTGGGTTACCTGCTCAACCGGTGAATTATGATTTAGCCACTGGGCAACCATTGTTTTCGTGGGAAACAACTTCGCAACGATTTTTCAAAAATTGGTTGACCCAAGTTCAAATAACCGAGGAGATTTAAAATGACGATTTACAACTCAATAACTGAATTAATTGGAAAGACCCCACTTGTGAAATTAAACCGCGTGGTACCGGCCGGGGCCGCTGATGTGTATGTTAAGTTAGAATTCTTTAACCCTGCCGGTTCAATTAAGGATCGGATTGCCTTAGCGATGATCGAAGCTGCCGAAGCAAGCGGTGATTTAAAACCTGGGGACACGATTGTGGAACCAACGTCAGGGAATACTGGGATTGGATTAGCTGCGGTGGCCGCTGCGAAGGGGTATCATTTGATTATTACGATGCCGGAAACGATGAGTGTCGAACGGCGGAAGTTAATGCAAGGTTACGGAGCCGAATTACTTTTGACCTCTGGTGCGGATGGAATGAAAGGTTCCATTGCTAAGGCCCAAGAATTAGTAGATACGAAGGGGTACTTCATGCCAATGCAATTTGAAAACCCAGCTAATCCAAAGGCCCACGAAGTTACGACCGGGCAAGAAATTATCGCTGATTTTGGGACTGATAATTTACCTGACGCCTTTGTGGCCGGGGTCGGAACTGGGGGAACCTTAACCGGCGTTGGTCATGATCTGAAAGCAGCGGATGAAACGATTAAAATTTATGCGCTTGAACCAGCTGAATCACCATTGTTAAAAGAAGGAAAAGCCGGTAAACACAAGATTCAAGGGATTAGTGCAGGATTTATTCCAGCAACGTTAGACCAAACAGTTTACAATGGCATCGTAGCAGTTTCAAGTGATGATGCAATTGCAATGGCTAAAGTCGTCGGTGAGCAAGAAGGTTTCTTGCCTGGGATTAGCGCAGGGGCTAACATCGCCGGTGCGATTGAAATTGCTAAGCAACTGGGTACTGGTCATAAGGTGGTAACGGTTGCTCCTGATGGTGGAGATCGGTATTTGTCAATTTTTTAGGTCGTGAATCTAGGTCGTGAGCCGAGCGTTAAAAGCGACGTTAGGCTAACTTGGAAATGGACGTTGGCGTGGCACACGTCGGCGTCTGTTTTCAGTTAGTCCTAGTCGCTTGCTCGGTGAACGAAGTTACAATGCTACCGTAGAAGATAGTCCGCCGAACGAAGTTACATCCAGGTCGTGAGCTCAGCTATCAAAGCGCCTGTTGGCGTAACTATATAAATCGTGGCGGAACTGATGCAATCAGGTTCGGCGAGATTTTGAGTTAGGCTCTAAGGCGCTGTTGAGCTAACTAAGTTACTAAGTTGCCGTCGAACTACAATTACAGTTAACCAAAAATGCCTCGCAAAATCGCGAGGCATTTTTTTTATTCTAGGGTATCAAAATAAGCACGAACATTTTCAATATCATGCGGCATCGTCGTACAACACCCGCCAATGATAGTCGCACCGGCGTGGTACCACGTTGGAATTAACTCCTTAAACGTTGGACCGCTAGCTGGATCGGACCACGTTTTGGTGGTTGGGTCATACGTGGCGCCAGAGTTAGGGTAAACAATAATTGGTAAGTCAGTGGTGGCGTGAATTAATTGAATCGCTGGTTCGACCACGTCTAAGGCAACACAGTTAAACCCAACTGCGACGACTTGGGAATCCGTGGCGATTGCTTGGACGGCGGTCGCTAACGCTGTCCCATCAGCCAAGTGGTGGTCATCGTGCAGTGAGAAGGCAACATAAACCGGTAAATCGGGTGCTAATTGATGCACGAGCTCGAGCACGGCTTGGGTTTCAGTTAATTTTGGTTGGGTTTCGACAGCCAGGACATCGATCCCGGCCGCGAGAATTTCTTCTAAGCGGGGGCGATGAAAGGCTTGGTATTCATCAACACTTAACTCGTAATTTCCCGTATATTCACTCCCATCGGCTAAGTAAGCTCCGTATGGTCCAATGGTTCCGGCAACATAATTATGTTTGCCAGTTTTAACCTCATAGTCGTCGCGCGCTTGGTTGGCAAGTTCGACGGCGTGGCGTATAAATTGGCGCGCCTGGGTTTCGGTAAAGCCAGCCGTTAAAAAGGCGGGTAAATTCGCTTGATAAGTATTGGTAATCACTAAATCAGCACCAGCGTTAAAGTAATCCAAGTGGACTTGGTAAACTTTTTGCGGGTCTTTAACGAGGGCCATGGCGGTCCAAAGTTGGTTGTTAGTATCAAGGCCGTAGTGTTCTAAGGGGGTTGACATAGCGCCATCTAACACGAGGGGACCTTGTTGTAAACGGGTTAATAAATTCATTTGGTATTCCTCCGATTTATATGATAATATTCTAATGATACTTTAATAATAATCTAAAGACAAGAAGGAACTATAATGAGTAAACGAACCGAAAGTTTAACGCGGAAAATGGAAGCGCGGCATATTCAAATGATTTCCCTTGGGGGCGTGATTGGGACCGGTCTCTTTTTAAGTTCAGGCTATACCATTCATGAAGCCGGGCCAATTGGGACGATTCTCGCCTATTGTTTAGGGGCGATAATTGTTTATGCGGTGATGTTATGCCTCGGAGAATTAGCCGTAGCGATGCCGTATACGGGAGCTTTTCATCTTTATGCAAAACGTTACATCAGTCCTGGAACAGGCTTTTTAGTCGCCATTTTATATTGGTTAACATGGACGATTGCGCTTGGCTCTGAATTTACGGCGGCGGGATTAATTATGCGCCATTGGTTCCCGCAAACCCCAGTCTGGCTGTGGAGTTTGTTGTTCATGATTTTGATTTTATTATCAAATATTTATTCGGTGAAGGTGTTTGCGGAAAGTGAATTTTGGTTCGCGGCCGTTAAAGTTTTCGCCATTGTCGCCTTTATTATTTTAGGTGGCGCGGCCATCGTGGGCTTATTGTCAGTTGATGGGATGCAACATGCGCCAGGGTTAACCAACTTTACCAAAGCTGGCTGGTTCCCGAACGGCTTTCAAGGTGTTTTCACGACTATGTTAACGGTCAACTTTGCCTTTTCCGGGACCGAATTAATTGCCATTACGGCTGGAGAAGCGAAGGATCCCGCCAAAACGATTCCGAAGGCGATTCATACCACGTTATGGCGATTAGTTGTCTTCTTTATCGGGAGTATTATTGTCATGGCGGCCTTGATTCCGTATCAAGTGGCTGGCGTGACCCAGAGTCCATTTGTATACGTATTAAAGCATCTTGGGATTCCGTTTGCGGGTGATTTGATGAATTTTGTCGTCTTAACGGCGATTATTTCAGCCGCTAATTCGGGGTTATATGCCTCAACGAGGATGTTATGGTCGTTAGCCAACGAAGGGACGATTAGCAAGAAAATTGCCAAAACGAACGCCCACGGGATTCCGGTGCGGGCCTTAACCTTAAGTATGCTGGGAGGGATTTTAGCACTATTATCAAGTGTGTATGCGGCTGATTCCTTGTACCTAGTCTTAGTGTCAATTTCGGGATTAGCGTCGTGATTGTCTGGATGGCGATTGCATTAGCGCAAATTCGCTTCCGGCATGCCTTTTTAAAGGCTGGTCATCAGCTTAGCGAGTTGCAATATCAAACGCCGTGGTTCCCAATCGTGCCGTGGTTTGCCTTTATTGCGAGCGCGTTATCATGTATTTTAATTTGGTTTGATCCAAATCAACGGATCGCCTTGTACTGGACGATTCCGTTTGTGATTGCGTGTTATGTTGTCCATGCATTGGCTACGAAATATCATGCTCGCCGGAAAAAGTAACTTTGCCCCTTGTCAGTTGGCATAATCGGGGGTATACTCCTTTACATATTAATAATTCCATTTGTATATCGCCATATTATGGTTGGCAGTATCTACCCAAGACCGTCATTCTTGGACTACGAATGCTAAAAATGAGTGACCTTTTCCGGCATGGTCACTAACTTAACATTAACGTCCAAGGGATTTACAAATGGAATTCCTTGGACGTTTTTGTTTGGTGTTAATTAAAAAGGAGATTAGCAATGAAGCTGTTGGAAGAACGGATTAAGCGCGATGGAATTGTCTTAGACCATGATGTTTTAAAGGTGAATTCATTTTTAAATCATCAAATCGATCCCCAATTGATGTTGCAAATTGGGGATGAATTTGCCGCCGCGTTTGAAGAAGATCAGGTGACGAAAATTGTAACAGTTGAATCGTCTGGGATTGCGCCGGCGTTAATGGCAGGGTTAGCATTAAATGTGCCAGTTGTGTTTGCGCGGAAACACAAGAGTTTAACGTTAGTCGATCATCTGTATACGGCGGATGTCTATTCATACACCAAAAAGGTTACCAATACAATTTCAGTTGATCAAAAATTCTTAACAGCATCCGATCGCATTTTGATTATTGATGATTTTCTAGCCAATGGTCAAGCTGTTACGGGGTTGCTAGATATTGCCAAGCAAGTTGGTTGTGAAGTCGCCGGAGTCGGGATTGTGATTGAAAAGACCTACCAACAAGGAGCGCAGTTAATTAAGGATGCCGGCATTAAGTTAGTTTCCTTAGCGCGGATTGATTCTTTAGCTGACCACCAAGTTCACTTTGCGCCGGAGGATTAATCAATGAATCAACTTAAACCTACGCAAGCCGCCGTGTTAGGGATGCAACATTTATTAGCGATGTACTCAGGAGCGGTAGCCGTCCCATTGTTAATTGGGACCGCGCTGCATTTTAATGCACAACAAATGACGTATTTAGTGTCAATTGATATTTTTATGTGTGGACTTGCAACGTTGATTCAATTATGGCGGAATCAATATGTCGGGATTGGCTTGCCAGTCGTGTTAGGATGTGCAATTCAAGCGGTGCAGCCGTTAACGATGATTGGCCATCATTTTTCAATCGGGACCATGTATGGGGCGATTATCATGGCGGGGTTGTTCGTGTTTCTTATTGCTGGTTGGTTTGCGAAGTTGAAGCGATTCTTCCCACCAGTGGTGACGGGCACGTTAATTACCATGATTGGGTTGTCATTAATTCCAGTAGCGATTCAGCAATTAGGTGGCGGTGATGCGACCGCGAAGCAGTTTGGGGCCGGCGAAAACTTATTGCTCTGGTTTCTAACCATCATCGTGATTGTCTTGATTCAAGTATTTGCGAAGGGATTTTGGAATTCGATTGCCGTTTTATTAGGTTTGATTGTTGGCTCGTTGGTGGCAGCAATGATGCGGATGGTGTCAACGACGCCGGTTACGCAAGCGGCGTGGGTCCATGTCCCAACCCCATTTTACTTTGGGATGCCCCACTTTGAATGGTCATCAATTCTAACGATGTGTGTGGTGGCGTTAGTTTCAATGGTTGAGTCAACCGGGGTTTTCTTAGCCTTAGGTGATTTGTTACAGCAAGACGTGGCAACGGATGATTTAAAACGTGGTTACCGGGCTGAAGGAATTGCCGTTATGTTAGGGGGGATTTTTAACACCTTTCCATACACTACGTTCTCCCAAAACGTGGGGTTATTACAACTTAGTGGGATCAAAACGAAACAACCAATTTACTGGTCAGCAGGCTTATTAATGTTACTTGGTTTATTACCTAAAATGGGGGCCTTAGTGACGATGATTCCAACGCCGGTCCTTGGGGGCGCGATGTTGGTGATGTTTGCGATGATTGCGGTGCAAGGGATTAAAATGCTCAGCCAAGTTGATTTTAATTCGCAAAAGAATCTTTTAATTATGGGGATTTCGATTGGCCTAGGGTTGGGAGTATCAGTTTACCCTAGCTTATTCCAAGGATTACCGGCCACGGCGCAATTACTGCTCGGAAATGGGATTGTGATTAGTACGATTGCTGCCGTAGGATTAAATATCTTATTACCAAAACGCTAAAAAATAAATGGACGAGCAACTAAAATGTTACTCGTCCATTTTATTTACATGGTTAAATAGATGTTTAATTGGGCACCAAGTTTTTGTGATTCAGTTTCCCAATCAAAATTATCGCGATTAACGGTCATTAATTTGAAGTATTCACCAAATAAAAGCCGGCATACCTCTAATAGAAACGTTTGATAGGTAATGTTAGTGGGGAAATAGTGATCTAATAATTGATTAAACTCAGTTATAAATGCTTGATTCCCGTTAGTAGTTGCGAATTGTTGTAATTGTTCGCGGAGTGGAGGGTTAACTAATAATTGATCAAGGACAAGAGCCATGAGGTACCAATTTTGGCGTAAAAATTGAAGTCGCTCCGTCATTAAGGATTGGCAAAAGGCTAAACTTGATGGGTAAGATTGCCCTTTTAATTGCACTAAGACATCGTGTTGGAAGTTAGGAATTAAGGTCGAAGTAATTGGAGCTAGGACAGCTTGTAGCAGGCCGGCCTTGTTTTTAAAGTATTTAAAAATGGTACCTTCACCAATGCCAGCGGTTTTAGCGATTTGGGCTGTTGATGTGGCAGCGTAGCTTGAGTGCTAAATAACTGACTGGCCGCCAGGAGCGCTTTTTGCTTGGCAGGTTGAAATGTCTGCTGGGCAACCCAGTTCGCAAAATGTTGATCAATCTTCGTAGTTGTCATAATTTATACCTTTCGATAACGTTTTAATCCGATAATATTAACTGCAGTGAGGATGACAATAAAGATTAGGAGGGCTCCTAAATCGCCGATGACATCAGTTAGGGTCGCTCCCTGCAAAATAATTTGACTGAGGGCATCCCCAGCATATTTAATTGGTAAAATTGTCCCAATCCATTGCGCCCAGTTAGCCATGGTATCAAGCGGGATAATCCCAGAAAAGAAGATTTGGGGAACGACGACAAGGGGAATAAATTGCATCATTTGGAATTCGGAACCAGCAAAGGTAGATAATAAAATCCCAAATGATAAGGCAACGAGGGCGGTTAAGAAGGCCACAACAATAATGGCGCCAATGTTACCAACCACTTCTAAGTGCAATAACCAAATCGTAGCTAACACAATGACGGTTGTTTGAACTACCGCAGCGATACCATATGATAACATGTAGCCGCCGATGATTTCACTTCGTTTAATTGGCGTTGCTAATAAGCGGTCTAAGGTGCCGGAAGTTCGTTCGCCTAAAAGGGCCATCCCAGAAATCAAGAAAACAAAGAAGAAAATAAAGAAGGCAAGTAAGATTGGGATAATCTTGCTAAAGAAACCAGTGTCTTCGTTCCCATAAACGTAGTGTTGGGTGATTTTAACTTGAGCGGGGGCAGGAAGGGATTGGCCAGTGGCTTGAGCCAGTTTAGATACCGTGGCGAATAATTGTTGGTTACTAGTTTTAGCTAAAGTACTTTGTAAGATTTGGCGGGTAAATTGGGTTTTAGCCGAATCAGTATTAGCATAGGTAACGATTAATTTTTGGTCGTTCTGACCGATTAAGGTTGCATCAACTTGATGCTTTTTAAGTGCCTGGCTAGCGGCTTGTTTGGTGGTAAATTGTTTTACCGAAACATGCTTGGTGGCATCTAATTGGGAAACTAGGGTTGCATTGACCTGGCTAGTAGCTAATTTAATATGTGGTTTGGTATTAGTTGTAAAAACGATGTTTAATAAAAACATAATTAAAATTGGAGCAACCAACATTAACGCAATGGTGCGCTTGTCACGAATTAATTGTTTTAAAATCCGGTTAGTTAAAGCGAGTAAACGAGTCATAATTTAATCCTCCAAGGTATGTTCGGCGGCTAAGAAAACAGCTTCGATTGAATCAACTTGGTATTGTTGTTTCAAATTTTGCGGACTATCAGTGGCAATGATACGACCTTGCATTAATAAGTTAACTTCGTCGACGAGTTCGGCTTCGTCCATCACGTGGGTCGTGACTAAAATCCCGGTTCCCTGATCACGACGGCGTTCTAATTCTGCCCAAATTTGATGTCGTAAAGCTGGATCAATCCCCACGGTTGGTTCATCTAAAATTAATAATTCTGGATTTCCCAACAGGGCAATGGCTAGGGAAAGGCGCCGTTTCATTCCACCAGAAAAGTCGCTCACCGGTTTATCGAGGTCTGCCGTTAAAGCGACGGTGGTAGCAGCCTGTTGAATTTGTGTTGCTAAGGTTTGATGATTGAGCCACGCATCTTGCCAAAGAATACTAAATTTTCTCGGGCAGTTAATGATTCATAAAGCGCATCCGATTGCGCCATGTAACCAATCCGTCCTAAAATTTTCCGATTCGGCATCGTAGTTTGGAGTACTAAAGCTTCACCGGCAGTGGCTTTTTCCATCCCGAGGGTCGTTTTAATGAGAGTTGATTTACCAGCGCCGGAGGGACCGATTAACCCAACGATTTTTCCACTAGGGACGGTCATGTTGACGTCAGCTAAAACAACTTGGTTACCAAATTGTTTTCGTAAATTATGAATAGTAATTTGATTCATCAGCGAATCCTCCAATTTAATTAAGTGAGTAATCACTCACTTGTTAATGTGGTTACATTGTATAGTGAGTGTTTACTCACTGTCAAGTAAAAAGTAGTGGTAAAAATAAATTTACCACTACTTTTTTTTACTTGTAATTATTTAATTTGGAGTTGAGATTAAACTAAATCTAAGTGAAGTTGATTATCCTTGATGAAGCCAGCCCGCTTCAAGAAGAAGTAAAGAACCAGTGACATCACGGCTGGGAGGACGACCCCGCAACCCATGTAAGCCAACAGTTGATCAGCCCCTTTGGATAGGTAAGCGATTGGGGCGATGAGGGAATTCAAACCAAGTCCCCCTAAGGTATAGGTTGAACGCATCCCGAAGACAACCGTGGCTAATGGAGCACAAACGGCGGCGGAGACAATTGATGGTACGAGCAACCAAGGGTTAACTAATAGGTTCGGGAATTGCACTTTAGGGGTGATTAACCCTTGGGCGATGTTAGCCCCAAGATCGTTTTGGCGCCATGACATTACCGTGAAGGCGACGAATTGAGACGTGGTCCCGATTAAAGCGGCGGCTGATGAAACTGGGTCTAGCGTTAAGGCCACGGCAAGGGCCGCCGAAGAAGCGGGCGTCATTAAGAATAAGGCCCAAACAACGGAAATGGCAACGGAGCCGAGCACGGGTGAAACTTGCATCAAATGAGCGATGGAGGCAGAAACTGCTAAGAGGGCGGGCGTTACGACACTGGCGAGCACTAAGCCGGCAGCCACCCCAACCGCTAAGGAACCGAACGGGACCAGAACCATATCTAGAGGGGTTTTTCCGGTCAGGAATTTCCCAACAACAACGGCGATTAAAGCCGCAGCTAAAGAGGAAACTGGTTGCCCGGTGGTGAAGACCGGGGCATTGGCAGCCGTTGGGTAAACTTGGCCCGTGGCAGTGACGGCTTGGACAGCACTATTCGTAAAGTGAACCGCATTTGCACCAACCATGGCGGAGGCCATCGAAGCAAACGTAACTAACGTATTCGTATGTAATTGTGAAGCAACGGCATAGCCAATGGCGGGCGCTAATAAAACTTGCGTTGCGGCCCCCACTAAGGTTAAGGCCGGTACGTGGGTGAGATTACCAATGGTTTGCGTTAACAATCCACCACCTAAAATGACCAGGACGGCGTTGGCAACAGCGGCGAAAACCCGGTAGGCAGCCGCTAAGTATCGTGACGAAGATTGAGATGATTGGCGAGTCGCGCTCGCCATGGTTGCTGAAGTATCCATCGGCAATCCCTCCTTTAAAATTAAAATTTAATTAGAATAGTGATTATTATAATTATAGAAAATTAATTTTCAAGTTGTTTTAGGAAAAGTTTGGATAATAAAACCGGAAGCGAGTGAAAAGGCTTCCGGTTGGTAGATAAACTTAATTTTAATTATTGATTAGCTTTAGCAACCGCTTGTTGACCCAAGAGGTTAATGAAGTTAAATGGTCGGTCAAAGTTTGGTTGGAAGAGCATATCGACCATCGCCATGAAGTCAATCGTGTTCTTGTTTTGAATCATGACCGAAACAACATTGGCGTAGGCTGAAATATCAATATCACTCATGAATTGGGCTCCGAGAATCCGGCGGTTAGTCTTGTCCCAAACAACCGTTCCGAGGACTTGGTGGTTGTTGGGCATAAATTCCGGCCGATAATTATCTTCAAAGGTTACGGCTTCGGCATCAAGGCCAGCTTCCTTGGCAAGATCAAGGGTTAACCCAGATGCAACCATCGTTTGGCCATAAAGTTCAAGGCCAGACGTTGATTGGGTTCCCATGTATTCAGCCGTGTTCCCAAAGAGGTTTTGGGCGACTAAGGCCCCTTGGCGAATAGCGTTGGTAGCCAATGGAATGTAAGCGGCCTTCCCCGTTGGATTGTAGTGTACTTGGACGGAGTCGCCAGCACCGTAAACATCTGGATCAGACGTTTGCATGTAGTTATTGGTGATGATGGCACCGCGATCATCCATATCAAGTTGGCCCTTGAAGAGATCCGTGTTCGGCCGGAACCCAATACAAAGCACCGCCATATCAACGTCGTATGCCCCAGCATCAGTTTTGACGGTTACGCCATCGCTACCGTGATCAACAAAGCCGGCCACGCGTTGACCAAGGGCTAATTCAACGCCTTTATCGGTAAACAATTGTTCCATCCGGTCCGTGTACTCGTGATCAAAGTACTTACTTAAAATCCGTTCATTACCATCAATTAAGACGACTTCTTTGCCTTGCTTGTTGTAAGCTTCGACTAATTCGATCCCGATGTAACCAGCCCCGATAATGGCAATCTTCTTGGCTTTAGGAGCTTGTTCGAAGAGTTCAGTGGCGTGGTGGTAGTTCTTACATAGGTAAACGTTTGGTGAATCAATCCCGTCCATTGGAGGAATAATTGGCCAAGAACCAGTCGTGACGACTAACTTGTCGTAAGTGTCAGTTGTTTCAATCTCAGTCTTTAAATCTTTAACGACTAAGGTTTTATTTTTAACGTCAACACTTAAAACTTCGTGTTCCATGTGAACGTCTGCACCAAGTTCTGTTAAGGCTGCAGGGCTAGAATAAAACATATCATCAATGCTAGTAGCCACGCCACCTAAGTAAGTTGCAATCCCACAGGAAAGGAAAGAGACGTTATCATTCTTTTCGTAAATAACGACTTCTTCGCCAGGGTGGGCGCTTAATAATTGGGATGCAACGGTTGTGCCGGCGTGGGTACAACCAATAATTACAGTTTTCATGTGATAAACCTCCGTTGAGTTAATCATTAATCATCTTTTCGAGGTAAGTATAGCATCATAGTGGAAACGATTACAAGAGATATTCACGGCATTTTATTAATCAAACGATAAGTGAAAACGAGGTAGATTGTGAAAATGTTCGCAAGATAACTGGTGGTTACTAACTTAGGCTTGTGAAAGTAATTGTTAATTGGGGATAAAAATTAACGAAAAACTTTAATATTCTTCATTATTACGTTGTGATAAGTAGGGAATTGTGGAATAATATTATCTTGTGATAAATATATATTTATAAGGAGTTTGTTAAATGAATTTTTGTCCTAATTGTGGTTCTAAATTGAATCCAGAAAGCAGATTCTGCCCAAGTTGCGGTAGTAAATTAGTTTCAGGTAGTAACCATAGCCTTAAAGAAAGTGTCGTGACAAATAAGGTTACAGTAGAACCAAAAAAAAGAACGTGTTCGGGAAATGAGTACGCTTGTAGCTAATAAAGCTAACGATATGAAAACGTGGATTAATAAGTATTGGAAAGATGCGCGTGAGGGAGATTCTAAAAAGCGACGTGGTTTAATTATATTAGCAGTATTAGTTGTTATTATTTGGTTTGGTGGGAATAGGTATTATTCTCCAAGTGCCCAAATGGATCGTGCTATTGCTGCGTTAAGTAATCCTAAGAAAAATGCCGGGAAGTATGTAACAACAACAACGTCTGGTGTAAAAATAAATAATAAAACGGTTAAGGGGCTTCAAAATCGGTACTATGAAGATTCGTCTAGTTTAGCTGATGTTAAAGCTAATTCATTGAAAAATCTAGAATCTCCAACTGTTACTGGCAATGAACCAAGTGCTAATAATTACTGGACATTCGTAAAGAGTGGTCGGTCATGGTTGTTATGGCCAAAATATAAACTGAATGTTCCTGTCAATAATGTTGAAGTTTTGACTGATATTAAAGATTTAGAAATTAAGCAAAACGATCAAAATGTAGGTAAGGCAAATGAAGTTATTAATACTAATGATGGTAACTTATACAAGTTAGTATTACGTAATCAGCTTCCTGGTAAGCATGAGTATGTTGGACAGGCAGATTTAAATGGTCATAATTTAGAATTAAAGGAAGACGTAGACGGATCTAAAGTAAAATTCTTTGGATTACCAAAGTCATCTGATGTTGAAAATTTATTAACGTCAGTATTAAGTCATCAAGATAGCGCTGAATATGACGATTTATTTGTAAATGGAATTAATAATAGCAGTTATAAAGAAATGATGAGTAAGAATAATGCAGACAAGCAAGGAAATGATTATAATCCAAATAGTTTGGGAGAAGTGAAAGTGCGTTCTATTGTTCCTGTTACAAGTAAGGAATTCAAAGTTGTTTATGATGTGACATTGTCTAACTATGATGATAAATCTAGAAAAATTGTAGAAAAAGAAGCTATTATTGAAAAATCCCCAGAAAATAATCAAAATAAAACATTTAAATACCCATGGATTATCAAACAATTAATGGGAAATAAAGTATTACGCGAAGACTCACTATAGGAATAATAAAATGAAATATTGTACTAATTGCGGATCAGAAATTTCTTTAGGTAATTCATTTTGTACTAATTGTGGTGCTAAGGTTGATGCTATGGGGAGTTCTGAAACTACATTGCAAACGATTAAGAAACCACGTCGAATTAACGGTGACGCCTTAAAAGTGCATGGCTCACCATATTTTAATTGGTTAGTACGATCAATCAAGCACCCAAGTTCACTTGCAAAAGAAGAGAATCAATATGGGTTAGTAACCTTAGTATTAGAAATATTATTACTTCCTTTCACAATTTGGCTTGGAACTAAATGGATGTTAATTAAATTAATTGAAATTTGGAATCAAGTATCAACTCAAGTTGAAATTGGTGACAAAGTTGATATTGATGATATTAAAGATGTTCTAACTGTACTAAATTCACACAAAATAATTACAGTAATTCTTAAGCATGAATATATCACCATAATGTTGGTTGGATTAGTCGTGTTAGCCGTTACGATTGGGTTAGCCGTCTTTGCCATGAAGCAATTCACTGCCCAACCACTTGAATTCCGTGATTACGCGAACCAAGTTGGCCATTACAGCGCGATTTTAGTGCCGGTGGAAGTCCTATTAGGTTTGTATACTTACTTCATGCAAAGCACGACGGGGTCGATGTTATTGTTGGTAATTGTCTTGTTAATGATGATTATTGGCCTGCGGGCGTTAATTGCGCCATTAGCAGCGGCCGAATTTGTTAAGTGGAATGATTTTAGTTACGTTGGGGATTAACTTATATGCCGTTACGTTTATCTTGAATAATTTATTCCAATTTATTCATCGAGCAATCGAAGGTTAGGTCGTGAGCCGGCATGCGTCGCTATTCATTTGCCGTCGAAAAAGCTTTGCCTTTGCCTAGCTGCATATTTTATAATTGCAAATGAAAAGGGGCAACCATGAGTGGAAGTCATGATTACCCCAACGTGACGTTGGTCGCGGATATTTTTGGTTTAGCTAATCATGATTGCGAAAATCATGGTTGGCTTTTTTAATTAGGTTAGTAATAATCATAAGTGTGTTAAATAACCCCTGATTCCCAAGAGGTGGGAGTCAGGGGTTATTTAGGTTGAGTTGAATGATTTTGAGTATCAGTATGATGATTGGCCTTCCACTGCTGGATGTAGTTAAGGCGTTGTTTAAATGCTTGTTCATTACCCTGGTCAGTAGGGTGATAATAAGTGTGTCCAATTAAATTATCGGGCATGGTTTGCATGTCGGTTAATCGATCTTCGTAAAAATGAGCCAGTTGATAATCTTTGCCGTAGCCCAAGTTCTTCATTAATTTGGTGGCAGCGTTGCGTAAGTGTAAAGGGACCGGTTCATTCATCGTTTGTTTCACGTCTTTGGCAGCGTTCAAGCGAGCTTTATAAATGGCGTTGGATTTTGGTACCAATGATAAGTAGATAACGGCTTCGGTTAAATGAATGTCACATTCAGGCATGCCTAAAAATTGGCAAGCTTGGTAACTTCAGTCGTTAAGGATAAAGCCCTAGTATCAGCTAAGCCAACATCTTCGGCAGCAAAGCGAATCAAGCGCCGGGCGATGTATAATGGATCTTCTCCTCCATCCAGCATTCGGGTCATCCAGTATACCGCCGCGTCCGGATCGCTATTGCGCATTGATTTATGTAAGGCTGAAATTAGATTATAGTGTTCTTCACCTGTTTTGTCGTAAAAGAGCATTTTTTTCGCCAATAATTCTTGCATAACGGTATCAGCCACCTGAATGATGCCATCTTTTTCTGGTGAATTAAGCGTGGCTAATTCAAGGGTGTTTAAGGCGGTTCTGGCATCGCCGTCCGCATATTCGGCAATCCGATGGAGATTCTCGTCACTAATTGCAATTGTTTGCTTCGGAAATGCTCGGTCATCATTTAGAACATGTTTTAACATAGCGACTAATTCATTCACGTTAAGTTGCTCTAATACTAAAACCTTACACCGCGATAACAACGCACTATTGACTTCAAATGATGGATTTTCGGTAGTGGTACCAATTAAAATAATGGATCCCTTTTCTACAAACGGTAAGAAGGCATCTTGTTGAGCTTTGTTGAAACGATGAATTTCGTCGATAAAAACAAGTGTTTGTTCGCCGAATTGACGGTTGTCCTCAGCTTCATGCATAATTTGGCGAATTTCCTTAATCCCGGAGGTCACAGCCGAAAAGGTAATGAATTTAGCCTTCGCATGCGTTGCAATGATGTTGGCAAGTGTTGTCTTACCGACGCCAGGTGGTCCCCAAAAGATCATTGATGATAATTGTCCTCGTTCAATCATGTTCCGTAAAATTTTTCCAGGACCAACAATTTGCGTTTGACCGAAATATTCATCTAGGTTTCGAGGTCGAACCCGGGCAGCCAATGGTTGATTTTCTTCAGCAACTTGATCAAATAAAGATACCATTCTCTTTGCATCCTTGTAACATAAGTTATTATGTATTGTATACCCGAATGTATGTTCTAGTAAAGTGACTATTCATTTGTAATGTTAGCGGTGAGCATCTAAATGTAAGTTTAATTGGCTTTTGAGTAATAATTTAGAATTGACTTCGTTAAACTGCGTATTTTATAATTGCAAATGAAAGGGTAACCATGAGTAGTAGTCATGGTTACCCCATCGTGACATCGGTCGCGGATATTTGCTTAGAAGCTAATCATGATTGCGAAAATCATGGTTAGCTTTTTTGATTAGGTAGTAGGTTCGACCAACCGCGAGGATAATGGCATCCAAGCGATGTACGAACCAGAACCCAACCAAGGGCCACATACCGCGTCCTCCTTTGATCAAGATTCAACGGAACACACCTCCCTTTGTTCATTTATTGGCTGCGGGGTGGTATCCAGATCCGACCGTGGTCACTCGGACAACGTTGTCCTGGCTTGATTATACTAAGCACGGTTTTGAAATTGAAGACATATCCGAATCTACTTTGGAACGTGTAATCCATTGGTAGAGTTAGGATTAGCTAGACTATTATGGATTGAAATTTTAGTTGAAATGATTATTGACGAAATAAACTTGTGTATTTTATAATTACAAACGAAAAGGGTAACCATGAGGGTGAATCATGGTTGGCTTTTAATTAGGTAGTAAGATTACTTAGTCGCAAAAAAAAGGCTCTCGGTGAAAATCAACACCGGGGGCCTTTTTTAATGCGATTTAAAAGAATAATTCCGGTTCTACCGGCACGGTCTTAACTAACACTTTGCCGTGCCGGACATTGTACAAGACTTCGGCATGTTGGTTTAAAGCTTGGTAGAAGTCAGGGGCTTGTAAGATGATAAAGTTGGCGGGGTTACCAACTTTAAGCCTGTATTGATCTCCTAAGTGGAGCGTTTTAGCTCCGTTATAAGTCACGAAATTAAAGGCATTTTGGATTTGACTGTAACCCATTAAGTGCGCAATGTAGACCCCCATCATCGTCGCATCCAGCATATTCCCATTCCCCAATGGTTCCAGGGATCTTGAATGTCATCTTCACCAAAGGAAACATTTAAGCCGGCTGCGGTAAGCTCTTTAATCCGGGTAACACCGCGGCGCTTGGGGTAGGTATCAAACCGCCCAAGTGGACGTTAACCAACGGATTGGTCACAAAGTTAATTTGGCTTTGTTTGAGGAGTTTAAATAATTTGTAAGTGTAGGCATCATTGTACGATCCCATAGCCGTCGTATGGCTAGCCGTCACGCGGTCAAAGAGCTGACGTTCGAGGCTTTCGGTGGCTAATACTTCAAGGTGCCGTGAAGCCGGATCATCAATTTCGTCACAATGGACATCGACCAATTTATCGTAGCGATCGGCCAGGTCCATTAAGAAGTGGACACTTTCCCAACCATATTCAGTTGTATTTTCAAAATGGGGAATTCCACCGACGACATCCGCGCCTTCTTTAACCGCTTGTTCCATCAATTCTTTCCCATGCGGAAAGCTAAGAATGCCGTCTTGCGGAAAGGCAACGAGTTGTAAATCCACAATCTCTTTTAGGTCGTGTTTTAATTCGAGGAGGGCTTGGAGGGCCGTGAGTGAGGGATCAGTTACATCAACGTGACTGCGGACGTGTTGAATCCCGTGCGTTAGCATTTTTCGAATCGATTGGGTGGCCCGGTCTTTGACGTCTTGCTTGGTTAACGTTTGCTTACGTTCACCCCAAATCCGAATCCCGTCAAAGAGCGTGCCTGATTCATTCCATTCGGGTTGCCGGCCGTGAGCGTTGAATCAAGGTGGACGTGGGAGTCAACAAATGGTGGCAACATTAAATTACCGTGGACGTCAATGACTTCTTCGCCAGCTTGGGGTGTTAAGTGTGGTGCAATGGCCGCGAACTTGCCATCCGTGACCCGCACATCGCTAGTTTCACTTTGATTATCAAGATGGACATTTTGAATTAACATGATAAATTCCTCCAAATTATTTTGTAGTCAATTTCATTAATCCCGCATACAGAAGACTACACATCAGCATATCTAAGAAGGTGGCGCCAATCGTGTTAGCTAAGAACGGCAATTGGTGGGTTAGTAAATAACCAATTAACCCAAGCCCAAAGGCCACAATTGCAATCCAATTAACTCCATTATGGTACCAATATTGGCCGTTAACTTGGCCAATTTGCTCAACGGCATAGTGACGTCGCTTCAGGAGATAAAAATCAGTACAAATAATCGCAATCGTTGGGCCAAGCACCATGGCAACATAATCTAAGAAGGTTTCAAAGGCCGCCAGGAAACTATCAAAGAAGAGGGGAATAAAGGTCACCACGGTTGCCAAGGTCACGGCGATCCATAAGGCATGTTTTAAATTGATTTTGGGAAAGAGGTTCGTAATGGCGGACCCAGCTGCGAGGAGATTAACGGCATTAGCGGTCATTGAGGTTAAGACAATGACGAGCAATGCGACGATCCCGAGGCCAAGCTTCGTAGCAATCGTTGACGGATCGGAGTTGTTCGGATCATAAACACCGCTGGTGACCGCAATCGCAATGGTGGCAATTAACCCAATTGCGGCGAACCATAAGACACCTAACATCGCCCCAATCCACGGCGTGACGGTAGCATTATGCTTAATCTTGGTAAACCGGGTGAAGTCAGCCCCGGCCGTCACCCACGCAAGGTTAAAGGCGGCTACGTAATCGACGGCCGCTCCGGTGCTCATTTTAAACTTAGCCGGCACTTGCCAGTGAGCAATCTCAGCGAGGGAGACTGACTTTAAGACGACCACGGTTTCCCAAATCACGAAAACAAAGACGACCAGCATGCCGATGCGTTCAATCATTTGAATTGATTTTGAACCACTAGCGACACTTAAAATGTGCAAGATACTCATGACAACAATTCCGCTGATAATGCCGAGCCAACCGCCATGGTGCCCCCAAAGTGGCCAGCCAAGTAGTTCGTGACAAATGACGCTAATTGATTGGGCGGCAATAAAGGTATTCACCGCCGTCCAACCAATGAATTGGGTCATATTAACTAAAGACGGGATATAACTCCCACGCTCACCAAAGGAAGCGCGGGCGATTTCCATCGTTGAGAGCCCCGTTCGGTAACCAATGTAACCAATCAAGCTTAAAAAGACATATGATAAAGCCGATGACCAAACTAAGACCTTGAGGGCGACCGCAAACCCGCAGGCGGCTAAGACACCGCCGACAAACCAGGTTCCGTTGTTAGCGTTGGCGCCAGCCCAGGTGGCGAACATATCCCAAACCGTATTGTGGCGCTTAGCCATTGGAATGGCGGTGATGGGGGACTTGGTACTCATAAAAAACCTCCAAAAGAAAAAGTGCTACGCGTGTCCACGCATAGCACCCCCAAGTAGTCTACGAATCGATTTGATTTATAAACTTAGGTGCCTCACGGGACAACGTTAAAGTTTAAATTTTTACATACTATACGCTTGTTTGAAGAGTGGGTCAAGGAGAATTTGATGAAGAAATTGCGACGATTATCATAGGTTTAGCTTACTTTTAACTTGTTAGTGTGTTAAAATGAGAACATTCTAATTTTCACCAACGGAGGATGAAGGATTGCCAACGCCAACTTTAACCCCAGCGACGATCGCGGATTTACCAGATTTACAACCTTTGATGGCCCAAACCTACCGGGAAACCTTTTTACGTGCGGATAATGGTGCCGATGTGGACTTGTATATTCAAACGGATTATAGTCTGGAGCAATTAACCGCTGAATTATTGGACCCTGAAGCTAACTACTATTTATTGCGAGTGGGAACGGAAGTCGCCGGTTATTTGAAATTAAATTTTGGGGCCGCCCAAAGTGAACCGGATTATCCAGATTTAATGGAAATACAACGGATTTATGTTAAAAATGGCTTTAAAGGGCAACATTTAGGCAGTTTGATGATGGATTTTGCTATTCAACAAGCCCAATTACACCAAGTGCCGGGGATTTGGCTCGGCGTGTGGGAACATAATTATGCGGCCCAAGGTTTTTATCACCATTATGGGTATGAGCAAATTGGTGAACATACCTTTATGGAAGGAACTGATCCGCAAACGGACTTTATTTTGTATAGAAAATTGTAATAATAAAAATAAGCGCTCGGCAACTGTTTGGATAGTTGTCGACGCTTGGTGTATATTAGCGATTAAATAATTCGATAAAGTGGTGGTAAAAGGCAATCGCTTTTTGGTAATCCGCAATTGGCACGTATTCATCAACCGCATGGGAGGTATCCGAGCCGGGACCAAAGCAAATAATATCGAAGTCACCTTGCGCTTGGATGTATTCTGCCGCTTCATTGGCGCCCAAACTACCAACGGCAGCTGGGGTAAAGCCGAACAGGTCATCGTAAGCTTGTTGCGCGAGTTGCATTAATTGCGAGTCGGCTTCTCCTGGCACCGCTTCTTCGGGGAAGGAGTAAGTCAGGGTTAAGTGGTTTTGGGGGTCTTGGGCGAGTTCATGCATAATTTGGTCAAAGACATCGTAAAAGGCTTGGTTCGGGTACGCTGGAATCGTCCGGATATTTCCTTTCAGCATTGCCGTAGCAGGGATTGTATTGACTTGTTCCCCGCCGTTAATGACCGTCACGTTATGGACGACCCCGCCAAGAACGGGGTCAACTTGGTTAAATTGTTGCATGGCCGTCGTAATTCGATTATAAAAGCGGAATAATTGGTCAATGGCATTATTACCGAGGTGGGGCCGGGCGCTGTGGGCGGCTTTTCCTTGGGCCGTAACTTGGTAATCAATGACCCCTTTGGCCGTATACGTAATTTCATGGAAGCCAGTACTTGGTTCGGCGATTAAAACGGCATCCGCATCATCGACCACGCCAGCTTTCATCACTTGAGCCGCACCGTATTCACCGGTTTCTTCACCCACGGTCCCGATTAATTTAATCGTGCCGTGGAAGGTCGTACCTGCTTCCAAAATTCTAATACAGTTACCACGAGCGCCGCGAGCCCAGCCTTCATATCGGACGCCCCCCGTCCATAGAGGTTGCCATCCCGGATTGTGGCGTCAAATGGATCGCTGGTCCAAGCGGTCCGGTCACCGGCATTGACGGTATCCATGTGGCCGGACAAAACGAGGACCGGATGACCACTACCGATGGTGATGACAATATTATCCCGACCAGGGGCGTAGGTGTAGCGCTCGATGGTTGCTTGTTCATATGGCGCGAACAGGGTAGTTAAGTAATCCGCAATCGCAGCTTCGTTTTGGTTTTCGGTGGGAATGTTAATAATGTTTTTTTAAAATTGTTAATTGTTCAGCGGGGGTCATCCGTTTTATCCTCCTTTACTATGGTTGTTCGTCAGTTAATTGGGCTAATTCGGGGAAGAGATCGGTTAAATACGCTTGGGGACCATTGGGGAAGACAAAGGTAATCTTTTCATCAAAGATTTCTAAGTGGTCGCCGACGGATAATTCAATGCCATCGGTCAAATCAATCTTCACGCCAAGTTCAATGGCGGTTTTAATTAAGGTTTGCACATCGGGCGTCAAGCGATCTGCGAAAACTTGGAGCGGTTGGGTTGCTTGGCGAATGGCGGTGAAGCGTTCGTTAGCAATCTTCATTCCGTAATTGAAGTAGTCGGCTTCATCGCTGACTTGGTCTAATAGTTGGCCAGCAATCGTTAACGTTGGATCTTCTAAGCGGCGGCGTGAGAATAAGATGGCATCAAAGTAAATCTTCGGCGCATTAATTGCACGGGCAAAGGCTTCTAATTGGTCTAAGAGCGTCGTTCCTTGTTCTAAGACCCAATCGAATTGTTCGTGGGGATGTTGTAAGGCCACTTGATTGTTGCGCTCATCCGCTTGCGCTAGTTGGTCCGCTAAGTCAGCCGGTTCATCCAATGTTAAAATGTACGCCATGAAGAGTTCTAAGAAATTGAGCGTATCATTGCTAATCCCGGCTCGTGAAACGGGATCAAGGTCAAAGCCGCGTAATTCAATCCATTCTGTCCCGTGACTTAATAACCCAGCTAAGGTGTCGTCTTTGCACTTTAACCGTGCCGCACAATAAGCTTCGTGGTGGGAGTAGAAGGAACCATTTTTAACCCGGTCCGAAATCGAGGCCAAGTAATAATCGAGATCGGCATAAGTAATGGTTTCAGTTGGTAAATTAGCGTAGCCGTATTGACTATTCCGGAAGCTCCGGACGGGACTTTGTACGTCAGCTGGTACATCACTGGGCCGATTGGTAATAAAGGGTGTACAACCAAATAAGTAGGTGAAGAGCCACCGATAGATAGCAAACCCTTGGGCTAATTGGAAGTACATTTCATTGCGGAACCGGGCTTTATCCGGATACTTGGTCTTAAAGCCTTGGTGGTATAAGCCATGAATTAAGGTACTATTTAAACTATATCCAATGTGGACGCCCGTCATGATTTCCCGTTCAGGACCATACTTAGCTAGTAAGTGATCATGATATTCCTGCATCCAAGTCCGGGTGTTGTTATGACTGGCATATTCAAGGTCGGCATCACTTAAATTTGGTAACATGCTGAGTGGCCAAAACCGTTCATCAATTTGTAATTGTTCGTGGACAATTTGTTGTAAGGCCTTGGCGTTAAGTACAGCGGCGGTGGCCCCGGTAGTTGGTGGGGTGGCAAGTTCAATCATCGTATCCGAAAAATCGGTCTTCAAATATGGATGATGCCGGCGACTTCCAAAGGTAGCGGGATATGGTTGGCGACTAAGCGTTCCATCCGTCATGATGCGATGTTGTTCTAATTCAATCCCAAATTTACCGTCTAACAGGCGATCGGCTAATTCGGGGTGGTCGGCAAGAATAGATTTAACTGTGACCATAATAAAATACCTCGGATTAGAGAAAAATGATATATATATTATAGCAAGGTTAGACGGATGGTGGGGGAATAATATTGCTTTTGTCACTAAATTAAGCTAATCTATCTACAAGAAAATTATTCAAGGAGGACTAGTTGTCCATGCGTAAACCATTTGTGGTCGCCAACTGGAAGATGCATAAAAATGTAGCCGAATCCGTGGCGTTTATTAATCAAATCAAGGATCAATTACCAGCCAAAGAGGAAGTTGAAGTGGGCATCGCGGGGACGACCTTAGCCCTTCACGCGATGGCCGCGGCCGCTGATCAAACCGATATCCAAATTGTGGCGCAAAATGCGTTTACGGAATTTGAAGGGGCCTACACGGGAGAAATTAGTCCGAAAGCGTTGGCTGATTCGGGCGTTGACTATGTTTTATTAGGGCATATTGAACGGCGCACGATGTTTAATGAAAATAATACGATGGTCAATAAAAAGGTAGTGGCAACCTTGCAAGCGGGAATGACCCCGATTATTTGTACGGATGAAACCATGATGCAAGAAGAACATGGTGGTAGTATTCACTATGTTTTTGCGCAATTAAAAGATGTTTTATGTGATGTTTCGTTTGACCAAATTAAAAACATTATCATCTCCTACGAACCTAGTTGGGCCGTAGGGGCGGGGCAATTTGCCAATCCATTGTTAGCTGAGGAAGGGTGCCGGCAAATTCGCCAAACCATTGCGGATCGGTACTCATATGAAGTGGCCGATAAGATTCGAATTTTATACGGCGGGAGTGTTAATCCTGACAATATTGCCGAGTTAATGAGTAAACGTGATATTGATGGGGTTTTAATTGGTCGGGCCAGTTTAGATGCGGATAATTTTGTGTCGATGGTTAAGACTGTGCAAGCATTAAATAAGTAATTTAAAAGGCTGAGGAAACGGGTTCCTCAGCCTTTTTTGTGGCTAACGACCTAGATTTAACTACGTTCGCCGAGCAAGCGACTAGGACTAACTGAAAACACCCCTCGACGTGTTACCACGCCAAGCGGTGTTTCCAAGTTAGCCTAACGTCGCTTTTAACGCTCGGCTCACGACCTGTATTTCACGACCTGGATTTATGGCACGAAAATATGCCGGTTTGCACGCTGAGCAATTAAATCTGGATCAATGACCCGTTCTAAATCCACTACGAGTCCTAATGACCGAGTAGCGAAAACGTAAATTAGTTCCATCATTTCATCTATATCTTGGTTGGGATTTGCTGCCAACATTTTTTTGGACCGTTAAAATTGATCCGCCGGTAATATAAACTCCGAGGGCTTTAACCATTTGCTGATCTAATTTTTTTGTCAAAGAACTCAAAGTGATCAAACATTTCGTTCGAAGTTTGCTCAATCATATTGTACAACGGGGTCTGGTATGAAAGGTCATTAAACATTTTATGAAAAGCTGGTCCCAGCCGATAGTAATATTCAAAAATGGCGACGTAATATTTTCGATAAACGTATGGAGGTCTAATTGAATTTAAGAACTTATCATAGCCTAAAACCACTAAATCGTTAATTAGTTGGAAAAATTCATCAATATTGGTGAAATGTTGGTAAAAGGATTTCCGACTAACTTGCGCATAAGTAGTCAATAATGAGACGTTTAATTCTGAATATTCATATTGTTGGACTAAATCGTGGAGGGCTGCACACAATTTAGCGACCGTTGTCCGAGTTCGGATGTCCATCATGGGACAAAGTAGGTTGTAGACACGTTGCTCGATATTTTCTTTATCTAGCACAAAACTTCCTCCTTTCATGTACATAAAAGATTACTTAATACACATATAACCATAAAGTGTGTATTTATTAAAGACCTATATCCATGTATATGAACTTATTTTTATGAGCTAATTCCAAGCGCCACAAGATAGTAATGTTGATATCGTTGAATAACAATGTAACAGATTTTTAAATCTGGGTAATTTGTTTTACTAAATTTACGCTATGATTGAGTTAAGCCAAGCGGAATTAATTAGTTGTAACAAGTGACGTTAAAGTGGCCGCAAATTCTGGATGAGTTCGTTTAAGGCGAATTAATTGGCCGTCTTGTCCCAAGAAGGCATGCGTTGAAGTAGCTGTGCAGACGGTTTGTTCATTGACGGTCATGATGTAAGCTAATGATAATTTTACGCCGGTAAACTTAGTGACGGTTACCGTAATCTGAACTTGTTCATCAAAATGAGTTGGCCAGGCATAATGGCATTGCACATCAATGACTGGTGAAGTAATTCCACTCGCTTCTAAGCGGGCAAAGTTCCACCCGATTTGGTTGAGAAAATCAACCCGGGCTTCTTCCATCCAACGAATGTAATTGGAATGGTGAGTAATTCCCATTTGATCGGTTTCGTAGTATTGCACGTGATGATGATAAGGCTTAATTAACATAATAAACTCCATTTCGAAAATTTTTAAAGGGGGACAAAGTAATGTCAGTAAAACTACGTCAAGTTGGCTCGTCAAACGTCTTAACCGTCCCGCATTATATTCGGCCGGAAACGAAGGTTTTTAATGTGGCGATTTGTGCGGACGGAGCGTTAGTTTATTTGCCAGCTAATAAGTCACTTGATGAGCAACGACGCATGGCGAAGCAACATCGAGTCGTTTTTCCGTGATTATAACAAATAATGGCTCTCAGTGGTTAAAATCCCACTGGGAGCCTTTTTAACGAGGGGTGATGTCCCCCTCACAACCTGATTAACTACGTTCGCCATGCGGAAGCCTAGTGCCTAACTATGACAAAGGCGCTGACCCTAGCTTTGCTAGTGCCAACGCCTTGTCTACGTTAGGCTACGGCTTCCTTGATGCATGGCTCACGACCTGGTTTTACATTAAAAACATTTCATAGTTTGTTGAGGCGCCACCAAGATCTTTAATTAAAGTAAAATCAAAGATTACGCCAGCTTCAGGATCGAAATCCAGCGTAGTAACGCGATTTTCAAAGAACCAACTATCAGGGAAATTAATGTGATAATTAATTCCGGCGACGTCAACGTTGATAACTGGCCGATCAGGGTGGTTATCAAGGGCATACGCCTGGTGTGGCTTATGGTCAACCGGGGCAGTATTGTCAGGACGCGGCATTAATTTAACGCCCATCCCTGGTTTTAAACCTAATTCAGCGGTTAAAGCTTGGTGGGCGGCTCGGGTAATCTTTAATTCCATGAGCTATCCCCGGTGATCAGCGAGATATTGTTCAATTCGATCCATGGCTAATTGTAACTTATCTTGGCTCGTGGCGTAACTAATCCGGAAGTATTGTTCGGCGCCGGGGCCAAAACTTTCAGCTGCAATCACGGCCACCGCTTGTTCATGTGCTAAGGCGAGGGCGAATTCACTTGGGGTTTGCTTGAGCCAAGCTGGGACTTTTGCAAAGTAGTAAAAGACCCCTTGGGGTGCTAAGCTTCAAAGCCCATTGCTTGCATCCGTTCGTGCACGAGGGCGCCACGTTGCTTGTATTCAGCTAACATTGGTTCCGCTTCGTTTTTGCCTACCGTTAAAGCCGCTAGCGCAGCATCCTGAACGATGTAAGGTACGGCAGTAATCGTAAATTGGTGAACTTTAATTAATGAAGGAGCCAAAAATTTTGGCGCCGCAATCATCCCAAAGCGCCAGCCGGTCATGGCATGCGACTTGGAAAGACCGTTAATTAAAATTGTTTGGTCAGGTAACAGTTCAGCAAGGGAAGTATGCCGGCCGTGGTAGGTTAATTCCGCGTAGATTTCGTCTGAGATAACGTAAATTGCATGTTGCTTTAAAACGTTAGCGAGCGCAATGACTTCATCCCGGGTGTAAGTAACTCCGGTCGGGTTGGATGGGAAGTTAAGCATAATCGCTTTAGCATTCGGATGCTCAGCGAGGGTTTGTTCAATTAATTCTGGCGACAAGACAAAGTGATTGCTGGATGTATCAACGAGGACTGGGAATGCTCCAGCTGCCTTAACCATGGACATGTACATGGGCCATGCGGGGGTTGGGATAATGATTTCATCACCGGGGTTCGTAATTGTGTATAAGGATACCCATAATGATTCAGTAGCCCCGGAGGTTGCTAATGTTTGGTCAGCCGTATAATTAAGGTCATATTTTTCGTTGAGGTAAGCAGCGATTGCTTGCCGTAATTCAGCAGTTCCGGGCGTTGGGGGATAATGAGTATGATTTTGTTCCAAACTGGTAACAGCAGCCGCTTTAATTGTATCCGGCGTGTTAAAATCAGGTTCTCCAACGGTTAAATCAATGATGCCGGGGATATTAGCCACGGCGGCACTGAATGCACGAATGGCGGATGGTTGTAATTCGGTTACTGCTTGACGCAGTGGTAACTGAGATGTCGTAATGGGTAAGTCGCTCATAACCCAATCCTCCTATGTGTTTCTCATAATAATTTAATCTTTATGTGCTCGAGTATATTACATTCGTTGGGCGTTTGTAAACTGATTTCCCAAACAAACTATCGGTTGAACTGAATTAAGTTCGTTCGTTTTCTAAAACTAATTAAAAATCCCACCCTAATGTTCGTTTTAGGGCGGGGATTTTCAATTATTTATTTTCGTAAGCAACTAATTCAATGAGATTATTATCAAGGTCAGTTAGGCGCAGCGCTTTTAAGTCGCCTTCCGCGCCAAGATGGTCAATCGGTGCATCCGTTAAAACATTAACGTAGTAGCTTTTGAGGTGGTGCAATACACTTGTTAAATCATCGCCAACGACTAATGATAAGACTGCGCTCCCCGGTTGCCAAGTTTGTGGGGCCGGTTCAAGTTGATGGTCAACAGCCACCAGCCGAATTAATTGGTGGCCACAGCGTAATGTACTTGTGATTGAATCGGATTGTTGGTCTAAGACGGGCATATCAAAAACTTCGTGATAAAATCGGGTGCTAGCAGCTAAATCACGGACGGGAATCGTGACGTGATCAATTCGACGCATTTTCATTGGTAAACTTCCTCCTAGTTAGTTGAGCGACGCGCTTTAATTAAGCTTTCTAATCGCTTTGATAATAAGACTAATAAAATAATAATGGCTAAGTAAATGCCAGCTTCAATCAACGCTCCTTTATGCAAAGCGTGACCGCCAATTGCGTATAGGACTGAAGCGGGGAAGACCCCCGCGGCAACCATTAATAAGTAGGTTGGCCGGGGAATGTTTTGTTCCACGCAGGCAGCATTCACAATCATGCTTGGAATAATGGGAATCATAAATCCAAGGGTGAGTGCTAAAGCTGGGTGTTGGGCGTTGCGCAATTTATTCAACCGAGGGCTGTCTTGCCATTTGGCTGGTAACTGAATCTTATTAATCAGTGCGGCGACAACCCAGTTACCGGACATATTACCGAACCAATTAATTAAAATACCTAAAATCGGGCCGTAACAGAGTCCGACAAAAATACAAATTACAGAATTAGATAGGCCAGGAATGGCGCTCATTAAAGTAATGATGACATATAAAAATAGTAAATCACGCCATTTATGTTCATTAATTAATGTCCGTAAATCTTGTTGATGGGATTCGCTCGGATGTAATAGTAGTTGGATTTCAGGCCAAAAATCATGAATGACTAGCGCCAGCATCATGATAATTAGGCCAATGGCGAGCGCCAGTAACCAGTGACGTTTGGTAGCTGGTTGCATATTAAAAACTCCTCCTTTAAAAATGTTAACGTTGCCTAGTATACGGCAATTAATGGCATTGGTAAACTGCGTTACCGTCGCCAGGTTACCAATTTTGTAGTAAAATGGTGATAATCATTATTAGCTTTGATTTAAATAAAGGAAGAGTAGTATGAATTTACATCCAGACTTTTTAATCAATCGTGTTGAAGAACCCCAGGATATTAAGGGGATGACGATTGATCAATTGCACCAATTGGCAAGTGAAATGCGGACGTTAATCTTGGAACGGACCTCTACGATTGGGGGTCACGTGGGACCGGATTTAGGGATTGTTGAACTGGCATTAGCGTATCACTACGTCTTTAATTCTCCCACGGATAAGGTAATTTGGGATATTTCTCATAATAGCTATCCGCATAAGATGTTGACGGGCCGGTTGGCTGGGTTTATTGATCCTGATCACTATCAAGATATTTCTGGTTTTACGTCACCCGATGAAAGTGATCATGACTTCTTTAAGATTGGGCACACGAGCACTTCAATTGCCTTAGCAGTTGGGGAAGCCGAAGCGCGCAATTTAAAGGGCCAAACCGACCGCAAAATTGTGGCCGTCATTGGTGATGGTTCATTAAGTGGTGGATTAGCCTTTGAAGGATTGAACAATGCTGCCAAAGTGAAGGGCAATCTTATCATCGTCGTTAATGATAATGAAATGTCAATTGACGAAAACCAAGGTGGTCTTTACCAAGGGCTCAAAGAGTTGCGGGATACGAATGGTGAAAGTACCAACAACCTCTTTAAGTTTATGGGGCTTGATTACCGGTACTTAGAAGCCGGAAACGATGTGGCAGCCTTGATTGATACGCTACAAGATCTCAAGGATGTCGATCATCCAATCGTATTGCATATTCATACCACGAAGGGCTTGGGATACGAACCGGCAATTGAAAATGAATATGGCTTCCACTGGGCGAAACCATTTGATGAATCAACCGGGAAAGTAAAGGATGCGACGCCAACCGAAAGTTATAATGACGCGGTGATTGATGAATTAATCAGCCAAGTTGATCATGGGGTCAAGATTGCCGCTATTAACGCGGCCATTCCCGGTGCGTTTGGTTTGAAACGTTTCCAAGCTGCGCACCCAGCACATTACTTTGATGTCGGGATTGCGGAACAAGTATCAATTTCGGCCGCTGTTGGGATGGCCGAAGCCGGAATTCGGCCGGTGGTCTTCCAAAATAGTACGTTCTTACCTCGGGCGTATGACCAATTAATTCACGATATGGCATTGAACAGTCTCCCCGTTGTGATGATTGTAACCAATGGGACGATTTCAAATAACTCGGCCACGCACCAAGGAACGTTTGATATTTCTTATATCAGTAGTTTGCCAAATGTAAATTACTTAACCCCAACGAGTGTTGAAGAATTAGTTGATATGTTACGTTGGGCCTTGAATCAACATGATGAACCGGTAGTCTTACGGTTGCCAATGCAACCACTGGTTCACAAAGATGTTCAAACTGATGACTACGATGAACCAACTTATGAAATTGCTAATGATGGTGATGATGTGGCCATTTTAGCGGTTGGTGGTTTCTGGGAATTAGGGGAACAAGTGGTCGAACAATTAAAAACACAATTAAATATTAATGCAACGTTGATTAATCCAAAATCAGTCACCGGGTTGGATTATGATACGTTACACCATTTACCTGAAAAGCATGACGTAGTGGTGACTTTAGAAGATGGGAATTTAAGTGGTGGTTTTGGTGAAACGATTGCTCGTTATTTCGGACCATCATCAGTTAAGGTCTTATCCTTTGGGGCACCACGGGTCTTTAATGATAATGTACCGAAGAATGTCTTATATAACCAATTCCACTTAACGCCACGGCAAATTGTGGATCGGGTGCAACAAGTTTTATATACATTGTAAAACGGTAGTTGACTTAAATTAGATTTGTGTTAGAATTTATAACATAAATCTAATGATTTAAGAATGAAATGGAGGACAATTCATCATGAAGTGGATGCAATTAGTTGCAGGACAATCAACCACAACGACCACAGCTACGCAAATGCAGTAGGTGCGGCCTTTTGATGAATCGTCAATAAAGCGACCAATCCGACTGATTAAAAGTAGGGTTGGTCGTGTTTTTGTATAAAGGAGGAAGCGCGGATGGATAATAAGCCAACGCTAAATCGGACGATGACGCCAGGCCAGATGGAAATGATCGCCATTGGGGGGACCATTGGGAGTGGGCTCTTTATGGGAGCCACCTCAACTATCAAATGGACCGGGCCATCGGTGCTCTTAGCTTACGCGTTTGTTGGTATGATTTTATACGCGGTGATGCGGGCACTGGGGGAAATGATTTACTTAAACCCTGGCACTGGTTCATTTGCGGATTATGGTTCGAAGTATATCCACCCATTTGCGGGATATTTAGTGAAGTGGAGTAATGTCTTCCAATTTATTATTGTGGGGATTTCAGACATTATTGCCATGAGTGCGTATTTAAATTATTGGTGGCCTAACTTACCGGATTGGTTATCAGGAATTGTGATGATTATCTTCTTAACCTTAGCCAACTTAGCGTCAGCGAAAGCCTATGGGCGGTTGGAATCATGGTTTGCGATGATTAAGGTGGTCACGATTATCTTAATGATTATCATTGGGTTATTAGTAATTGTGCTGGGGCTTGGTAATCACTGGCATCCAGTTGGAATTAGTAATTTATGGTCTCATGGTGGTTTCTTCACTGGTGGGTTAACGGGATTCTTATTCTCACTATCGGTGATTGCTGGATCATACCAAGGGGTTGAATTACTTGGAATTACGGCCGGGGAATCAGCTTCCCCGCAAGAAGCGATTGTGAAATCAGTTAAATCGGTCGTGTGGCGGATTTTAATTTTCTACATTGGAGCGATTTTCGTGATTGTCTCCATTTACCCATGGAACGAATTGAAGGCAGTCGGATCACCATTCGTGGAAACGTTCACGAAGGTCGGAATTACGGGAGCGGCCGGAATTATTAACTTCGTGGTCTTAACCGCCGCTCTTTCCGGAGCAAACTCAGGTATTTACAGTGCCAGTCGGATGCTCTTTAAGTTGTCTGTTGATGGTGAAGTGTCGCCGTTCTTTAAACGGTTAAGCAAGCGGGTGGTGCCGCATGTTGCTATCTTGACGATTTCGTTCTGGATTTTTGTTGGTTTCGTTGTGAACTACGTCTTAACTGCGATTAGTGCTCATACGGCGGACCTGTTCGTGATGGTTTATAGTTCAAGTGTCTTACCAGGGATGGTGCCGTGGTTTGTCATTTTACTGTCAGAATACTTCTTCCGGAAGCAACATCCAGAACGGCTCGAAGGACATCCATTTAAGATGCCGCTTTATCCAGGGATGAACATGCTTGCCTTGATTGCCTTAGCCGGGATTTTGATTTGTATGTTCTTTAATCCGGATACGCGGATTTCAGTATCAATTGGGGTTGTCTTTGTACTCCTGATTTATCTCTTATTCCGAGTTAAACAAGTAAAAAAATAAGAAAAGATACAAAATTAATTAATGTGTTACACAAAACGGGTGGTGCGAACGGATTTTAGTTGGCACCACCTTTTTTTTAGAGGCGTTTTTAACGGTATGGCAAAGATATGTTTTGTATATATCAAATCAGAATAGGTAACACCTTTATTGATTGTGTTACCTAATTTATGAACGGATTATGGAGAAAACGTTGTAAAAGCTTATGTAGCAATAATGGTGATTGAGTGATAATCAAATCGATGTTATACTTTGCCTTGTCAATGTGGTAAAAGTACGTATAGTTGCAGAGGTTTGTGGGTGGGACTACATTGCGCAAGATTTTGTAAAAAGAAGGTGGATTTTATGTCAGTCAAACTACGCCGGGTCGGAACATCAAATGTTCTGACGGTACCATTTTTTATTCATACGGATTGCAAAGAATACAATGTTTTCGTGGGTACTGATGGGGCGATTATTTATATTCCAACCCAAACTAACGATACGGAGTTGCAACGTTTGGCACGTAAACATGGAGCCGTCTTACCATATCGGTTTTAATTCCAATTTAGGAATACAGACTTGCTCAATGCACAATAAACCGGAGAACGTCAGTTGATGTTCCCCGGTTTATTTTTAGCCTTAAATTCGCTACAATGAACAAGTGAATTTGACAGCTAAAGGAGTAATTGGCATGAAAATGAAAAAAAATTATTACGGCTCGCAATGACCTTGTTAGTCGCCAGTGGGATTGGTGGCGTGGCTACGGGACATAATCCCGTTAATTTAGTTCACCAAGGAGCAACGAACCTGACCCGGTCAACGACGACCGAAGCAGCTACCATGACGCCGCCTAGTGAAGCGCTGGCTAAAAGTGTTCTAACGCCAGCCGTGACCAAACAATTGGGTGGATCAGTCCAATGGAATAGGGCCGGGGCGTTTATCATTAATGGCAATCAGCCCAATTTAAACGCGAAAATTAACGCTGCTCCCTATGCTGTTAATCGTCTCGATGACCAAGGGCGAGCATGGCAAGGGGATGCGTGGTTGAATAAGTCAACGCGCCAATATCGAAGCCGAGAAGAAACGGGGCAAGGACGGACGTATTGGCGACCTAAAGGCTTTTTACAAGCAAGTCACTTAGCTAACGGTCCCAATCATGCGTATGATCGTGGTCATTTGCTGGGGTATGCGTTAGTTGGCAATCTGCGTGGCTTTGATGCGTCGGAAAGTAACCCCAAGAATATTGCTACTCAAACGGCGTGGGCGAATGAAGCGCGGGCGCAAAATTCCACTGGACAAAATTATTACGAAGGCCTCGTCCGGCGTGCCTTGGACCAAAATAAGCAAGTTCGTTACCGGGTAACTAATATTTATAATGGTGATAATTTAGTGCCGTCCGGCGCGCACTTGGAGGCGTTATCAGCTGATGGGTCAGTGGCCTTTAATGTCTTTGTTCCCAATGTACAACCAAATATTCGGATTAATTATGCGACTGGTGCGGTAACGGCCGTAAAACCATAAAATTAATTGATGAAGTAATTTGAAGTCGGTTAGGAAAATTCCTAGCCGTTTTTATTTTCACTTGTTAGGGAGGCAGAATTAGACTTGCAAAATCGCTTCCAATCAGTGAAAATAGAAGATAAACGAAAAATTTTGAACGAAGGGAATTGTGCCAATGGCCACGAAACAAATTCAACGGATTAACGTGTTGCATAATGGGCAACCAGCTCAATTGGCAATTGAAGAAATCTTTGATGCCGTAACGTATCCAAACTTACAAGCAATTACGGGACAAATCGAACCAGAATTTGCCAACCAATATTTAGGGGATTTTTTTACAAGCTAATTTAATCTTAGGGGACCAAGCATTAGCAACGAGTTTGTCCAAAGATGATACGTTGACGAAGGATGCGATCTTAACTGCGATGCTTCAAGTCGCAACGAAGACGGCGGCGAAGCTCTTCCAAGCATTTAGTAGTCAATTACAAGTGAATGTGTTAGCGGATGTCTTTCAATTAAAAACAGCGCCAACGCAAGCTTTACATTCACGATATGTATTATTATCGAATCCGACCACGGAAGCTAAGCGGGTGGTATTAGGAATTAATAATTTTGCCACGGCTAGTTTTACAGCTGATCACAACCAAGTGGAAACCATCCTCATCTTTGACGATGCGCAATTGTTTGATCAATTACAGGCTAACTTTACCGATCAAGTATTACCATTAGTGACGAATCTCTTTAGTGCTGACTTATTGAAGGCAGCTGAAACGCAAATGAAGGCGGCTAAGGATACTAAGAATCCGGTGGTAATTTTAGATAATGAAACGACGGATGCCTTAGTGGAAAGTGAGTTAACCGAATTATTAGCGACCACGGTTGATGAGCATGTTAAGGCAGGGGTCTTAGATAAACAAGCCCCATTAGCGATGCGGAATGCAACGATTAATCGAACGCGGGAACGGGAAAGCGAACAACGCTTAATTATGCAACGGGATATGTTGTTGCAATTAGAAAAAGAGGCGGTGTCACCACGGGCGGAACAACCAGGCATGCGGGCCAAAAGTCAAATTGCCAAAAAAGTCCAAGCCGCCTTGGCACAAGCAATCTCACCCGAAGATTTAGCGGTGGAAAAGAAGTACACTACTTACTTATACGACCGGCCAATGGAACGGGATTTGGCCAATGGACAAACTGGTTTGTACACGCCCAGTGATACTGGTGACTTTGCCTTGCCATTTGGGCAACGGGCGAGCGAAGCAGAAATTAAGGCGGGGTTAAAACAAATTGATGCCGTCATGCAAGGGTACCAAAAGTATGTAGTTGATTATGATGACGACTACGGGAAGCGGTTCTTTGAAGCGATTCTGTATGGATTTACGGCCCCATACTTATGGGAAATTCGGACGAAAGCGAGTCTGAACCCTGAAGATGGTAATGATGTGCCAAACTTCTTAATCCTAGGGGCCACGGCCGGGTCAGGTAAGTCAACGTTGTTACGAATTATTAACCAATTAACGTGGGGCACGGATCAAGCGATGATTGACTTTGGGACAATTTATCCCGCTGATGCCGCTCAACGTAAAGCCAAGACCGTCCAAGCTTTAGAAGCGTACATGAAGCAAGATAGTACGTATCCGGTCTTAGTGGATGAAATCGAACCATACTTCTTCCAACAACCACAATACAGTCGGCACTTGGTAGTTGATACGATGAATGAATTAATCAACCGACCAAAGGCGATTGCACCATTGATTGGGACGACTAATTACAATGGGAGTTTCTCGATGGTCCGGGAAGCGGCCCGGCGGTCATATTATTTACAACTCGATAAAGTGATTGACGCCGATCAAAAAGAAGCCGCTACGCAATACATTTATGAAGTCCGGCAACAATTAGACAACAAACTCTTTAAGGATTTTGTGGTCCGGATGGCCGAAAAGTTAGCGGATGATGACACAAATTGGCGTCAATTCGGGGACAATAAACAACTGGACTTCTTAGCGGTCACGCGGGATATTTTCCGTGATTACTACCAAGCGGCCAAAATGAGTGTGCCAAGTTACCTTGGCGATGGCTTATGTGATGATTTCCGTGAAACCGCCCGGAATAAGTGGGCGAAGTTGTACTTAACCCAAATGGAAGACTTTGTTTATCGGCAAGAAAACAACAGTTTAGTGTTTGATATTACGAAGTTGAATTCATTTAACGGATTTGGGGCTGAAGCGAGCGAAGAATACCGGAATTCCTTACCAATTGAATTATGTGTTGATGGGATTAATGGGAAGACTGGAAAGTTTGTGGAAATGAAAGCGACGGACTTCTTTAACTGGATCGGGGTTGAACCTAACCTTAAAACTACCACGCATGACAATGGAACTGTGAAGACCACGACGACGGCCAAACCAAAGAAGAAAGGATTCTGGGCACGGTTATTCGGTGGTAATTAGTAGTATGCTAATCAAAACACGTTAACCGAACCTTCGGGATATCCTGGTCCGATGGTTAGTTGATAAGACAAAATAAGGCTCCCAAATTGGCGGGAGCCTTATTTACTAGAATTTGATAATAATTTACCAATGATTGGTAAATGTTGAGTTGTTTTAATTAATTTTTGGTACCACGCTTGGTGATGTAACCAACGTTCAAAGCGTGGAGAGGCTTTGGCTAAACAAAAAAGCGCAAAGATAAAGAATGGAATTTGGGGAATGATGGGTAAAACGAGCCCAATTGCTCCTCCGACAAGACTGATTGATCCTAAGAGCGACCAAAGAAAGCGTGAAAGTAATAAATTCATTCAACATCACCCGCCTTTATTTTGAAGTTAATTAATTATAGCGTGTTAGCGATGAGAATGATACTGATTTATTGAAGCTTTAAGAAGTCTTAAAACTATTCGCATTCCCTGTTAATGATACGGTATAATTAATAGGATACGAATATTTGAGAGGGGGACGATAAAATGTTAATGGTACCAGCACCGCTGAAACCGGCGTTACAGGATTTGGCAACGGTTACCCCGCCAGCCGAGGCAACGCAAAATTGGGTTCTGCGGACGGTTCAAGTCGGTCAATTATCATGGGTAATTGCGTTACACGTTGAATCAAAGTTACCACTGATTTTGCCAAGCTTTGATATTTTGCAAGTGTCACCAGTGATGGTGTTCGAGCAAGGGATTGCGGGACTGTTTAATCGAGCTGAGATTGATTTTACCAAGCGACTGAAATTTTTACGGGACTTTGAAAAACAAGGGTTGCAAGTTGCTAATATGACCGGGGATTTTCAAGTTGAACGGGTGTTGCAATTTTATCGGTCGCAAATGATTGACCAACCAATTGTTGGGATTGCGGACTTAGAAGAAGAAGCTGGCTTATTAGAACGCCTTGTGTCAGCGTCGATTGAATTGGGGAAATTGTGGCGTGATCCGCAAACCAAGCAAACGGCCTGGCAAGCATTCAAGACGAGCTTTGAACAGGTTGAAGCTGATGATGACATTAATCGGATGTTGGCAGCGATGGTTAAAAAAAGTTCAAGCTGAAGCTGTTAGTGCCCGGAACAGTGAAATTGCGACGGATGATTTAGATCATTATATGAAACAAATTCTTTGGATGTTGCATGTTTTAATGGATGATCCTAGATCTGGTGCGCAACAACTACGCGACTTTAGTCTAAATTTAGACGCCGAGGCGCGGCTGACGATTCAAAAGGAATTGAGAGAGTTGAAGACAGTTTATGAAGAACCGAACTTGGATGATTAGTTTCTTAGTGGGTGTTTTAATGAGTAATGCGGCCGTAGTTCCAGCCCAGGCGGCGACTAAATCCGTTCCCGCAACGGATGCGGCAACCGTTAAGCGCATTAAACAAACATTAGCAGATGAACACGTGAATGGGGTGGTCGTGGTTAATGGCCAGCATAACCAGCCCGAAGTAATTATGAATACGGTCGCTGGGGCGCAGGGAAACCATAAATTAACCGGGAATAGTCTCTTTCCGATTGCCTCGTTGAACAAGTCCTTTACGGGGATTGGGATTCAACGCTTGCTTAATCAGGGAAAGTTAAAACGTGATGCTAAGTTGGCCAAGTTTTTCCCACAAACCCCGAATGCGGCCAATATTACTGTTGACCAATTGTCAAAGCATACCAGTGATTTGCAAGACATTGCCCAAGATAGTCCCAAAATAATGAAATCGGATCGGCAACGTCTTAATTTTGCCCAACATAATGTGACGGCGACCGGGAAATATACGTGGACGTACACGAATGCCAATTATGCGTTATTAGCTGGGATTTTAAGTCGTTTGACGCATGAAAGTTATGAAGATTGGGTGCAAACGAACATTATTAAGCGCGCGCACTTAACCCATACGAAACATTATGATGAAGTGAATGCCAACCAAATTGCGTGGGGGATGAATGCGGACAATGGGCCCACAACGTTGGATAAATTGCAAAAGACGATGACCGTCATGTATGGAGCGGGGGATTACTTTGTTTCGGCAGCTGATTATTGGAAGTACGTAACGGCATTTAATGCGGGAAAGTTAGTTAAGTTAGATACCGTGACGAAGCAAATTAACCCGAATGGATCGGAATTTCAATATATTGATGGGTTTTACTTTAGTCCCACTGGTAAGTATTGTGCTTACGGATCATATAGCAATGTCTTTAATTCCGCTGTTTTTTTTCAAATTATCATACAAAACAATCGTTAGTCATGTATACTAACAACATTCCTTATTTACAAAGTAAGGACTTAGCCAATCGGCTAGCAGCCATTTATTATCATGAACAATAATTGAGGAGGACTCGGAAAATGCAAAATAGTAACTTTAAGTATCCCGACACTGCCGCCTTTAACTTTGTGGTGGAGCACTTGGAATCACGGGGCGTTGAATTACGCGAATTAAGTAATTTAGCTATGAAATGCAAAAAGATTTTGCGGAATTAGGGACGCCAGATGAGTATTACGAAGCTTTAATTGATGTTTTGCATAAACGCGAGCTCCTCAATGATGCGATGGTGGCGTTAGAATTAGATCGGTTAGCGCAAACGAATCAATTAGCCGAACCATTGTTGTCCATTGTTAAAAATGATGCCGGGGTCTTCGGGGCTGATGAAGCACTGGCCCTCGGAATTGCAAATATTTACGGCACGATTGGGGTCACGAATTACGGTTACCTTGATCGGGTCAAAAAGGATGTCATTAAACGCTTTGATGAAAATGATGATCAAGTGGCGACGTTTATTGACGATATTTTAGGGGCGATTGTTGCTGCTGTGTGCGGGAAAATGGCCCATCGCTACGCCTAATTACGACGAAACGAGGAAATAAATTTGATTACTGTTACTGATATGAGCCTGAACTTATCAGGTAAGACACTTTATCACGATGTGAACTTGAAGTTTACTCCTGGCAATTGTTATGGGGTGATTGGAGCCAACGGGGCGGGGAAATCAACCTTTTTAAAGCTGTTATCGGGGCAATTGACGCCGACAACGGGGAACATTAGTATTGATCCGCACGAACGGATGAGCCAATTAGTCCAAGACCACTTCGCCTTTGATGACTTCACGGTGATGCAAACGGTGATCCAAGGGCATAAGGAACTTTACCGCGTGATGCAAGCAAAAGATGCTTTATACGCGAAACCGGATTTCAGCGATGAAGATGGACTCAAAGTGGCGGAATTAGAAGCTGAATTTGCCGAAATGGACGGTTGGAATGCCGAAGCGAACGCCAGCCAATTATTGCAATCATTAGGGATTCCAGAAAGTGTCCACGACACTTCGATGGCTGAATTACCTGAAGCAGATAAGGTGAAGGTCTTACTGGCGCAAGCCTTGTTTGATGATCCGGATATCTTGTTACTGGACGAACCGACTAACGGGTTGGATGTCCACACCATTAGCTGGTTAGAAAATTTCTTGGCTGATTACGACAAGATTGTGATTGTGGTTTCTCACGACCGGCACTTCTTAAACCAAGTTTGTACGCAAATGTGTGACGTGGACTTTGGCCAAATCAAGCTTTTTGTGGGGAACTATGATTTCTGGTATGAATCGAGTCAATTGGCAGCGCAATTAGCAGCCAATCAAAATGCCAAGAAGGAAGAAAAGATTAAGGAACTCCAAGCCTTTATCGCGCGGTTCTCAGCTAACGCCTCCAAGCATAAGCAAGCTACGTCCCGGAAGAAGCAATTAGAAAAGATTACGTTGGATGACATTAAACCATCATTGCGGAAGTATCCATACGTTAAATTTACCCAAGATCGGGAACTCGGGAACGACTTATTAAAGGTTGAAAATGTTTCATATACGCTGGACGGCGAAAAGATTTTGGACAATGTGTCCTTCTTAATTCGTCCCGGTGAAAAGGTGGCCTTCTTGTCAAAGGATGATATGACGACGACGGTGATGCTCCAAATTATTGCCGGGGCCTTGGAACCTGATGAAGGTACGGTCACGTGGGGGCAAACGGCGAGTCGGAATTACATGCCAAAGGATTTGAATGCGGCCTTTGATAATGATGAATTAACGATTATTGATTGGTTACGCCAATTTGCGTCCAAGGAACAAAATGATAATACGTTCTTGCGGGGCTTCTTAGGCAAGATGTTGTTTACGGGTGAAGAAATTGATAAGCAAATCAAGGTCTTGTCCGGGGGTGAAAAAGTGCGGTGTCAATTAGCCAAGTTGATGCTCCAACAAGCCAACACTTTAATCATGGATGATCCAACCAACCACTTGGATTTGGAATCTATCACGTCCTTAAACGATGCAATGGTTGATTTTAAGGGATCAATCTTCTTTACTAGTCATGACCATGACTTTATTAACACGATTGCCAACCATATTATTGAACTTGGACCAAAGGGTTACTTAAACCGGCCTGACATGACGTATGATGAATACTTAGAACATGAAACGGTTCAAGAACAATTAAATGAAATTTACTAATGATGAACAGCTCGGTTAATGGCCGGGCTGTTTTTATTTGGTCAAAATTAGTTCAGTCAGTGTATTTACTTGCTAGGGACTGATTTTGAAATTTCGACTTAATTATAATCTAAAAGGAGATTATGATAAAAAGTATTCAAATAAGATGACAGGCGGGATTAATATGAGTTCTTATGCGAAAGTGCAAGCCAATATTGATAGTAATGTAAAATTGAAGGCTGAACGAATCATTAAAGAAATTGAGAGCCTCTTTAATGGTGAGGATTAATCATATTTATACGGCGTACATTTCATGGGGCAATGGTGAGAAACTCCCCCCTATTTTAGTTTTAAAAATGAATTAAGCTTTAAAATTAGCGATAATTTGTTATCGGAACCGACGGGCAATGGTGGTAAGCGGTTGATCCTTTTTCCAAACGAAGTAGAGTGTGGTGGTTAGGGTTGGTGATTTATATCAACTGTAAGATCAAACCACGCCCCGTCCAGGAATCGCAGTTTGTGGACCATTTGGGGCTGTTAAGGAGCAATCAAGTGGGCTATACGCACAAGAAATGGCGAAGCGTGGTTTTGTAGCCCTGGCCTTTGATCCATCTTTTACAGGGGAATCAAGCGGTTTTCCGCGGGATATGTTCTCATTAGACATTAATATGGAAGATTTTCAAGCGGCGGTTGACTATTTAAGTAATCATCCGGCAGTTAATGCTGAACAAGTGGTATTATTGGAATTTGTGGTTGGGGTGGTATTTCGCTCAATGCCGCTGCCAATGATCCGCGGATTAAGGCCACGGTGGCGGTTACCATGTATGACATGGCGCGGATTGGGGCGAATGGTTATTTTGATGCTCAAAGTGCTGATGAACGTTATGAAATGAAGGTTAAGACGGCCCAACTACGGACCAAAAAATATCAAAGCCAAGCTTTTGCCAAAGCTGGGGGTTGTCTCCCATATCCGGCGCCAGCAAATACGCCGGAATTTGTTCAACAATACATCACCTATTACAAGACGAAGCGGGGTTATCATGCTCGGTCAGTAAATTCGAATAAAGGTTGGCCGCTTCAAGCCCAAACAGGATGGGCGAATACTAAGATTCTAGTGCATCCTGAAGATTTTAAGAATGCCGCCTTAATCGTTCATGGTGAAAAGGACCACAGTCGCTACATGGGTGAAGACACGTTTAAGAAGTTAACTGGTGATAATAAGGAATTTTACTTAGTTCCTAATGCCACACATACTGATTTATATGATGGCGGAGACCACGAATATATTTCATTTGATAAAATCGAAGCCTTCTTAAATCAATATCTATAATTCATAGATTGTACATAAAAGAATAACCCCGCAAGCTGTTAGATTAGCTTACGGGGATTTTTGTATGCTGAGGTTAATTAATTTTGCCTCAAGAATTTAATTGATAATAAAAAACCCACTAGCCTGGAAAGGAGCTAGTGGGCTCGGGAAGATATTGTTAGGGAGTTCAATATCTTCGGTTAGGAGTTATATGATGGTCTTTCGTTGGTAAGAAAGACCAATAGTAATTGAAACATAAAGCGTCAATCGGCTGGAATTGAATTACTCAATTCCATGTTCTTAGGATAGCACGGTTGTTGGAGACCGCCAAATAATTAGTCATGTTAATTTCCAAGGAGTTCTCGGGCTGAGCGAGCACGTAAGGCCCATAAAATTGAAACGGTATCAATTACTTCTTGGCATAGGGCGCCGATAATTGCGGGAATGACGCCAAACGCAGCAATCACCATTAAAACGAGACAAATGCCGAGTCCAATTAAAACGGCTTGTTTAGCAACGCGCATCGTGGCTTGGGCAATCGTGACCGCCGTGGCGACTTTGGCGAGGTCATCTTTTAAAATGACTAAGTCAGCTGATTCACTGGCGGCGGATGATCCATGGGCTCCCATCGCAATCCCGACGTCCGCCGTTGCTAAACTTGGGGCGTCATTAACCCCATCCCCGACCATAACAGCGGGTCGTTGGGCCGGCGTGAGGCTTGCTAAGGCGGCAATTTTGGCTTCCGGTAATAATTCGGCCCGGACATCATTAATGCCGACCAGCTCAGCGACCCGGTTGCCGTGGCAGTTTGATCACCAGACAACATCATCAGTTTGGTGACGCCGTGTTGTTGCAATGATTGCATCGTCAGGGCAGCTTCGGGGCGGATTTGATCTTGGAATGTAATCCGGCCGAGATATTGCTCGCCTTGGCGGACATAGATGGCGGTGTACTTTGTCGGGGCCACGACTTGGTCGCCGAGAATGAACTTACGCTTACCGACCTGCACTAATTGACCGTTGAGCGTGGCTTGAACCCCATTGGCGGTGATTTCTTGGACATCATTCACGGGGAGTAGGGGTACATCGTTAGCTTGCGCATAGTCAACTAGTGATCGCGCCAGCACGTGATTAGAATGTTGCTCGACACTGGCCGCTAATTGGAGTAACTGCTGTTCATCAACGCCGGCTACTGGGGTGATGGCATCAACGGATAAGTGACCGTTAGTAATCGTTCCCGTTTTATCAAAGGCTACCGTCTTGGCGCGGGCGAGTTTTTCAATCACATCCCCCGTTTTGACGACAATCCCATTGCGTGAAGCTCGGCTCATCCCAGACACTAAGGCCACCGGGGCGGCTAAAATTAATGGACATGGTGAGGCCACCACCATGACTTCCGCAAATCGTTGCGGACTTTTAGCAACTAAGGCCGCAACGAACGCCAAAAGTACCGCTACAATCGTAAACGGCACGGCATAGCGGTCCGCTAATCGCACAAAGTGAGCGGGCGTGTTTTTGGCGTGTTGGACTAACTTCACTAATTGTTGGAATTGACTGTCAACGGCTAATTGGGTCGCTTGCATCGTAATGGCATGGTCACCATTAACCGAACCTGACATTAATGGAGCTTGGGGCTGCTTTGGTTGCGGTCGTGCTTCTCCCGTTAACGATGATTCATCAACGGTTGAGGTACCGCTAATGACCATCCCATCGACGGGGACGACTTCGCCCGGCTTAATTAGTAATTGATCACCAACCGCCACTTCATTAACCGTAATCGTGGTGATTTGATCTCCGGTTATCCGGTAGGCGACTTGCGGCGAATTATCTAAGAGCGCTTTTAATTCGGTGTTAGCTTTGTTGGTGGCGTAATCCTCGAGGGCATCACCACCAACGAGCATAATTAAGATGATTAAGGCGGCCCAATGTTCCCCCACGGCCAGCGTGGAAACAATTGCTAAAATAGCCAATAAATCAACGCCGTATTGGCCGTGGCGGATGGTTTGGATCATTTCGGCTAACATCACCAGCACAAAGTACGCTCCCATAATGGTGATGATTATTTGGGCCCCTAAACTGGAACCGTAGATAAATTGAACGAACAAACTAATCACCGCCACGCAGGCAATGATCATGAGAATATGTTTGTGTGACATTTTTATCATCGTACCCGACCTCCTCTTTACCTTAATTATACGCTGATATAGCTAAGAAAATATAAGGAATGCTTTAAGAAAGCGATAGGAATGGTTATAGTATAATTAACTCATAAGCAAGTGTGACCGCATTTTCGGTGAACCAAAGGCATAATAAAACCCCACCGCCAAGTAAATTGACAGTGGGGAAAGGGAGTTAACCAGTCGCCATTGGGAGGAGAGAGGAGCGCGACTGGTAATTCTTGGTTGGAGTTTGTCGAACCTTAAAGGTGGTTTCCTTTAAGGTTAGCTATACTATACGCCCTTTAAATTAAAAACCAAATTATTTTATCAAGCGCAGATTGATTGACAATAAGTAAGTAATCAAGTAAGATTTAAACCATACTAAAAGTTAGGAGAACGAAATGATGAACCAAACAATACGCCAATCAATGATGTGTTGTTGCGGATCGCACCTCATGCGACCCGGTTTTTAAGGTGTTCAATCATCATGTTCGCTTAATGAATAACGGGTAAATGATGAGGTGTTAAATCAAGTTGTTCTTGGTTTGGCACCTTTTTTGGTACTCGCAGATAGAAAGGATTTGATTATTTAAATGTGGGAAACAATTACGGATGCCGTCCCGCAACTCTTAGCGGCCGGCTTTAAATACACGATTCCCTTAGCCATTGTCTCATTTTTCTTTGGTCTCATCTTAGCGCTCATCACGGCCTTGATTCGGATGTCGAAACAAGGTGGGGTACTGATGGTGGTGCGCTGGCTGTTCAGCTTTTATGTCTGGCTTTTCCGGTCAACGCCTTTGCTGGTCCAATTATTCATCGTCTTCTTTGGGTTACCATACTTAAAGATTAAGGGAATCGCCCCGGATGGGATTAAGCTGGAACCATTTTTCGCTGGGGTGTTAACGTTCTCACTCAACACGGGGGCTTATGCGTCCGAAACTTTGCGGAGTGCAATTAGTTCGGTCCCTAAAGAACAATGGGAAGCCGGCGCCGCTATTGGGATGACCCAAACGCAAGTCTTTCGGCGGATTATTTTACCGCAAGCGTTGCGGGTTGCCGTGCCACCACTGTCCAATGAGTTCATTAGTTTGGTGAAGGATACCTCATTAGCCGCTTCAATTACGATTATCGAAATGTTTAACGTTTCCCAACAAATTGCGGCGGAAAATTACCAACCATTATTAATGTACAGTATTGTAGCGTTGATTTATGCCGTGTTTACAACCGTCTTATCGTACTTACAAAGTTACTTAGAACGGGTGTTAAACCGGCAAATGAATGTGAACTAGGAGGATTTAATGATGCAAGTGAAGCACTTAAATAAAGCCTATGGCAACAAGCAAGTCCTCAAAGATGTGTCGGTTGAGTTTCCAGCCGGGCAAACGACGGTCTTAATTGGCCCCTCCGGATCAGGAAAGTCGACGATTTTGCGGTCATTAAACTTATTAGTCACCCCAGATAATGGGACGTTTGATTTTAATGATCATCACGTTGATTTTAGTCAACCAATTAGCCGCAAAGAAATGCTGGAGATTCGCAAAGATACTGGGATGGTCTTTCAGGAATACAATCTCTTCCCGAATAAGACGGTGCTCGGCAATGTCATCGAAGGCCCAACCCAAGTCTTGAAGCAGGATAAGGCGACAGCGATTAAAAACGCGCACGAATGGCTCAAAAAAAGTTGGTTTGGATGACAAAGCCAATGCCTACCCGAATGAATTATCCGGGGGCCAAGCCCAACGGGTCGCGATTGCCCGGGCGATGGCGATGGAACCGGAATACTTGTTACTGGACGAACCAACCAGTGCCTTGGATCCCGAATTAGAATTGAGTGTCTTGAAGGTCTTATTAGCCTTGGCCAAGGAACAGCAATCCATGGTCATCGTCACGCACAATATGATGTTTGCGCAAAAGGTGGCCGATAAGATTGTCTTTGTTGAAGACGGGGAAATCCTTTATGATGGGGAGGCCCAAGCATTCTTTGACCGGGAAAACCAAACGCCGCGGATGCGGCAGTTTATTGATTCAATTATGATGGCCGATTTATAGCAGATTAAGGAGTAATACAATGAAGTTTTGGAAGAAGTTATCAGTGAGTTTAGCAGTAGCTGCTTTAGGAATTAGCGCGGTGGCCCCCAGTGTGAGCGCCGCCAGCGTGAACAGTGAATTGAAGAATAAGGGTGAATTAACGATTGGGTTAGAAGGAACCTACGCCCCATTCTCCTACCGCAAAGACGGGAAGTTAACCGGGTTTGAAGTTGAATTAGGGAAGGCCGTCGCCAAGAAGATGGCTTAAAGGCCAAGTTTGTCCCAACCAAGTGGGATTCCTTGATTGCCGGCCTTGGTTCTGGCAAGTTTGACGTGGTCATGAATGACATTACGCCAACCCCACAACGGGCTAAGCAATACAACTACTCCGAACCATACATTCAATCCCACTACGTTTTAATTATGAAGGATAACGCTAACTTCACGTCAATCAAGGATGTCAAGGGCAAGAAGGTTGCAGCCGGGACTGGCACGGATAACGAAAAGATCGCCAAGAAGTTCGGCGCTAAGACGGTCCCAGCCGCTGACTTTGCGAGTGGGTTAGACTTAGTCCGCCAAGGTCGGGTCCAAGCCGAAGTTAACTCGAAGGAAGCTTGGAGCATTTATGCTAAGAAGCATGACACCAAGGCTTAAAGATGATTGACATTTCTGACGATCAAAAGCCAGCCCCAATTTCAGCGATGTTTAATAAGAAGACGCCAGCCATTGAAAGTGCCTACAACAAGGCCTTGAAGGAAGTGCAAGCGGATGGCACGGTGAAGAAGTTATCTGAAAAGTACTTCGGCACTGATATTACGGAATAATAGATAAATTAATAATCAGCCTCAATTACGCATTGAATTGCGGAGTTGAGGCTGATTTTTTGATTGTTAGATTTAAAATGGTAGAAAATAGTGAGGTGATAGAATGGTTACCGAAAATAAACAGTTAGCCAAGTTAAAGAAGCACCCGAATCGCAAGCAAGTAAATGTCAAGCATAGTAAGATTCGTCAGGAAGTCGAAACGGCGATGGTAAAAGTATTTATGGATAACCGCGAATTAATGGACCGCCTTGAAAATAAATAACCCTCCATAATAACCAGTGAATATATTACGGAGGGTTACTGCTGTATCTGTTTATAGCAAATTCTTATTTCGCTAAAAACAAAAGGCCCCAAATCTGCATTCACAGACTGAGGCCATTTTGTTAAGCTTGCGAACTAATCGCGATATTAATTTGATCAACCAACTTCCTGGCATCGTCAATCCCAAGCACGAGTTGATCATAGTCGTCATTTGTGAGTTGAATCACCACCGGCGTTGACGTATGTTTGAGATTGTAAAACGTCTTGCGTCCGTCATGATGAAAGGTCCCGGCCGTGTAGCCAGGCACATTCGTCCCCGGCGCGCGGAGCCCTTTAAATTCTTGCAAAATCTCCGGATCAATGGTCGCCCCCATGACGTGGGAGAGGGGAATGGTGAGCTGCTTTTTCAAGGCCCACAATTTATCTAGGCCTTGGGGGATAATGATTAAGGCATCAGGGGTTAAGGTAACTTTGTTTTCCATGATTTATTCCTCCGTTAAATGGGCACGGTGCAACAGGGCAGTGGTGAGGAGAGCGTCCCAGTTCGGCTGGTTTGTTAACCAGGCTTGGAGCCGGGCGTTAATTTCGGGATCGCGCCAGCTTAATTCGGTCATCGCAATTAGGATTAGTTGATCAGCGGTCGGTGAAGTTGTTTTTAAAGCCGCTTGGAGCGCGGCCATAAACAGCCCGCGTTTACTGCCAAAGGTGGTGTACAGGCTACCGCGGAGAATCCCAGTGGCAGTTACGAAATCATCAATTGACGCGCTTCATAGCCATGCGCGATAAAGACGGCTTGAATTTGATTCATCGCCGTCGTGAGATCAAATTGTTTCTTGCGTCCCATTGAAATCCCTCCTTTGACCTGAGTATATTATTTTTGAATGATTAGTCAAGAAAACGGTTTATTTTGTTCGTTATTAATCATCAGTTGCGTTAAAATAAGGGTGCGGTCGTGGTAAAATGCTGGATCGAGTCAAACCTCTTTTCTTAATTGATGACTAGCCACGACCGGATCTTCCTTTTTTGATACCTTTTACAGTATTTGATTCAGCATTACCTATCTGAAGCAAGTTAGCGGTGAGCTGGCTTGCTTTTTTGGTGAGGGCAAGCGATTGATGGGAGGAATCTTGAATGGAAATTATGAGTAAACCCGCATTACGGGAGATTGTTGCGGTCAAGCAACTGGAATTTGCGAGTGAAATTTTAACGACAACTGGAGAGACCTTGCGGATTGAGGAACGGGCACACCAATATTTGGCCCGGCGCTTAACCGGACCAAAACTCTGGCAACGTCAATTAAAGGCGATTGAACAAGTGGTGCGTGAGCAAGCGCCCCGGCGCAACCTCGCCTTTGGCTTCGTAGGGCAACAGGTCCAGTTTGTCCCAGCGGCAGGGCTGACGTCACCAACAGTCGTCTATTATGCCAATCATTATCTAAAACAAGTCCACCCGGATCGGCGAGGCACGCGCTTAGAAATGGTCGATGGCTTACCAGATTTAATCGTGAACGAACCGGTGGCCAAGGTGCAACGGTATCAAGTGGCCAACGACAAAGTTAAATTAATGTTGGATGCCGTTAGTCAACAATACCAACTGGCCGGGGGCGGCACGATTGCGGACGATGATCAAATCAATTACCGCGAACGGCAACGGATTTGTGACCAAGTTGATCAAATGATGATGGTACAGTTGGCCAACGAAGTACATGAGTTGTTGTACGATGAACCGTTGGCGCCGGATCAGGTCGAGTTGGTGAAGAGGAAGTATGGGAAATATTAGTAAAAATTAAATTAATTAATTTGCGGACGAAATTTGTCTTTCTATGACGATAATATAGAGACATCGTAAAGGAAGGACTGAATAATTTATTTTTATTATCCTAGGATTACCATTGAATGTTAATTTGCTTGGTGCCACCTAGTTGATGTGTTCTTGTTTACAATTTACGAATTTATACTCAATTCAGTATTTTTCTTTGCGGTGGCAAGTTAGCAATATGCTGACTTGTTTTTTTTAAATTAAATAATATATAAGTTAGGACAAAATTTGTCGGTTATATTAAATAATATATAAATCGTAAAGTGAAATAATAATTATTAACTTACTTCACTTTACGGGTCATGACGGCTTGATTTATATTACTAAGTAAATAATTAGTATTAAATTTTGAAATACTAAAAAAATTCTTGAGTTCATGGTGATTCAAGAAATAATCAGAGTAAAATAATAGTTAAATACTAAATTGTAGGAGATGAATAATGGAAAGTAGTTTCAATTTTTTAGCAGATGATTTTGATACCGTAGAGTTGTTGCCATACTTAGAAAATATTGAAGTATTGTATGCTGAAAATCACTTTACGCAAGAACTTGTTGAAGTTCGAAAGGTACTCGAATTTGTTGCTCGACAAATTTTGGATTTTAATTATGTAAGTATTGATAGTTATGCGACGTTTAATGATTGTTTGCGTAAATTAAAAAAACATAAATTATTACCTCCAAATATTAACAATCGTTTTCATGAATGGAAACAAGAAGGAAATGAAAATGCTCATGAATTACAGGATGCAACTAAAATTCGTGGTTTGGAGGGTTTGAAAGGATTATTCGATGTTCTAGTTTGGTACATGAATAATATCATCAATCCAGACAACCAAATAAATCCTAAATTTGCAGAGCCAAAGTTAGAAGTTAATTATCAAACTAATGAACGAAAATTAATTTATATTGTTGATATTGATACTGATAAAGGTGGACTTGATCGGTATAAGGGAAGCGAGAAAATCGGAGAGGCATCCGTTGATGATTTAGAGGCCAATCTAAGTCCTAATAGTGATGACTTGAAAGAGGCTGCTACTAAAAGAGTTAATAAGTATTTAAAAACTTCAGGGCTTCCTTATACAATCCAGTGGGCCCAACTAGCATTTCGTAGTGAAGATAAAAGTTGGTTCAGTGATCGTGATGTTCATGCAGTTTTGGAACGTTCAGGAATTAAACATACTAAAGAATTGAATGGATCAGAATGGTTCAAAACAGATGTTGAAACTGGTAAAAAAAGCTATCCAAGCTGTAAAGGAACGTCGTGATTCAATTATTGATGTAATTAATGAAACGGAATCTGAATATAAGATTAAACTACGGCCTGAACAAGCTGATGCCGTTAAAAAGACAACGAAAACCTTCAAAAATAAGGATAAAATGTTATGGAATGCTAAAATGCGATTTGGTAAGACGATTACTACATTGCAATTGGTTAAAGAACAAAAGTATCAAAAAGTCTTAATCATGACGCACCGCCCGGTAGTCGATGATAGTTGGTTTGATGATTTCCAAAAGATGGAAATGACCCAAGCTGGTTATTTATATGGATCAAAGCGGAAGGGTGAAACAATTGAAAACTTGGTTTCATCAGATAAGCCATTTGTGTATTTTGCCAGTCTGCAAGATTTACGGGGGTCATCACAGGCTGGTGGAAAAGCTGGTGATAAAAATGAAGAGGTTTTTGATACTAAGTGGGATTTGGTAGTAATTGATGAAGCTCATGAAGGTACCCAAACTGATTTAGCACAAAATGTGCTGAAATTAGTAGTGACGGATAATTATACTAAGTTACTTGAATTATCAGGGACCCCATTTAATATCTTGGACCAATATGAAGATGACGAAGTCTTTGTTTGGGATTACGTCATGGAACAACAGGCCAAAGAAAAATGGACACTTGAACACCCAGGTGAACCGAATCCATACGCGGGATTACCAAAAGTATCAATGTATACTTTTGAAATGAATAAGAAATTCAGTGATTTACAATTTATGGATTCAACGAAATCATTTAATTTTAAGGAATTTTTCCGTGTTGATGATAATGGTAAGTTCAAGTATGAAGCGAAAGTCAAACAATTCCTAGACAATATTACATCATTTAGCAAAGATACCGCTTATCCATTTTCAACCCGTGAATTTCGGGATAATTTGCGGCATACCTTGTGGATTATGCCGGGGGTTAAGGAAGCCAATGCGTTAGAAGATTTGCTAAAGACGCATAATGTTTTCGGTGAATATGACATTATTAATGTAGTTCGCGATGATAAATCAGATAATGTTCAAGATGCTACTCAATCTGATGTTGACAGAGTTAATAAGGCGATTACGGATGATCCAACAGCAACGAAGACGATTACGTTGACCGTTCGGAAGATGACGACTGGGGTTACAATAAAGCCTTGGACTGGGGTGGTTTTCTTATCAAATACAGATAGTGCGATGCAATACTTGCAAGCAGCGTTCCGTGCGCAAACTCCATATTCGTCAGAAAAGTTTGGGATGAAGACTAACTGCTACATCTTCGACTTTGCTCCGGATCGAGCCTTAAAAGTAATGGCGGAATCACGACGGATTAACACCGGGGTCGGAAAACTTAATTCGAAGCAACAAAATGAATCGATGGGTGAATTAATGAACTTCTTACCAATTATTGGTGAGCAAGGGCAAGGAATGAAGCCGTTTGATGTTGATTCATTAATTACCAAGTTAAAACGAGTGTATGCTGAAAAGGCGGTTCGGACCGGATTTGATGATGATTCACTATATTCTGATCAGTTATTAATGCTTGATGAATCGGATGTGACTGAATTTAATAATTTAAAACAGATTACCGGGACAACAAATGCCGAAAAGAAACCAGCAAAGGTTGATGTTAACCATCAAGGCCTCGATGAAGAAGAATATGAACAAGCACTTGATGCTCAAAAGAAACCAAAACGACAACGAACACCGGAAGAACAAGCAGCACTTGATAAATATAAAGAACTGAAGAAACAACGTAAAACAATGATTAGTATCTTGCGGTCGATTTCGATTCGGATTCCATTGATGATTTACGGGATGGAAGCTGATTTGGATGAAGATATTAGCATTCAAAAGTTCGTTCGCAATGTTGATGATGTTTCATGGCAAGAATTTATGCCTGATAGGGTAACTAAGGAATTATTCCTTAAGTTTAGTAAATACTATGACCAAGAGGTATTTATTGAAGCTGGTAAGATCATCCGGAATCGCGTTAAGGAGCTAGATAACCTTGACCCATTAGAACGAGCTCAAGAATTAGCCCAAATTTTTGGGACGTTCCGGAATCCAGATAAAGAAACCGTGTTGACGCCATGGCGTGTAGTTAATATGCACTTAGGTAAAACCATTGGTGGTTTGTCATTTTATGATGATAAGTATGAAAATTCGACGGCGGATGGCTTAGCTGCTCAACACTGGATTAAGACTGATTATACGGATCATATTTTCCAACGCGATAAGCATATCTTAGAAATTAATTCTAAAACGGGATTATATCCACTGTATGCGGCGATGTCGATGTACTATTTGGAATACCAAAAGTTGAATGACGAAACGGCTGGTAAATTCACGTTTGAAGATGAATTAATGTTAATGCAACGAATTTTACGCGAAAATATCTTCGTGATTGCTAAAACACCAATGGCTGCTAAAATTACGAAACGAACGCTAGCTGGTTATCGTGACGATTGGGAACAAGATTTAAATATTAAATATATTGAAAATATTGTTGAAGATACAAAGGAAGGCGTAAAAGAAGAAGCTGATAAAATTAAAGGGGTATTTGTAAATATGAAGTTTGACGTGGTTATCGGTAATCCGCCATATCAAGATACATCGAAAGGGGATACTAATCGTAAGGAACCGTTATATGATAAGTTTATGGATCTTTCATATGACATCTCGGATTTAGTTACTTTAATTACTCCAGCTAGATTCTTGTTTAATTCTGGGCAAACTAAATCAAATTGGAACAAAAAAAATGTTAGATGATCCTCATTTAACTGTCGTTATGTATAATCCGATTGGTGAACAAATTTTTCCTAGAACAGATATTAAAGGGGGAGTTGCAATTACTCTTAGGGATTTGCATCAAAACTTTGGTTCTATAGGTGTATATACTCCATATGATGAACTTAAGTCAGTAATGAAAAAAAAGTCCACAATATTGAAAGTAGCAACTTAAGTTTTACCAATTTAGTTTCTTCACGTGGATTATACAAATTTGCAGATCAATTATATAAGGACTATCCATCTATCATAAAGAAAAATAATGGTATGGTTTCTCCAACGTCATTTGAACAATATCCTGAAATCTTTAGAGAAAAAGGAAATATTGATAATGGTGACTTAAAGGTATTAGGGTTAATCGATTCTAATAAACGGACTTATAGATACATAAAATCAGAATATTTTAAAGAGAATAAATATATCCATAAATATAAAGTTCTAGTTCCAAAGGCAAATGGTTCCGGTGCTATTGGAGAAGTTTTAAGTACCCCCTCATTGGTACCCCCCTCATTGGTAATACAGATACATTTTTATCTATTGGACCTTTTGATGATATGTACAGTGCAAATAGTACATTAAAATATATTAAAACTAAGTTTTGTCGTGCTATGTTGGGTATTAAAAAGGTTACTCAAAATATGACAGGGGATACTTGGTCGGAAGTTCCGGTTCAAGATTTTACCGAAAGCTCAGATATTGATTGGTCAAAGTCAGTTGCTGAAATTGATCAACAACTTTATAAAAAGTACGGATTATCTGAAGATGAAATTAATTTCATTGAAACAAAAGTTCAGGCTATGGAGTAAAAATGAATAATATTAATGAATTATATAAAAAAATATAAGTCTTCAAATAGCAAATGGATAATTAGCCAAATTACTAATAATCATTCAGAATATCAATCAAGAGCTAATTTTATTAATATATCTAATAAATTCTTAGCCACGCCCGAAAATACCCCCATTTTATATCATTACACCACCTATGAATCATTAAAGAAAATTATTGAAACAAACGAATTTTTACTGGGATCAATTAAAGAAATGAACGATTCCGAAGAAATAAAACATACCTTTGATTTAGGAAGAATAATTCTTAAAGAATTGGGAGCAACCCAGGATGAAATTAAAAGTTTTAATGAAATATTTTTAGCAAAATTTGTTCAGTATGATACATATTTAATTAGTTTTACAAAAAATAATTCTTCTATGGCAATGCAAAAGTATGGGGATGTTGCATTAGAATTTAAATTAAGTGAGGTACAAGGAGTATTAGCTGAAAAGTTTACACCAAAAAAATTTTGAATTAAAGTCTGGTGATGCATATGTTTTCCCAATGATTGTCAATTATGATGAGGAATTTCAAAAACGGTGGTTATATCCAATAGTTAAGATGATATTATTTTGTATTAGAAATACAGAAATTGAAGATTACATAATAAATTATTATTTATATTCAAGTATGTATTCGTTTTATGTATTATCCTTGTGTTTTAAAAGACATATAATTCATGAAGAAAACGAAATCCGCATTCTAGTGTTAAGAAAAGTTACCCATGGTGAATCTCATGAAGAAAAAAAATTTTAAACGAGAAGCCACGGATTGTCATGCCATTAAATTATCAGTTAATTAAAAAAAAGTTATTGCAAATCGAAGCTGGTATGGGAAATTGCCAGTTATTAATAATCTTTTAAGCGCAAATGATTTTGTTGACACTAAAGTAGAATTAACAAAATTACCATATTAATATTGGATGGTTAAACTAAATGACAGAACAATTAATTAAATCTGCTGATCGAGTTAAGGATCATGGTGAAGTATTTACTCCTAAATGGATTGTAGAAAAAAAATGCTTAACCAACCGGAAATTGATGCTAAGGTTAAATCCTTAACTGCAACTTTTTTGGAACCATCTGCCGGTGAAGGAGCATTTTTAACTGAGTTACTTGATCGCAAACTTCAATACGCAGCTACGGTTAGCTCAAATGGAAAAGAATTTAACATCAATGCTTTGCGTGTTTTATCTACCTTATATGGAATCGAATTTATGGAAGACAACGTTGAAGTGCTTGTTATGAATATGATTTTGACGTTTTCTTCTGTTTATGGACGGTTAATTTCAGATGAGTTTGACGCCATTCCGGAACAAAAGGTAATTGAAAGTGCTAAGGTAATTATCCGCGCTAATATGGCGCAAGGAGATACACTTAAGTACGTTACGGCAACAGGAGACCCAATCATCTTTAGCGAATGGCAGCCAGTTGGAAAGACTCGGGTTAAACGAATCGAGTATACTTTTGAATCGATTGTTAATGGTGAAGGTCCAACTGGTACAGTTCGAAATATTAATGAACAGTTGGATTTATTTGCATTGGATGACGAACCAGAAGAAGATACTTCGGTATCATATGCTGAATGCAAGTGGACGGATGTGTATAAGGAATTGGTGGAGTAAACAAAGTAATTAACGAATTGCTAATATCTGAAAATTGCTAATTTATTACAATTTCTGGATTTTGTTTGTTAAAAAAAGTTAAAGAGGTAACCTAGAAACCAACGGGTATTCAGGTTACCTCTTATTTATTTAAAAATATAGATTAATTAAATAGCGACATAATTTGTCGGTTAGTGTTGCTAATATACATATATAATAAATATTGAAAATAAAAAAAGGAGATAGGTTATGAATTGGACAACCAATCTTAGTTCGGAAAATGCACATGAAGGCTCTGCAAATGGTGACGTTGAATTATTTGCGGGTAAAGAAGTAAATGCTACGGTTCGAGAAGTTATTCAAAATTCAATTGATGTTCCGAATGATTCAAAGACTCCGGTAATAGTTGAAGTTGATATGTATGAGGAATCAATTGACAAGTTACCACGAATTTCGCAAGTAAAAGAAATTGTAGACAACATTGCCAATACTGAATTTTGGAAAAATGATCAAGAAGTATCAAAGCGAGTTGATTTAGCAAAGCAAACCTTAGATAAAGACACGGTTAAGATTGTTCGGTTTAGTGATTTTAATACTACAGGTGCTAAAGGGGCGAAACAAGGACATCAAGCTAGAACGCCGTTTACGGCTTTAACGAGGGCTAATTATGTCTCTGATAAGGCTAGTTCAAGTGCTTCTGGTAGTCGGGGGATTGGTAAAAATAGTGTTAAGGGGATTTCAGATTTACGAATGGTCTTGTTTACTTCTCAAACCAAAGAAGACGGTAAGTATAGTTCCGGTCAAATTGATTTAGCAACCTTTGCCAAGGGTGATAAAATTTCAAATCGAATTAATTACTTAGTTGGCGATGATAATGAAGCAATTGCTGGTGAGGTTATTGATGATAAATTTACTCGGAATGAAAATGGGACTGATTTACGAATCGTTGGAGTAAATGAAGATTATGGCCAAGAATTGTGCGAATTTGGGTTAGTTTATTTATTGGAAAATTTTTTTAACTTCAATTTATGAGGGACGATTAGTCGTTAAGTTTTTAGGAACGACTATTGATAAAAATAATTTATACCAAACGATTCTTGATTTGCCTGAGGATACTAATGATAGTAAAAAATACATTCAATCATACTATCGGGCACTAGAATTCGGTAAAAAAATATCAATTACCAGAGGCTTTTTTTTAACTAATTATGGGATTAATCCTGCAGACGGAACTTTTTACTTAGAAACAGAAACATTATTTGGTAGTAAAGTGTTATTCACTCGTGAATCCGGGATGAAAATTTACGATAAAAACTTTAATGCGGCTGGTAATTATGCAGGGGTTTTCCGCGCAACAGGGATGTTGAATAAGGTATTACGAAATATGGAAGATGCCACGCATACTAAGTGGCAAGATTCTTTGTTTGATAATCGTGGTAATATGATTAACTATCACGAACTTAATACAAAATTTCGGCAAGATAATCGCTACGCCTCAAGTTTGCTAGAAAGTTTACGGAAGTTTATTAAGGATATTTTAAATCAGGCATTTGATGTTGACGGTAATGATGAAATTGAAGCTGACGAGATTGCAAATTTATTTTACTTAGAAGAAACGAATCATGAAGAAAATAAACAGGGCGTAGTTGAGTCTTCTAATCATAAAATTTCAAAAATTAAAATTGTAAAGCAAAAACAAAAGGTTCCTGCTGGTTCGAGAAAGATTGAAGTTACTGTAGATGATAATGGTGAAATTACACCAACGAGAACTCGTAAGCCTCAAAATAAACCTTCAACATCTAAAGATAAGCCCCAAAAACCTCGAACAACTAAAAATGATACAACATATAGCATGAAACCTGTTGACGTGACAAATGAGTGGGCTTTATCAAATGACGATGGCTCAATGGATTATATTTTTGAAGCTCCAAAGAATATGGCTAAATTCGGAATTGAATTTAATCCAGTTGGAGAAGGGGAAATTAAGGTTAATCCTATCAAAAAAGCGTTGTATAACGGCAAAGAGATGAAAGTTTTAGAAGATAACGTATTTTATACACTTGATAATATCAAAAAGGGTAAAAATATTAGTATTCACCTTGAATTAGTAGATAGCCAACCGGTTGGATTAAATGCAATTTTACGTGAATTGAGAAAGGGTTAATTATGAAATTAAAAGAACGGCGTTTCCCATATCCAGTTTTATCGATGGCGACAAGTGACTATCCGTTGGGAAATTTTACATATGATGTGGAAGTTGTAGATGATAGTTATTTGCACATTGTCTGTAATTTACAAGAAAAGATAATCGAAAAGTACATTAATCGTGGTGACTTTATGTACGTTGTTGGGATTGAAAGCGTCCAAACTAAGAGTAGGCAATTATATAAACAATCAACTCCAGAGTTTAAAATTGAATTAGACGCTGATCAGCTAGGACCCAAATTACACTTAAATGTCTTAATTTTAGCTAATCGGGATGTTACAAATTATCCAACAAACCAACTTAATAGTGTTTATCATGGTCGCAAGGTATCCTTTAAAAAAAGGCTACTATATTGCCAAGTGTCCAACGCAAACAATTGAATTTGAATTCGAGAATGAAGTTAGAAAATCTGGGATTATTGTTAAGGAAAACCCTAATGTTGACAGCTTTACCGTAGATGTTGATCAAGAAGTCATTTCGATTAGCTTGAATTCAGAAAACTATGAAGGCTACAAAAAAATATCGGAAGACTAAACGGTCAGAAATTTTAAATTCGATTTTTTATACTGCAGTTATGGCAGCGATAACGCAAATTGTTATGAGTGACAAAGATTATTCTGAAGCTGAAGATGGTTGGATTCCACTAGTTACCAAAAATATGGATAAACTAGGATATACGCTTGAGGATTTAAAGGAAGATGCGTCTTTGATTGTAAATGTAGTAAATGCAATTTTAAAAAAATCCTTTAAATCAATTATTTGATACCTTTAATGAAAATGAGGAATAGTTATGAAATTAAAATATATTACTACTGATTTTGCGGATGAGTTGTCAACTAATTTTGATCAGTACCGTCAGTATTATCAACTTGAGAAAAAAAGAAGAGTTAATCAATTTATTTAATGAAAATTCATTCGTTTCGTCAATAGAAGCTGAGTTACCGAAGTTAGATTTCAGTGAAGACGTTGGAGAATCCGATACGATTAACGCTCAACGTTTATATGAGGCACTTAAGCACCTAACTCCACACGAAGCTGCTGATGAACGATTATGGATTTACTTGTTTCATGTTAATTACTATGATTTTCTGCGTTATCGAGTTCCTAAAACGAGGGCAAATGATTTAGAAACTGGTAAATTTAATAATTCAGCAGTATTATTCACTGGAAATAATGAGCGAAAGGGGCGCGGGAAGACTATTAACTATTTATCCCGACTCTGGTGGGCTGGTTATTTTGCCTGCATAGATGGTAACTATGATTTATTACCTCTAATTACGAAGAGTGACTTTTCAAGTAACATGATTCTTTTATTTGGGGGCAGTCGGCAATTTGCGAATAATCTTACTTTATCTCATGGATATTTAAAGGCGATGAAGAAGTTTTTTTTGATAATTATGATCATCCAAATCGTAATCGTAATTATTACGAAGAAGGGATGCAATATTTATCTTTACGCAGTTCGTCCGAAATGTTGGATATGTTTGACGAATCAGAAATTGAAACAATGGTGTATGAGCATTTGATTGATATTTATGGATAGTCATTTATTAACATTAATTGTTTATTTTTAATAGAGAAATCGTGAATAGGACTCGCAACATTTGGATTTAAGATGTTGCGAGCCCATTTGCGTACTATGCTGTTCGATTTTCA